>JBBSVE010000151.1:0-7117 GCA_038233815.1 Rhodobacterales bacterium
CCACCGCATAGGGGTCCGCCGCCGCCCAGTCGCGCGCATCAACCATGCTCTCCACGCCCAGCACGATCAGCGAGCCAGTCATCTGCCCCGCATCGTCCAGCAGCGGTCCGGCCAGTTCCACCACGCCCGAGGCATCGACATGCGCCAGATGGGCAGCACGGGTGTTCAGCCGAATCTGGAGGGCATCCGGTCTGTCGTGGCAGATCAGGGCAACGCGCATGTCATTCTTCCTTCAAGGGGCGGGACATGAGGGCGGTCATCGCGGCCTCCGGTGCGATCTCGCCCGCCAGCAGGGACGCGATCATTGCGGCGATCGGCATGTCGATCCCGTCCGTCCGGGCAAGCTGCGCCACGGCCTTCGCGGTTGCAACCCCTTCGACCGTCACGTCCTCCACCCACGGCTGTCCGGCGCCCAACGCCTCGCCGAAGCGGAAGTTGCGCGACTGGCCGGAGGTGCAGGTCAGCACCAGATCGCCGAAACCGGAGAGGCCCGCCAGCGTGTCTGCCCGCGCGCCGCGCGCAATGGCGAGGCGCTGCATCTCCGCGAACCCCCGCGTCATCAGCGCCGCCCGTGCGGATGCGCCGAGGCCTGCGCCCATCACCGCCCCCGCCGCGATGGCAATGACGTTCTTCAGGGCACCGCCCAGTTCGGCCCCCGCAACGTCCGTGGTCCGGTAAAGCCGGAGGAGCGGGGTGGAGAGTTGGCGCTGCACCGACCGTCCCGCGCCCTCGTCGGCGCAGGCGAGCGTCAGCGCCGTTGGCAGCCCCCGCGCGATGTCGACGGCAAAGCTCGGCCCGGTCAGGATCGCCGTGACCGCCGCGGGACAGGCGCGCGCGATGACGCCCGTCGGGCCGAGGCCGGTGGCGAGGTCGACCCCCTTGCAGCAGGCAACGAGCGTCCCCGCGCGCAGGTCCGCGCCGTCAAGAAACGCCCCAAGCGCCTGCGTGGGCAAGGCCAGCAGAACCGTCTCCAGCCCCGCCAGATCGGCAAGGTCGGCGGTGACCGTGACCCGTTCGGGCAGCACCGCGCCCGGCAGTCGCGCAAGGTCGCGCCTCCGGGCGCCGCGCCCCCAAAGCATCACATCCCGGTCCTGACCCAGCGCCACGGCCAGCGCCCCTCCGAACGCTCCGGCGCCCACGATCCCGATCATGCCTTTGGCCCTTTGCGGCCCGATCCGATCAGGGCGGGGCTGGTCCGGTCCAGCGGCCAGCGCGGTTTCGCGGCCAATGTGAGGTCATCCCGCCCGCCGGCGCGGAACCGCTCCATCCCCGCCCAGGCGATCATCGCGGCATTGTCGGTGCAAAGCGCGAGTGGAGGCGCGTTGAACCGCACGCCCAGCGTTTCGCACACCCGCTCCAGCGCCGCGCGTATGGCGCCGTTCGCCGCCACGCCGCCCGCGACGGCGAGTGTCGCAAAGCCTGTCTGGGTCAACGCGCGCCGCGATTTCTCAGCCAGAACATCGGCCACCGCCGCTTGGAACCCGGCGCAAAGATCGACGCGGTCAGTCCGCGTCAGCCCGCCCGCCGCCGCCATCGCCGCATCGCGGGCCCTGAGCGCCGCCGTCTTCAGCCCCGAAAAGGACAGGTCGCATCCGGGCCGATCGAGCAGCGGGCGCGGCAGCGCGAATCGCACCGCATCGCCTGCGCGCGCCTCGGCCTCCACCGCCGGGCCGCCGGGCTGGGGCAGGCCCAGCAGACGCGCCACCTTGTCGAACGCCTCGCCCGGCGCATCGTCGATGGAGCCGCCGATCCGGGTGAAATCCTCCGGCCCCCGGACGGCGAGAAACTGGCAATGGCCTCCTGACACCAGCAGCATAAGATAAGGATAGGCGAGCGCGTCCGTCAGCCTCGGCGTCAGCGCGTGACCGGCCAGATGGTTGACCCCCACCAACGGCAGCCCGGTTGCGGCGGCAAGCCCCTTGGCGCACATCACCCCGGCCAGAACGCCGCCGATCAGGCCCGGCCCCGCCGTCACCGCGATCCCGTCGAGCTCGTCCAACGTCAGTCGGGCCTCCGCCAGCGCCCGCTCCACGCAATGATCGATCCGCTCCGCATGGGCGCGGGCGGCAAGCTCCGGCACCACGCCGCCGAAGGCCGCGTGGAGCGTCGATTGCCCTTCGACAATGGACGACAGGATCGCCCCGCCCTCGCCCGCCATGCGGACCACGGCCGCTGCCGTGTCGTCGCAGCTCGTCTCGATGCCGAGAAAGGTCACGGTGTCGTTCGTCGGTTTGGCCATGGATCGCCCGTCATGCGCGTTGCCAGCAACGGTCTGCCCGCGTAACAGGCAGGTCATGGCGAGACAATCCCCGCAAGCCATCCTCCTGACCCGCCCCCGCGCGCAGGCCGAGCGTTTCGCCTGCGCGCTGGACCGGCGGTTCGGGGAAGGGGTCCGATGCGTGATCTCTCCCGTTCTGGAACCGGAGTTCCTGCCGGTTTCCCTGCCGGAGGCGGCGTTCGATGCACTGGTCTTCACCTCGGAGACGGGGGTGGCTGCACTCCTGCGTCTGGATCGCGCGGCCCTTCCCACGCTTACCTATTGCGTCGGAGACCGGACGGCGAAGGCGGCGCGCGTCGCCGGGCTTACCGCGCAATCGGCGGGCGGCGCGGCGGCGGACCTCGTGGGGCTTCTGGCACGGGTGGCGGCGGGCCAGCGCCTCTTGCATATCGCCGGCGCGCACCGGACAGGCGACATCGCGAAGCGGCTGGCCCCCGAGGGCGTCGAGATCCGCACTCTCACCGCCTACGCGCAGGTCGAACGGCCCCTCGACGCGACGGCACGGGATCTGCTGGCCGGGCGGGCGTCGGTTCTTCTGCCGCTCTTTTCCCCCCGGAGTGCCGCTTTGCTGTCGGACCAGCTCCTCCGCATGCCGCTGGTGGCCCCCCTGACGGGAATCGCCTTGAGCGGTGCGGTCGCGCGGTCCGTGGACCCCGCGCTCGGCCTCCGCGTCGTCACTGTGCCCACACCGGACGCGGCAGCGATGATCGAGGGGATCGCCACCATCATGGACCGTGCCCGTGGGTCTTGAGGCGCAACGCTCGTCAGGCTAGGTTCATCCCACGCCGGGCACGGATACGGCATGAACGGAGGGACGATATGGCAACCCCGCGCACGCCCCGCAAACGCGCCGGACCGCAAAACGATCCGGCCGCGCCCCTTGCGGACGATGGCACCGTGCAGGAGGCCCGTGTTCCGCCTGAGGATCCCGCACCCGACGACAGGACCGACAGCGCGCCCCTGCCGTCGCAGGACATGACCGATGGCGAGGACGGCTCGGCGGCCATGGCCGAACTCGTCGTGCCGCCGGACGATGCCGACGGTCCGACGATGGGGCCGGACATGCCGCCCGCGGATGAGCGGACAGCGCAGGCGGACCCGGTCGAGACCGTGCCCCCCTATGCCACCCCGCAACCGGACCGCGACGACGAGGCGCCCCGCCCCCCGACACCGCAGAACGGGGGACCGCAAGAACCGCCCGCGCGCGGCAAGGGCGGATTTCTGGCGCTGGTTCTGGGCGGGGCGATCGCTGCCGCCCTCGGCTTCTTTGCCGGGCGCGCTATGTTGCCCGACGACGGGACCGCTTCGTTGCGCTCGCAGGTCGCTCAGCAGACGCAGGATATCTCTGGCCTCAAATCCTCGGTCCAGTCGCTTCCGGTGCCGCCGGATCTGAGCGATGACGTGGCCTCCGTCCGCGACATGGCGACGAAGGCGATGGATACGGCCGAGGCGGCGAAGGCGGCCGCCGCGGCCCCGCCCGAAGGGCTCGACGCGCTGACCGCGCGGGTGGGAGAGGTCGAGACGCAGCTCACGGCCCTGAAGGACGCAAGCGCCAACGCGGTCGATGCGGCGACGGTCACGACCCTCCAGTCCACCGTGGCAAGCATCAGGACCGACCTCGCGGCCCAGCAGGAGGCCGTGTCGAAGAAGGCGGACGAGGCCCGCGCGGCAGAAGCCTCGGCGCAGGCCGCGCAGGATGCCGCGAACAAGGCGCAGGCGGCAGCGCAGAAGGCGCAGGCCGAAACCGCCGCCGCGACGGCAAAGGCCGAAGCCGATGCAAAGGCCGCCAGCCGCGCTTCCGCTGTGGCGCAGATCGACACCGCATTGGCCGCGGGGCAACCCTATGTGGGCCCGGTCGCTGTCTTGAAGGAGGCCGGCGTGAGCGTGCCCGACAGCCTTTCGCAATCGGCGGCGGCGGGGATTGCCACACAGGCCGATCTCGTCAAATCCTTCGACGCCCCGGCGCGGCAGGCGCTGCAGGATGCCCGGCGCGTCAGGGCCAGCGGCGGTTTCGGCGAACGGTTCGGCGCGTTCGTGAAATCTCAGACCAGCGCCCGCTCCCTGTCCCCGCAGGAGGGCACATCGCCCGACGCCGTCCTGTCGCGCGCGGAGGCGGCGCTGAAGCGCGGCGACCTGGCGGCGGCGCTGGACGAGATCGGCGCGCTCCCCCCCGAGGCGCAATCGACGATGGCGGAGTGGGTGGGGCGGGTTCAAGCGCGCATTGGAGCGACCGAGGGGATGACAGCGTTGTCTGCATCGAACGGCAAGGGATAAGGCACGCACATGATCTGGTCGCTTATCAAGGTTTTCCTGTTCGTCGCATTGATCGCGGTCCTGGCCTACGGGGCGGGATTACTCATCGACACGGATGGCGGGGTCCGAATCGCATTCGGTTCGATGGAATATACGCTCACCCCGCTGGCGGCGGTGGTGGCGATGCTGCTTCTCATGCTCGCGCTCTGGGTGGTCCTGAAGCTTCTGGGGCTGATCGTGGCAACGGTGCGCTTTCTCAACGGGGACGAAACGGCGATCTCGCGCTATTTCGACCGCAACCGGGAGCGGAAGGGCTATCAGGCCCTGTCCGACGGGATTATGGCGCTCGCCTCCGGTGAGGGCCGGATCGCTATGGCGCGCGCGAAGAAGGCCGACAAGTTCCTCGACCGGCCCGACCTCACCACGCTGCTGATCGCGCAGGCGGCGGAGATGGAGGGCGACACCGACAAGGCATCCGAGGCCTATAAGGCGCTCCTGACCGAGGACCGCACCCGCTTCGTGGGTATCCGCGGCCTGATGCGGCAGCGGATCGTGGAGGGCGATACCGCCACGGCGCTGAAACTGGCGGAAAAGGCCTTCGCGCTGAAACCGAAGCACCGCGAACTGCAGGACACGCTTTTGCAATTGCAGGCCGACCAGCGGGACTGGAAAGGCGCGCGCACAACGCTGGGCGCGAAGCTGAAATCGGGCGCCTTGCCGCGCGACGTGTTCCGACGCCGCGATGCGATCCTTGCGTTGCAGGAGGCGCGGACGGTGGCCGACGGGGACGCGGGCATCGAAGCGCAGGAAGCGGCGATCGAGGCAAACCGCCTGTCGCCCGACCTGATTCCGGCCGCGACGATGGCGGCACGCACCTATATCGAGCGGCGCGATTTCAAGACCGCCACCCGCGTGCTTAAGAAGGCCTGGACGGTGCGGCCCCATCCCGACCTCGCCGCCGCCTTCGCCGAGATCGCGCCGAACGAGACCGTGCAGGCGCGGCTGAAGCGGTTCAAGACGTTGACCGCGATCAACCCCGACGATCCCGAGACGCGGATGCTCGATGCAGAGCTTCACCTCGGGGCGGAGGATTTCCCCGCCGCCCGCCGGGCGCTTGGCGATCTCGCCTCGACCATGCCCACCGCGCGTACGCTGGCGATCATGGCCGCGGTGGAGCGGGGCGAGGGCGCCGACGACGCGGTCGTGCGTGGCTGGCTCGCCCGCGCGCTGACAGCGCCGCGCGGGCCGCAATGGTGCTGCGACAAATGTCAGGCGATCCACAGCCAGTGGGTGCCGATTTGCGAGAATTGCGGCGGCTTCGATACTCTGTCCTGGCGTGAGCCGCAGGAAGGCACCGGCCCCAGCGCCACGGGAACGGAGCTGTTGCCGTTGATCGTGGGACTGCCGGCCCCGTCCCCGGACACTGATTCTGCGCCGCCCGCCGCCACCGATGCCGACGCGGTGCCCGATTATGTCGAGGTGGTCGACGATCCCGTGCCCCCGCCCACCGACAGCAGTTCCGAGCGGGCCGAAAATAGGACTACCCCTTGACCCGTGCCAATGCTAAGAGCGCCACCGGGCCGCACTAGCTCAGTTGGTAGAGCATCGCATTCGTAATGCGGGGGTCGGGGGTTCGAATCCCTCGTGCGGCACCAACCCCAAGCGATACCTGCGCTCATGTCTGATATCCTGTCCGGAGTGTGCGAACATTCGTTGGTGGTCGCGAACGAAATTTTCCGCACAGGATGACGAACCGGAATAGCGTGCGGAGAGCCGGCAGCGGCGCAAGGCGGTGTGTGCGGGCTGCTTGATCCTCAAATATGTCAATAACGCTGATGCGATGCCCGTCCGCAACGTCTTGGACCTTCAAGCCAAAACGATACATCCAGCCAGCCAGGCAAGCGCCGGGAGGCGTCGTTGGGTCGGGACAAGATTGAACCATTGCCACCGGCCAGCGCACGTCGCGAATCGGCGTGATCGACGGATGCACGATAGTAGGGCAGCGATAGTGCCGCGCGAATCCGATTCCATCTCCGGCGTCCCGATCCGGGAGCCGGGGATGATCGAGGTTCGATACCCCCGGCCGCCGGCCCGCACCCGGCTGGTCAGCGCAGAAAAGCTGTTGGCGCCGCGCGCGGCCGCCGACGAGGATCTGGAAAGCACGACCCCGCGCTGTCTCCACGGGGTTCTGTTCGCGACCGCCATGCGGGCGGGATCGACCTGCGGTCTGGAATGATCATGCGGTGATCTCGACAATAGGGTCGCGCACCAGCCGATCATCAAGAAGGGTGAGGGCCGCGACGTCCCGCCAGACATTTTCGTTATCAAATCACATCAGCAGCGAGCCACGCTGCTTCAGGGCGGCGTTGTATCTCCGCCGGTTCGTCGTGCGGTAGGTCGGAGGTGCGGGTTTGCACCGGCTGCTCATTAAAGCGGTTTGCTAGTCATCCGGTGCATATCCGGCCGCCTTGAAGGCGTTGCAGCACTCTTCGGGATCGACGAGGCCGCAGATGTCACCGATTGCGTGGATGAGGGCATCGCAGGGTCGTGCGCCGATACGGCGGAGATGGGCGTTCAGCCTCGAGC
>JBBSVE010000152.1:0-7029 GCA_038233815.1 Rhodobacterales bacterium
GCAAGAACGGGCCGATCCGCAAGAACGGCCGACCGTGCAAAGAGGACTGCCCGGCCGCGATCGCCAGAAACGAAACTCTACGCGCCACCCGGCACTACGGCAGGGCGTTCTGGAAGCGATGGACAGGATACCACGCCCGAAGCCGGACCGGGGCGAACCCTCTCATGGCTTGCATGCAAACCATTGCCGGGCAACGGATGTGCTGCCTCAAGGCCTTCGGCGAACCCATCGCCGCAAGACACCCCGACAGCCAAACCGCAGAAATCCAGATCCGCGTCGCCCTCATCAACCGCTGCAATGCACGCGGCACCGCCGAAATCGTCCGCATGGCCTGGCATCAGTGGACAAACGGATAGTCGCGCCTCTAACGTGAGTTGCGCAACAACGCCGGACTGTGGCCTCGTTAGGAATGTTCCCGAGCATTTCGGAAACGGGGGCGCGGCATGGAGGCGAGTGAGCATGACGATGAAAGATGAGAGTCCATGTACGCTGACAGCGCGATACGGTCGGGCAAGCCGGATGGACAAAGACGTGACGGAGGGCGCGGCGATGACTGGCCAATAGCGCAAGCATGCGGCGTGTCCTCTTCGCATTGGGGGCAAAGCTGGTGGATCGAAGGCTCTGCCCCATTGGCGGCTCTACGATGATGGCGTCCGCGAGGCGTTGATCATATTGCTGGAAGCCTCGGACAGAACTTGCGGCAAACGGTTGAAGCCGCTCATCCCGATGCTGATTGCCGCGATGGAACCCAATGGTCATCTGGCCCCCGATCCTGGAGTGCGGCAGGGGTTGGAATCGATTAGCGCCGCCACGATCGACCTGATCCTCGGGCCGGTGCGCGAGCAGGCCCGCGGTCGTGGTCGCCGCCGCACGGCGCCATCGTCGGCGATCCAGCCGGCTGTTCCGATCCACACCTGCGCCGTCGGGATGATCCGCCGCCCAGGTTCGTCGAGGCCGATCTCGTCTGCCATAGCGGTCCGCTGACCAGCGGGAGCTTCGCGCAGACGCTGGTACTCACAGATATCGCGAAAGGCTGGATGGAATGCGCACCACTTCTCTCGGAACCGACACCGACACCATCTTCATCAACGAGACGGTGAAGTCCTGGTGCGAGACATCACGCGTGACAGTCACGCGCTCACGCCCATACCGCACGACGATCAGACCCATATCGAGCACAGTTCGAGGGATTGGAATTCGATCCAGTGGAACGAGTTTCCCGAGAACGGTTCGGTCGTACGACTCATGGTAGGATATCGACGCTTCGAAGACCTCGCGGCGACACAAACCCTTGCACGTCTCTGCCGGGCCATGCGTTTGTTCGTGACCGTCTTCCAGCCATCGTTCAAGCTCGCTGAGAATAAGCGGTAGGGCGCGCTGATTGGGAAGCGGTATCATGCGCCAATGACGCCGCACCAACGTCCCAACAAAGCTTTCGAAACCGACTGTCCTCTTGTTCAGGGCGCATGCGGTAACCGTCGGCCCAGAACGACTTTCCTGAGCACGATCGCATCGTTGTGAACCTCATCATGGGCCGAATAGACCAGCGTGATCCGCCCCTTTCGCGCAAGCGAACGCAGCTCGCTCAGCAGCTTGCCATTCTGATGCAACTCCGCTCCGTAGCGACGACAGAACTCCTCCCAGCGGGCAGGATCGTGGTCGAACCACTTCCGAAGCCCTGTACTGGGCGAAATCTCCTTCATCCACTGATCGAGGGCCGCATCTTCCTTCGATACCCCACGCGGCCATAGTCGATCGACAAGGACCCGCGAACCGTCCTTGGCGTCTGCGGATTCGTAGGCTCGTTTCAGACGAACATTCGCTGCGGGTATCCTCGATGTCATCAAAAATCTCCGTAGTTCAGGATGTCTTGCCTTAAAGAGCGGCTTCGCCCCCTGCGATCCTCGAACTCGAACTCAAACTCGAACTCGAACTCGAACTTGGTGCGCGGGCCCTCAAGATCGCAAGGGACAACCGCCCTGTCGTCGCGTCGGTAGATTAAGATTTAGCCGACTCTACTCGAGTGTCCACGATCGCCGCGTAACCTCACTGCTTGGCATGACCAACATAGCGGTGCCTGAAATCATTCTGGTTGATCCAGAAAATGGGACGAAGGCGAAGCATTCCCGGCGGCCAATAATTTTGCTTGCTGCGACATAGGCGCGCCCGTCGGCATCCGGTGCAATCGGTGCTCGCGCCCCCGGTGCCAGCGTCACGTCGGCATAGAGAGTATCGGACGCCGTTTTCAGCGGCAAGGTGGCCCCGAAGGCGGACCTCGCGATGAGGGGCGCGTGCAGGCCCTCCGCCTCCACGGTCGGCAGGTCGCCCGCGCCGTGATGCACAAAGGCGGGCTCCGACTCCTCCTCCGCCTGGAGCAGCGCCATCCAGGTCTGGATGCCAAACAGGCGCTGGCCGGTGGCCTTGCGCTCGGGCGCCGTGCGATCGGAATGCACGATGCCGCGCCCGGCCTTCATCCAGTTCACCGCACCCGGCTTGATGGCGAGGTCGGTGCCGAGGCTGTCGCGGTGCAGGATCTGCCCCTCGAATAGGTGGGTCAGCGTGGCGAGGTTGATGTGCGGGTGCGGCCGCACGTCGCTGCCCTGATCGGTCAGGAACTCTGCCGGGGCCATCTGATCGAAAAAGATGAACGGCCCCACCATCTGGCGCTTGTTGGACGGCAGCGCGCGTCGCACCTCCATCGCGCCCAGATCGACGGCGCGTGGCACGATCACGGCCTCCAAGGCGTCCACGCTCGCGCGGTCGCCGGGGGTCGGGTCGGGGCCGGGGCTCCAGCTCATGGTCTTGATCGCTTCGGATCGGGGGTGGGCGTCAACCTCGCAGCACGTCATACCATTCGGGGTGTCGGGCGATCTGTGCCTTTGCGAACGGGCGGAGGGGAAGGATATGGCGGCCCTTGGCGGGGCGTCCTCCACGGCCCAGCGCCCCAGTGCCAGACCCACGCCGCGCCCGCGCAGGGCATCGGAAACGGCGGTATGGTCGATGATGACGGTGGCCTCGCCCGCGCGGGCACAGGTCATCTCCGCCGCGTGACCGCCGCGCAGTGCGCCGTAGCGGCCTTTGGGGTGATCTCGCTGTCGTCGTCCATCCGGTCCTCCGTCATGGGGGTGTCGTTCAGATGCTGGCGGAGCCAGGAGACCTCCTCCGCCACGATGCCATGTCCCGCGCCGGGCAGCACGAGCGTATCCACCGCAGCCCCCATCGCCGTCAGCCTCGCCGCGCTTTCGCGCACCCGGACGCGCGGGATGTGGGGATGTGAAGACGTGGGGATCGCGCTCGTGGCAGCCGATCAGGACCGTCACCACGTCGAGCCGTCCGTCGTAGTCGAACCGCTTGGCCGTGCGCCCGTAGAGATCGTTCCGCGCCGGGCCACCCGCCTCCGCCGTGCCGAGGAGCCCGCCCGACAGCGCCGCGACGGCCCGAAATGGGCGCGCCAGTCGCGCCGCTGCTTCCTGCGCAAGACAGGCGCCCTGCGAGAACCCGATGAGCACGCACCGCTCGGGGGCCGAAGCCCCGGTCCGCCAGAGCGTCGGGCAGCGCCGCAACCACGGCGAGGCCGCTTCCCCGCCCGGGCTCCTTCGCATCGAGCGGGGCGAGGAAGGAGTCCGGCCACCATGACCCACCTGCCGCCCCGGGTGCCAGGATGGCCATGTCCGGCAGGGCGAGATGATCGGCGAGCCCCGCCATATCCGCGGGTGACCCGCCACGCACATGCAGCATGACGGCGGCGAGCCGTGCCCTCGCGACCGGCGCGCCGGCGGAGAGAAGGCGTGCCGGCGGAGAGAAACTGTTGCCCGGCATGCGGGCCGAGGCCCGGCGTTGGCGCTTTTGATCCATGGTTCATGCTCGATCTCCGTGGTCATGCCGGACCCGACCGGCAGATCGGGACCGTTCCAGCCGGTTCCCCAGATGTTTAACCCGTTGCGGCCGTTTCAGTGCCTGACCCGGGCTTGCCCGGTCAGCATCGTGGCGGAGGCCACGCCCATTGGTTACGATCTCGAAGAGGGTTATCCTCGGGGATGTAGACATGGACGGCCCGGAAACAGACGCGGTCGATGACCGGCGGGAGATCGACACCGATCGAGCATGACGAAGCATTCTCCCGATTGATCGTGCGTGACGATAGACAGAGGCCTGAATTCGATGAGCATGAACCGCTAAAATCCTGCATTGACCATTGCGGAAAATGAAATTATCGCTGCGTTAGTGAGATATTGCGCGGGTTCTGACGCTGATTGGTCGGTAGAATGCAGGGACACCGCACCCGGTCCAACGCAGAGGCTCGCGCCACCGGGTCACCAGACACCACCATACCAGACGCGCGCCGGCGCTCGATGGACAGCGCCGCTTGTGGCAGATAGCACCTGCCAATTCAGAAT
Source organism: Rhodobacterales bacterium (assembly GCA_038233815.1). GTDB lineage: Bacteria > Pseudomonadota > Alphaproteobacteria > Rhodobacterales > Rhodobacteraceae > JBBSVE01. The sequence continues at coordinate 4,398 of JBBSVE010000152.1, forward strand.
TCACGGAGAGACCCCATGTTCAGGTTCATAGCCATGGCCGCCGCCCTGAGCGCTGGCCTTGTCGGCGGTGCGTTGGCGCAGGATGCGAACACGCTCCGGGTCGGCATGTCCGGCGGATACTTCCCCTTCACCTTCGTCCGGCAGGACAAGCTCCAGGGCTTCGAGGTGGATGTGATGGATGCCGTTGGCGCGCAGACCGGTCTCACCATCGCCTACAAGACCATGTCCTTCTCCGGTCTGATCGGCGCACTCCAGTCCGGACGGATCGACACGATCGCCAATCAGATCACGGTCACGCCGGAGCGCGCGGCGGCCTTCGCCTTCACCCAGCCCTACGTCATCGACGGCGCGCAGGTCGTCACCCGCAAGGGCAACGACGCGATCGGCGGTGTCGAGGACCTGCGGGGCAAGACCGTCGCGGTCAATCTCGGGTCGAACTTCGAACAGCTTCTGCGCGAACTGCCCTTCGCGGACCAGATCGACATCCGCTCCTATGAGAGCAACATCGAGCAGGATACCGCCCTGGGCCGCGTCGATGCCTTCGTAATGGACCGCGTGTCCTCGGCGCAGGTGATTGCCAAGAGCCCGCTGCCGCTCCAGTTGGCCGGGGCGCCCTTCTCGGAGATCCGCAACGCCCTGCCGTTCCGCAAGGATGCCGAGGGAGAGGCGCTGCGCGACCGGGTCGATGCCGCGTTGACCGCCATGCGCAAGGATGGCACGCTCAAACAGATCTCGGTGAAATGGTTCGGCAGCGACATCACCCAGCCTTCCGACTGAGGCCCGGTCATGCGGGGACTCGATCTCGACTACATGCTCGGGCTGGTCCCCGTGATCCTGGGCTACGTTCCGCTGACGCTTCTGATGGCGGGGGCGGGGATGGTGCTGGCCCTGGTCCTCGGGTCGCTTCTGGCGGTCGAGCGCGTGATCCGGGTTCCGGGGCTCGACTGGCTGGTGATCCTCTTCATCAGCTTTTTTCGCGGCACGCCGCTTCTGGTCCAGCTATTCCTGTTCTACTACGGCCTGCCGCAGGTATTGCCGGTCCTGACCCAGATCAACGGCGTCACGGCGGCGATCATGGGTCTGACGCTCCATTTCGCGGCCTACATGGCGGAATCGATCCGCGCGGCAATCCTCGGCGTTGATCGCAGCCAGTGGGAGGCGGCACAGTCCATCGGCATGACACAGGTGCAGACGATGCGGCGGATCGTCCTTCCGCAGGCGGCACGGGTCGCGGCACCCACGCTGGTCAACTACTTCATCGACATGATCAAGAGCACGTCCCTCGCCTTCACGCTTGGCGTAACCGAGATGATGGGTGCGGCCCAGAAGGAAGCGGCGGGCAGCTTTCTCTATTTCGAGGCGTTCCTCGTAGTGGCCATTCTCTACTGGCTCATCGTGGAGATCCTGAGCCAGGGTCAGAAACGGCTTGAGCGCGTCTTGAACCGGACCGTGGCACGATGATCCGGATACGGGGTCTGACCAAGCGTTTCGGGGACACGACCGTTCTGGACGGCATCGACCTCGATATCGCCGCCGGGGAGCGCGTGGTCGTGATCGGCCCCTCGGGAACGGGCAAGTCGACGCTGCTGCGCTGCATCAACTTCCTCGACCGGCCCGAGGCAGGGCGGATCGGGATCGGCAATTTGGAGGTGGACGCCGCCCGGGCGTCCCGGGCAGAGATCCTGGCCTTGCGCCGTGCGACGGCCTTCGTTTTCCAGAACTACGCCCTCTTTGCCAACAAGACGGCGAAGGAAAACGTCATGGAGGCTCTCGTTACGGTGCAGGGGCGATCCCGGGCCGAGGCCGAGATCCGCGCCCGTGAGATTCTGTCCGAGACAGGCCTCGCGGACAAGGCCGACAGCTATCCGACAGCCTTGTCGGGCGGCCAGCAGCAACGCGTGGGCATCGGGCGGGCAATGGCGACAGATGCGGCGCTTATGCTGTTCGACGAGCCGACCTCGGCGCTCGACCCCGAGTGGGTGGGCGAGGTGCTCGATCTCATGCGCCGGGTTGCTGAGCGCCGTCAGACGATGCTGATAGTGACCCACGAGATGCAGTTCGCCCGCGAGATCGCGGACCGCATCCTCTTCATGGAAGGCGGCCGGATCGTCGAGAGCGGCCCGCCCGCCAAGCTCTTCGACAATCCGGACGACGAGCGCACCAGACGATTCCTGCGCAGGGTCGGACGGTAACGCATTAAGACATGATGATCGGCGCGTCCCGGCACGTGGCAGAAACAATTTTCAGGGGTGAGTACGAAATCAATAGACCGCTGCCAAATGGCTGTTGAGGGGCTCTGCTGCACAAATCCCGCGAGGGATTCATCTTGCGAACTCAGCGTGATAGCTGAAGGTCATGAGCAGACCGAACACACCCACCTACAAGACCCTGAACTGGCCCGCATATAACGAGGCGCTGAAGCGTCGTGGGTCGCTGACCATCTGGTTTGATCCTGCCATGGCCTGGGCGGCGCAGCCTACAGGCAAGCGGGGGCGACAGGCAAGCGGGGGCGACAGCCCGTCTACAGCGACGCTGCCGTTCAGACCTGCCTGACGATGAAGGTCCTTTTCGGGATGGCATTGCGGCAGACGACCGGGTGCGTCGAGAGCCTGCTCTCCCTGATTGGCCTGGA
>JBBSVE010000153.1:0-6979 GCA_038233815.1 Rhodobacterales bacterium
AGTGGTCGGGCACCGAAGTGACGCTCGACGGCAAGGAAATGCTGATCATGAAGGAAAGCGACATTCTCGGGATCATCTCCTGACCGTCGCCCGGCAGGGCTGAAGCCCCGCCTTTCCGACCCCTGAAATTCAAAGACACACTGGAGCAAGCAACATGGCTGCCAAGGACGTCAAATTCGAAACCGATGCACGCGACCGGATGCTGCGCGGCGTCAATATCCTCGCCGATGCGGTAAAGGTCACGCTGGGCCCCAAGGGCCGCAACGTGGTGATCGAGAAATCGTTCGGTGCCCCGCGCATCACCAAGGACGGTGTCACGGTCGCCAAGGAGATCGAGCTCTCGGACAAGTTCGAGAACATGGGCGCGCAGATGGTGAAGGAAGTCGCTTCCCGCACCAATGACGAGGCCGGCGACGGCACCACGACCGCGACCGTGCTCGCCCAGGCGATCATCAAGGAAGGCCTGAAGGCCGTGGCCGCGGGCATGAACCCGATGGACCTCAAGCGCGGGATCGATCTCGCGACCGCCAAGGTCGTGGAAGCGATCCGGGCCGCCTCGCGTCCGGTCACGGACAGCGATGAAGTGGCGCAGGTCGGCACGATCTCCGCCAACGGCGAAAAGGAAATCGGCCGTCAGATCGCGGATGCGATGCAGAAGGTCGGCAACGAGGGTGTCATCACCGTCGAGGAGAACAAGGGTCTGGAGACCGAGACCGAAGTGGTCGAGGTCATGCAGTTCGACCGCGGCTACCTCTCGCCCTACTTCGTGACCAACCCCGATAAGATGCTCGCGGATCTGGAAGACTGCTACATCCTGCTGCACGAGAAGAAGCTCTCCTCGCTGCAGCCGATGGTCCCGCTGCTGGAGGCCGTGATCCAGTCCCAGAAGCCGCTCATCATCATCTCGGAGGATGTCGAGGGTGAGGCGCTGGCCACGCTGGTCGTGAACAAGCTGCGCGGCGGCCTGAAGATCGCCGCCGTGAAGGCACCGGGCTTCGGCGATCGCCGGAAAGCCATGCTGCAGGACATCGCGATCCTCACGGGCGGTCAGGTGATCTCCGACGATCTGGGTATGAAGCTAGAGAATGTCGGCATCGACATGCTGGGGCGTGCGAAGAAGGTCTCGATCTCCAAGGACACCACGACGATCATCGACGGTGCCGGCGAGAAGGCGGAGATTCAGGCCCGCGTAAGCCAGATCCGCACGCAGATCGAGGAGACGACTTCTGACTACGACAAGGAGAAGCTGCAGGAACGCGTCGCGAAGCTCGCGGGCGGTGTTGCCGTGATCCGCGTCGGCGGCATGTCCGAGATCGAGGTGAAGGAGCGCAAGGACCGCGTCGACGACGCGCTCAACGCGACCCGTGCGGCCGTGCAGGAAGGCGTGGTCGTCGGTGGCGGCGTGGCGCTGGTTCAGGCCGGCAAGGCGCTCCACGGGTTGGAGGGTGAGAACTCCGACCAGACCAACGGGATCGCGATCGTCCGTAAGGCGCTCGAGGCTCCGCTGCGTCAGATCGCGCAGAACGCCGGTGTCGACGGATCCGTCGTCGCGGGCAAGATCCGCGAAAGCACCGACACGAAGTTCGGCTTTAACGCGCAGACCGAGGAATATGGCGACATGTTCGGCTTCGGCGTGATCGATCCGGCCAAGGTCGTGCGCACCTCGCTCGAGTATGCGGCATCGGTGGCCTCGCTTCTTATCACCACCGAAGCGATGATCGCGGATCGTCCGGCCAAGGATTCCGGCGGCGGTGGCGGCATGGGCGGCGGCATGGGCGGCATGGGCGGCATGGACGGCATGATGTGATCAGGCCCTATGGGGTCTGACGGGATGGGGCGTCCTTCGGGGCGCCCCTTTTCTTTTGGGCGCGGGCATCGGGAGCCTGTGCGGGTTGGAGGGGGCGGAGCCTCCGGCGGGGATATTTGGGGACAGAAAAAGGTGGGATTATGGTGACCGGTGGACAGGGAGGGATCGGCGTGCCAGCGTTGCGGTATGGCGGAACGGGGTCCACGGCTGGCGGTGCGGGCGCTGATCCTCGACCGGGATCGGCTGTTGCTCGTGAATGCGTGGCCGGGCGGGGTGTCCGACCTCTGGTGCGCGCCGGGGGGCGGGGTGGAGCGGGGTGCGTCGCTCCATCACAATCTGGTGCGCGAGGTGCGCGAGGAAACCGGCCTCAGCATTGCGGTGGGCGAGCCGGCGCTGGTGAATGAGTTCCACGACCCGGACCGCGGGTTCCATCAAGTCGACCTCTATTTCCGCTGCCGGATCGTCGCGGGTGCGCTCGATCCGCGCTGGCGTGATCCCGAGGGGGTGGTGACGGAGCGGCGGTTCTTTACCCGTGCGGAGATGGCGGGGGTGCGCGTGAAGCCGGACAGCCTCGGCCGTGCGGCGTGGGAGGGGGATATGCTCTACGATCCGTTGGAGCTGATCGTCAGATGAGGGGGAACGCATGAGCCGTGCATTCGTGAAGGAAGACGGGCCGGATCTGGCGCCCTTGCCAGATCTGCCGATCTCGGCGGGTCCGAACTGGGTCACGGTCCGGGGGCTCGCCGCGTTGCAGGCGCGTCTGGCGGAGACGCAGGTGCGGCTTGAAGCGTCGCGTGGGCGGGCGGAGAGGCTGGACCGCGCGCCGGAGGCGGCGGCGGAGCGCGACATCCGCTATCTCGAAGCGCGGCTGGGGTCTGCGCGGCTGGTGGAGCCGGATGCGGATTGCCGCGAGGTGGCGTTCGGTCACCGGGTGCGGGTGGCGGAGGCGGACGGGAGCGTCGCGGTCTGGACGATTGTGGGCGAGGACGAGGCCGACGGCGCGCAGGGGCTGATCGCGCCGCAATCGCCGCTTGCGCGTGCGCTGATCGGAGCGGGCGTCGGCGATGTGGTTGTCTGGCGCAGGCCTGCGGGGGCAGTCGAGCTGGAGGTGCTGGAGATCGCCGCGGGGTGATGGGATCAGGCGGTCCCGCGCGTGATGCGGTTCACGTGGCCCATCTTGCGGCCCGGTCGCGTCTCCGCCTTGCCGTAGAGGTGGATCGCCGTGCCACGCTCCGCCGCGAGGCCGGGGGCGCGGTCCATGTCGTCGCCGATCAGATTTTCCATCGTCACGTCGCTGTGGCGCGTCCCGTCGCCCAGCGGCCAGCCCGCGATGGCGCGGATGTGCTGTTCGAACTGGTCGACGGCGCAGCCGTTCTGGGTCCAATGGCCGGAATTATGCACCCGCGGCGCGATCTCGTTGACGAGGAGACCGTCGGGCGTGACGAAAAGCTCCACGCCGAGGACGCCCACATAGTCGAGCGCTGTCAGGATGCGGGCGGCGATCAGCACGGCATCGGACCTCTCCGCAGGCGTCAGGTGGGCGGGGACGGTGGTGGTCCGCAGGATGCCGTCGCGGTGCACGTTCTCGCCCGGGTCGAAGGCCGCGACGGATCCGTCGAGGCCGCGTGCCGCGATGACGGACACCTCGCGATCGAACGCGACGAACCCTTCGAGCACGGCATCGGCACCTTTCATCGCGGCGAGGGCGGTGGTGGCGTCATCAGGTGCGTCGAGGCGCGCTTGTCCCTTGCCGTCATAGCCGAGCCGCGTGGTCTTCAGGATCGCGGGCGTGCCGATCCGGGTGAGTGCGGCGTCGAGGTCGGCGGCGTTCTGGACCCCGGCGTAGGGTGCCACCGAAAGGCCGATGCCGGTGAGGAACGCCTTTTCCGCGATCCGGTCCTGACTGACGGCGAGCGCCATCCGTCCGGGGCGAACCGGAACCAGACGCTCCAGCAGGTCGAGCGAGGCGGTGGGAACGTTCTCGAACTCGAAGGTCACGACGGCACAGGATTGCGCGAACGCGGTCAGGGCGTCGACGTCGTCCCACGGCGCGCAGGTCGTGCGGGCGGCCATGTCGGCGGCGGGGGCATCTGCGGACGGCTCATAGATGTGGGTGCGAAAGCCGAGCCGTGCGGCGGCCACGGCGAGCATCCGGCCCAACTGGCCACCGCCGAGAATGCCGATCGCGGACCCTGCGGGCAGGGGATCAGTCATCGCGCGGCTCCTCGGGGATGGAGGCGGAGAGGGCGCTGCGCCATGCATCGAGCCTTTTGGCCAGCGCCTCGTCCGACAAAGCGAGGATCGCGGCGGCCATCAGCGCGCCGTTGGCGGCCCCGCCGATCGCCATGGTGGCCACGGGATAGCCGCGCGGCATCTGGAGGATCGACCAGAGGCTGTCCTGCCCTGACAGCGCCGTCGTGACGATCGGCACCCCGATCACCGGAAGCCGGGTCTTGGAGGCCATCATGCCCGGCAGATGCGCAGCCCCGCCGGCGCCCGCAACGATCACCTTGAGCCCCCGCTGCGCTGCCGTCCGGCCGTAGTCCCAGAGCCGGTCCGGCGTCCGGTGGGCGGAGACGATGCGGCATTCGTGCGGCACGGCGAGGTCCTGGAGCATCAGGCTCGCAGCCTTCATCGTGGCCCAGTCGGACTGGCTGCCCATCACGATGCCCACGTCCGGGGCGGGGTCACGGTGTGCGGCCATGCGGCGGGTCCTTCCGGGGGGGGGGCTCCGAACGTCAGAGTAGCGGCGCGCGATCCCGGCCTCAAGCGCGAAGGGGCGCCGTCCTCGGGGCCATCGAGGCCCCTCGGACGGCATTGCCATGGACTGCGGCCGCGTGCGGCACCGGACAGGGGCGATGCGGCGCGGGATTGCGGTTGCGCCTGCGCCTCCCGGCTGTAGGGTGCGCGCGAATTTCGCGAGGAGATGGTGATGCAGGACTGGTGGCGCAATTCGGTGACCTATCAGATCTATCCCCGGTCGTTTCAGGACAGCAACGGCAACGGGATCGGCGATCTGGCGGGGATCACCCGGCGGCTGGACCACGTGGCCTCGCTCGGCGTCGATACGATCTGGTTGTCGCCGGTCTTCACCTCGCCGATGGCCGACATGGGCTACGACGTGGCCGACTATACCGACATCGACCCGCTGTTCGGATCGCTTGCCGATTTCGACGCGCTGGTGGCGCGGGCGCATGCGCTGGGGCTGAAGGTCATCGTCGATCAGGTGTTGAGCCATTCCTCCGACCGCCATCCGTTCTTTCAGGAAAGCCGCCGCGACCGGACCAACCCCAGGGCCGACTGGTATGTCTGGGCCGATGCCAACGCAGACGGCACGCCGCCGAACAACTGGCCCTCGGTCTTTGGCGGCCCGGCGTGGGAATGGAGCGCGCACCGGCGGCAATATTTCCTCCACAACTTCCTCGCTTCGCAGCCGGACTGGAACTTTCACAACCCGGAGGTTCAGGACTGGCTGCTCTCCACCATGCGCTTCTGGCTCGACCGGGGCGTCGACGGGTTCCGGCTGGATACGGTGAACTATTATTTCCAGGACCGTATGCTGCGCTCCAATCCGGCCGAGGCGCCCGAGGACGGCTCTGCCGCCACGGTCAATCCCTACGACATGCAGGATCACATCCATTCCAAGACGCAGCCCGAGAACCTCGCCTTTCTGGAACGGATGCGCACCCTTACGGATGCCTACCCGGCGCGTGCCATGGTGGGCGAGGTGGGCGAGGCGAAGCGGCGGGCGGGCGCCATCATGGCCGAATATACCGCTGGGACGCACCGGCTCCACATGGCCTATTCCTTCGACATGCTGGACCCGCTGTTTACCGCGGCACATTTCCGCTCCAAGATCGAGGGCTATTACGCGGTCGCACCGGATGGCTGCCCGTGCTGGGCCTTCTCCAACCATGACGTGATCCGCCACGTTTCGCGCTGGAAGGATCACGGAACGCCGGATGCGCTGGCGCGGCAGGCGATCTCGATGCTTGTGGCGTTTCAGGGCTCGCTCTGCCTCTATCAGGGGGAGGAGTTGGGCCAGACCGAGACGGACATCCTGTGGGAGGAGCTGACCGATCCGCCGGGGTTCCGCTTCTGGCCGGACTACAAGGGGCGCGACGGATGCAGGACGCCGATGGTGTGGGACGATGGCCATGCGGGTGGGTTCACCGACGGCACGCCGTGGCTGCCCGTTAAGCCGCCGCAGCTTGCGAAGAAGGTGGCGGGGCAGGGCGATGGGTCGGTGCTGGAACATTACCGCCGGATGCTGGCGTTTCGGCGCGACACGCCCGCACTGGCGGGAGGGCGCACGCATTTCTTCGACCTGCCCGAACCGATCCTCGGCTTCACCCGCTATCTCGGCGATCAGACGATGCTCTGCCTCTACAACCTCTCGGACACGGCACGGGATCTGGATGTCGTCGGGGCGGGGGCGCCGCTCGGTCTGTCGCTTGCGGCGCGGCTCGATGGCCGGACCGTGCATCTCGGCCCCAATGCGGCGGCGTTTCTGCCGGTGGCGGACGTGGCGCGGCTGCGGGTGGGCTGAGGCGGTTGGTCAGAGCAGTTTTCGGATGTCCTGCAACAATCCCGTCCGCCTGAGCGTGCGAACCGGGTAGTCGGGGTCGCCCAGCATCCGGTCGAGCGTGAAGTCCGGCTCCAGCGCCGCCAGCCGTTCGTGCATCCGCTGCGCCCTGTCCAGATCGCCGCGCCGCGCGTGGAGCGCCATAAGATAGCGGTAGGCCGGGCGCAGCGACGGGGCGGCGAGGGCCGCAGCTTCGGCCGCCCGGATCGCCTCGGCGTGGCGCCCGGTCGCGATACAGACTGCGGTGTGGTGAATGTCCCACCAGTGCCGGAAGGTGGAGCGGCTGGCATAGGTCCGGCCCAGCGTCGACAGCCGGTAGGCCTGTTCCCCCTCGTCGGCGAGCATCGCGGCGAGCGCCATCGCCTGCAACGCCAACGGGTTCCTCGGATCGGCCTCCAGCGCCTGCGCCGCGACCGCGCCCGCGACCGCCGCATCGCCGAAGAGCATCGCGTGGGTCTGGCTGACCAGCGCCTTCACGGTGGCATTGCCGCCCCGATGCTCCATCGCCTGCCGGGTGAGGGACAGCGTCGCGTCCTTCACGTCGGCGCTTTTGGCATGACCAAGCTCGATCGACCGGACCATCTGCA
>JBBSVE010000154.1:0-6950 GCA_038233815.1 Rhodobacterales bacterium
CGAGCGTGTCGCAATCGGCCTTGTAGCGTCCGGTGCAGACCTCGGCCGCCGTGGCGATGCCCTTGTCGAAGATCTCCGCCTTGATGTTGTCCTTGGTCACCACGGCAGGAACGAAAAGCTGCGACGGCGTATTGTAGAGTTCCGTCTCTGCCTTCGGGGTCTCGCCGTTGAGGAAGGCCACCGCGACCTTCGCCGCCGCCGCCGCCACGATCTCCGACGGTTTGGAGATCGTGTTGTACTGGTCGCCCGCGATGATGAGCTGCAGCGCCGCGATGGTCGCATCGTTGCCGGTCACGGGCGGCACCGGGTTCACGCCAGCCGCCTTGAACGCTGCGATGGCGCCGCCCCCGGTGCCGTCGTTCGCGGCCACGACGCCGACGATCTGGTCGCCGAAGCGCGTGATCTGGCCCGAGGCCCATTCCTGCGCCTTCGGCGGCTCCCAGTTGGGCGTGTCATATTCGGCCAGCGTCTTGTATTTGCCGCCCGCGAGACCTTTGTGAATGCCGTCCTTGATCAGCCCCGCCGCGGCGTCGGTGGGCGAGCCGTTGATCTCCAGCACGCCGCCCTTGTCTGTGGGCACGTTCATCGCCTCGAGCCGCTTTACCAGCGACTCAGCGATGGCCTTGCCGATGCCCTCGTTGTCGAAGGACACGTAATAGTCGGCGGTCACGTCGGGGATCGGGCGATCATAGGCCACGATCTTCACATCCTGGCTCTGCGCCATCTGCACCAGCGATGCCGCCGCCGAACTGTCCACCGGATCGAGCACGACGACCTTCGCGCCTTGCGTCAGCACAGAGTTGAACTGCTGCTGCTGGAGCGACACGTCGCCGTTGGCATTCTGGTAGATCACGGTGCAATCGGGGCACAGCTTCGTCATCGCGGCCTTGAAGCCGGGAAAGTCATGCTCCTCGTAGCGGGTGGAGCCCTGGTCGGGCATCAGGAACGCCACCGTCCCCTTGGTCTGGGCCAGCACCGAGGTGCCCCCCATCAGGGTCGCCGCGAGTGCCAGCGCGCCGCCGAGCTGAAGTGCCTTTTTCATCGGTCGTCCTCCTTGTTTTTGCGTGTCTTCCGGGTCGGTCCCGGCGTCGTCCGTTCCGTCAGGCCGCATGCGCGACCGTCAGGTTCTCCGCCAGCAGATCCCGGAATCGCGTGGGCGTCATGCCCTTTTGCGCCAGAAACTGCCGGTTGAAATTCGAGATATTGTTGAAGCCGGATGAAAAGCAGACGTCGGTGATCCGCATCCGCTCAGGCCGCATCAGCATCTGGCAGGCGAGGTTGATGCGCAGCCGGTTGACATATTGCACCAGCGCCAGCCCGGTATGCCGCCGGAAGCTGCGCGAGAAGGCGCCCGGCGACAGGTCGGCGATGGCGGCGAGATCCGTCTCGCCGAACTGCTCGGCGATGTTTTCGTTGATCCAGGCCAACGCCTCGTTGATCCCCGTCGACATGAAGCCTGACGGGTCCGGCAGATAGCCCGCCGAGGTGAGCGCGCGCGGCTCCGCCCGGCAGAGCGCACCCAGAATGGCCATGAACAGCTCCACCCGGGCCAGACCGCTCGCCGGGATCAGTCGCTCCAGCAACGGCGCCACGCGTCGCGCCGTTGCCTCGGGGAACAGCGCGCCACTGCGGCTCAGGTCCAGGAGCCCGGCGCAGGCGCCCAACTCCGGCAGCACGCGCGATGCATCCGCGATGAACGCGGCCGAAAACTGCACCACGCGGGAGCGGAGCGGCACGGTCCCGTCGCCCGCGACGTCGCTGACCCAGTTGTGCGGCAGGTTCGGTCCGGTGAGCACGAGGTTCCCCGGCCCGAATGCCCCGATGAAATCGCCGACGAAATAGCGCCCGGACGTCTCCACCACGTAATGCAGCTCATATTCGGGATGGAAATGCCAGCGCACCGTGTGGAACGGATAGCCGTGTTCCCACGCCTTGAACGACTCGCTCTGGCCGATCTGGACGACCTCGAGATCCGGTTTCATCGCGTCCTCCCGGCACGGAACGCGAGGTTTCCCCGCGCCTCCCCCCAATGCCAGCGCATCCCGGACGGGACCCGCGTCAGACGACGTTAAGGGCGCACCGAGCCGCCCGCTACTACGCGTTTCGCCGAAACCTGATAGAATTTTGTCGCAATGGGTCGGTCTGAGGGCCGGGAACGCCCGTCGGTCAGCGTCGCAGCCGGGCGACGATGTCGCTGGCGAGCTCGTCAATGGCGACGCCTGTCGCCTGCGCCACGGCCGCGGCGGACGTGCCTTGCAGCGGCGCGGTGAAGGCAAAGCGGCGCACCGTCTCGCGCACCGCGCCCGAGGGTGCCGCGATCGCATATTGCCCGGACATCTCGAACTGGCCGGTGGCCCGCGCGATCATCCGGTCCACCCGCACCTGCACCTGCACGTCGGCCTGGTCCAGCAGCGGCCACGGCTCCGCTGCCACGGTCGCGGTCGACCGCGCGTCCAGCGCCTTGGCCAGCGCGCCGGTAACGCCCCGGACCTGATCGTCGGCCCAGATCGAGCCGGGGACGGGCTTGAGCGCGCCGTCCGTCCCCTCCACCACGATGTCCGTGGCGGACGCATAGGCGGGCAGGGACACGTCGCGCACCTCGATTGACCGCACGCCCACCCGGGCCTTCGATGCCGTCTGCCCGGTTTCAGAAGGGCCGGAGGCGATCAGGAAGCGGGAATCGGTGCCGCACGCCATGAGCGGGAGGAGAAGGATGAAAGCCAGCGGTCTGAAGGTCATGTCACCGTCCCAGAATGAGAGAATTGGGTTTGCGCGCGATCTCGCGGGTCAGCCGGGTCACGGATTCCGCCGCTTGCCGCAACTCGCGCAGAAGGCCGATGGTCTCCGTGTTGAACTGCGACCGGTCGCCGTAGGAGGCGATGAGCGATTTCACCTGTGCCAGAACGCCGTTCAACTGCGTCGATACGTCGGGGAAGTTCCGCGCAGCCTTGGCCACCGCGTCCGCCGCGTCGCGCGCGGATTTCAGCGTCGCGTTGGTATTCTCCACCGCTCCGCCAGCGCGCAGGTCCTGCAACGCCGCGCGCACCTCGTTCAGCGCGCCGGCCAGCGCGGGCGGCACGCTTTTCGCACCGTCGGACGCAATCAGCGCGTCCGCATTGTCAAGCACGCGGGTCGCGGCATCGACCAGCTCCTCTGCCTTGAGGTTGTTCGCCTTCGCCGCGACCGACCGGATATCCGCCATCAGCTTGGGGAAATCATCCGACGCGACCGCGATATTCGCAGCGGCCGTCTGCGCAGAGGAAAGTGCCCCCGCCAGCTTGTCGATCGCCCCCTGCGCCTTCAGATCCGCCACGATGCCGCGCAGGTCTGCGATGGCACCGCGCACCTCGCCCGGGATCGCCTGCGTGTCGTCCTGCGCGATCAGGCCCTTCACCTCGTCGATCAGGTCGAGGATCGCCTGCGGCGCCTCCCGCGTGCCCTTGGACGAGGCTATGGTCTGGATCGACGCCATGAGGGAGACAGCCTGCTGCATCACCTCCTCGATCGGAAGGTCGCTCACCCGTTTCAAAACACCCTGCGCCGTCGCGGTAAAATCTGGCAGTTCGGATTTCACGCTCGGTATCACGGGCACGCCGTCGGCATCGGTGCGGACCGACGCAGGCGCGGGATTGGTCTCGTCCGCGAACTCGATCTTGAGACCGGAGGAAAAGATGCTTGTGGCGGCGAGCTTGGCGCGCATCCCGTCGTCGACGAGGTGCGCGATGAAATCGGTCGTGTCGGCCTTGCTGGTGTCCGCCGCCAGCCCGAGCGATTGCGGGTCGATCGCCAGCGTCGCGCGAAGCCGCACGACCTTGCGGGTCGGCGTCTGTTCCAGAAACGCACCGATCCCGGTGACCTGCCCGACCCGCAGACCGCGATACTCGACCGGCGCACCGGCGGCGAGCCCGCTCACGGACTCGGAAAAGACCACGGCCATCGGCACCGCATTCTCGCTCGACGCCGAGAACACGGATTCCCGCGCCGCGGCCTCGTCGGTATAAAGCTGGTAGCTCTGCGTGGAATCCGTGACCGGTTTGCCGCCCGATACGACGGTATCGAAGGATACGCCGCCAGTCAGGATCGCCCCCAACGTTCCGACCTTCAGATCGAGCCCCGTCGGCCCCAGCTTCACCGAAAAGCCCGAGATCTCCCAGAACCGGGATGCCGTGTTGAGAAACCTGTCCGCCGGCGCGTTGACGAAGGCATCCACCGTCGCCGCGTCACCGTTTTCGGTAATCTTGGGCTCATCGAGCTGGCCCACCTCCACGCCGCGAAAATAGACCGGCGCACCCGCTGTCAGAAGCGAGCCGTCCTTCACGCGAATGGTGATCCGCGTACCTTTGCGGCCGGGCCGGATCAGCGGCGTGGAGGACAGGCCGGTGAAATCCATGACCGTGCCCGCCTTGCCCGGATCCCACGCCGAATCGATATAGACGCCGGACAGCACCGTCGACAGGCCGCTGATCCCGCGGGAACTCACCTCCGGCCGAACGACCCAGAACTGCGCGTCGTCGGTGAGCGTGGCGGCCACGTCCTTGCTGATCCGCGCGCCGATCACGACCTTGGAGAGGTCTTTGGTGAAATCGACCGACTCCACCGTGCCGATCACGACATCGTGGAACCGGATCGTCGTGTCCTTGGGCGTGATCCCCGAGGCGTCGTCGAAGGTGATGGTGATGAGCGTGCCGCGGTCGCTGTAGCTTTTCCACGCGACGCCGAGCGACACGACGATGGCGATCAGCGGGACCAGCCAGATCAGCGACACGTTACGCAGGCGCGAGCGGCGCGTCGGTTCGACCTCCATCTCGGGCACGTCATCGTGCATAGTCATGCGTTGCTATTCCCGTTTCCGTCTGCGTCCCAGATCAGCCTCGAATCGAAGCTTTCGGCGGCCTGCATGGTGAAGGCGACCGACAGGGCGAAGCTTACTGCTGCAATTCCCGGATGCACACTCGCGGCGGACCCTAACTGAACGAGCGCCGACAGGATAGCAACCACGAACACGTCGATCATCGACCAGCGGCCGATGAACTCCACCACCTCATAGAGAATGTGGCGGCTGTGCCGGCTCGCCACATGTGGCCGCCCGATCCCCACGGCTAGGTAGGCGATCGACAGGAACTTCGTCATCGGGATCACGATGCTCGCCACCAGAACGATGGTGGCGACGCCCCACGACCCGTGATGATAAAGCTCGATCACGCCGCCCAGAAGTGTGTTCTTGGATTCCGATCCCAGCGTTGTGGTAATCAGCATTGGGTAGGTATTGGCCGGAATGTAGGCCACGAGGCCCGCAATCAGCCATGCCCAGACCCGCTGCAGGCTCGATCCGTCCCGGCTCGACAGGGCCGATCCGCAAAGCGCGCAGGTCCGCGTGCCTGCGGGCGCCACCCGCATGCAGACCGTACAACCGACGAGGCCCGCCTCGCGGGCGGTCAGCGGGTGGTGCGCCGTTCGAGTGTTTGCCATACGATCAGGGGGCTCATGATGATGTCCTGGAAAATAGTGACGATGACGAGCGCCGCGAACGCAAAGAAGGCGGGGCCGAGGGTGAGGGTGGCGAGGCCGGCAATCTTGACCATCGCCACCGCCGTGCCGATGATGAAGACCTCCGCCATCGCCCAGGGTTTCAGGCGGGCGGCCACCCGGAAGGCGATCGCAGCCCCGGGGGCGGGGGTATCGCCGAAGGCCATCGGGGCCACGACGTAGAGGATCGAGAACAGCCGGACCAGCGGCAGCACCACGATCAGCGCCGCGACCGCAACCGCGAGGGGCAGGAACAGGCCGTTCGAAAAGGCGAGGACCGCATCCACAACCGAGCTTTGCTGCGTCAGGCCCTTCGCCTCCAGCTTGAGGAAGGGAAAGCTGATCGCGGTGACCATCAGGATCGTCGCCGTCACCGACAGCATGACGATCTTGGTCATCGCATTGGGTCGCGGATTGAGGAGCAGCCTGTGGCATCGGACGCAGGAGGCCTTTGAGCCTTCGGCCACCGCCGACAGCCGGTGAAGCGTGTCGCAGCTGGGACAGGCGACGAGGTCCTCGAGGTTCGTCAGGGTCTGGGCAGCGCGATCGGTCATGCGCACGACATAGAGCAGACGGGTCGTTACGGAAAGCCCGCTGTCCCCACGTGGTGTGGTAGCGGGACCGGGTCAGCCCATTGCCGGGGGCATTCGCGTCGCTATCCGGCGCGGGGTGCGAGCCTCGCAGCATTTGCAGGCAGTAGTTCGAGCGACCTTTGTGCAGTGCGGCGGGGGCCAGGCGCCCTGCTCTGCCGCAGATCCCGTCCCGTCGCGCAGGGGCGTGCCGTTGGGCCGTAGCCGCCCGTGGTCAGTATGCCGGGGATCAGGGCCGCAATCTCTGCCCGGCCCGTGGGGGCCATGGTGCGGGTTGCCTCGCGTCCGGGAAAGAAGCTTTCGGTCGCGGCACCGTCGGCGAAGATTACCTGATGGCGATCGAGGAGGAGGTGGAGGTAGCTCACGTGTCGCCGGTCCCGGACAATCCGCGCGCCGGAGCCTTGCCAGCCCACCAGATGGCGCGCGCGCACAACGCGTCCCGCAAGAGCCGCCGCGTCGAAGCCCCAGTCCGCCCCGGCGAGAAAGCAATGCTGCGGCGACACAAGGAGTGGCCGGTCGTTGCCCACCCGACCCGTGGGCACGAGGACCGGTGCCAGATGCGGCGCTGCGGCGAGATCCCGTTCCGCCAGCCTTCGCCTCCCGATCCAGCGCAGGGGTTGCCAGCCGTCGTCCGCGGTCTGCACGCGGTCGCCCACGCGAAGCCGCTCCACCGGCACAGGGCCGCGCGCGGTCAGGATGCGGGTGCCCGGCGTGAAGCATGGAATGCCCATCCGCGCCATATCCTGTTTGTTCCAGACCTGAAGCGGCGTGACGCCCGACAGATGCATTGTCTCGCCTTGGGGAAAGGTCAGGACCGCATTGCCGAAACCATCG
>JBBSVE010000155.1:0-6920 GCA_038233815.1 Rhodobacterales bacterium
GGCGCCAAATAACTGCCATGCCCCCAAATAGACCCCTGCTCCATACCGCCGATGGATTGCCAGACATTCTGGCCGATCTCGATGTCGTTGCGGGTGAACAGCGTCTCGCCGGCTGTGGAAACGACGGCCTCCGGAATGGGCGGCGCCATCTGATAGATCTGCCGTCCCATGAATAGCAGGATACCAAAACTGACGATCATTCCGACTGTGAGGATGAGCCAGAGTCGTTTGATGCTGAATACCAAATGATATGAGGGCATGGTCCAACCTAAAAAAGTCTGCTCGGGATCTCGATGCCTAGAGCATGATCCGTTCGATCATGCTCTGCTTGTCTCTTGATAGAGCAGCTTTATCCGTCGATTGGCATCGCGAAGCGATTCCAATTGATCGGATGCTGCTCTAGCAAAGCGCGCAGAGAAAGGAAGCCCGTCCGATGTTGAGAGAAGTTTGAGGTGACGTTGTCATTGCCTTGGTTACGCCGCTTCTGCCGCAAGGTCGGCGCGGGTGGCATCGGCTGCCGCAAGACTTGGTCACAAGGCAGCCCCGGCCTGGGTAATCTTCTCGGAGGTCTTATTTATGATCGTCATGTAATTTTCCTCTTCGGGACAACCCAGGACCGGAATACACTGTAGTCCGGCAGGTCCCATGGGGGCTCACACGGATTTCGTGTATCGCTGATACACGGGGATATTGGACGGATTCAAATGGTCGTTCCAACCCGGTCTTTGTTGGCCAATCGAAGCAACTGGTCAAGCGCCTCTTTTTGCGTTTCCCAATTGAGCGCTTTTTCGGAGCCGAGAGTTGAGTACGGTCGCCACTGTCGCGCCGCACGACCGCGCGACCGTGCGTAGTGCCGCGTTGGCTTCCATCGTAGAGGCATCCATGCCGATCCGGTTGTCTTTGATCAGGCCATGGTCGGACAGCCGTTGAAGCACCCACGTGAACACTTGGTCGTGCAGTTCGAGCGGCAGACGGCTTTGGGTGCGGCTCAACCACGAATGATCCGGCACACGCTCGCGTTCGCCAAGCTGGAGGAATTCACGCAACGACAGGCTGTTCGAGCAGCGCCATTCCAGGCCACGTTCGCTGTCGATACCTTCGAAATAGCTTATCAGCAGCATACGGAAGTAGCGACCTGGTGGCAGTGATGGGCGACCGCGGCGCGGTGCATACGCCGTCGCGCATTGCGCTTCCATAAAGCGGTCAACATCGGCAGCGTCCGGTGACGAAACGTGGATTCAGTCGGCGCCAGGTTATCCGGCGACGTGGCCGGTGTGGTGGAAATGCTTTCAGGGGAATGACGGAAGGGCTACAGCGGGAGCCACGGCACTGTATTACAGGAGCCGCAACCATCGTCGGAGACAAGTAGCTCTATGGCCGAACCAGCCAATTCATCAACCCGGCTGCCGCGCGGAACAAAGCCGGTGGTACAGGCTTTTCTGGCCGCTCTGGATGCCGTGCCAGAAGTCTCCCGGTCAGCAGTTGCCAAGGCCGCTCAGATCGTGATCCGCGACGAGCTGAAGGCGCGGCGTGAAAAGCGGCGCCAAGCACCGAAACCTATTGCTGCAAAGCCAGCCAAAAAATCGACAGCGAAATCCAAGGCAGCACCGATAACGCCGGCACAAGATGACACGACGGTCATCGCACAATCTTCAACCCGCAAGCCGTCAGCGAAGTCAGCAAAGACAACCAAGGGGAGTCCTGAAACGCCTCCACGGAAAGCCGCGCCTTCTGCTGTGAAACCTTCCGGCCGAAAGCCGCGTTCAATTCCGGCCGCGACGTGATCCGTAATTGACCTTGGGGTCTGTTGTCGGACGCCACACCGGCGTCAGATCGCTTCCTTAAGCTCCTTGGCAGCCCGGAAGGCGATCTTCTTGCTGGCAGCGATTTGGATCGTGGCGCCCGTGGCCGGATTTCGCCCAGTGCGGGCAGGGCGGTTCTTGACCTCGAGAATGCCCAGGCCGTTGATCCTTACCCGGTCGCCCGCCTTGAGGTGGGTAACCAGAAGACCGACGATGTCCGACAGGACCGCCTCAGCCTGCTTCTTCGGCATCGCGTGGTCCTCAGAGAATTGCTCGGCGAGATGCTTCAAGGTGACCGTCACCGGCGCCGGTGCCTTGATGGGCGTTGCAGACTTCGCAGCCTGACGATTTTTGGTCCCAGCGCTGACCGCCGGTCTCTTTGCCGGTGGGCTGACGCTCTTCGTTGTGGAAGTCTCTGGTTTGGGGGCAGTCGCCTTGGCGGCAGCCGGTATTGCTTTGGTAGCGGCGGGCTTTGGTGCGCTTTTGGCCGGCGCCTTCTTGATGGCCATGGTCTTGCAACTCCTCCAACGAGGCCGAGTTCTAGCGGGAGAATCGTGGAGAGAACAAGTGCGGAACTCCGCGTCAAAGAACCGTAGACCCAGCTGGCCCCGGATCGGATGAGCCCGCAACGGCTGCGTCAGCATTCGCGCCAGGGTGTCTGTTCGATTGCGGCCGGGGTGGATTTCGCCAAGGCCAGAAATGCGGTCACTGTGGCAGAGGGCGGTCGGAATGAAGAAGGTTCGCCATCTCAGAGGGTAGGAAAATACGTCCGATTCTTCAGAGGCTGGCCGGCAATATATTCGACTGGGTCCAGCGACACGCCCGAGCTGGCTCCATCCCGCCGCAAGAAAAGGTGCACATCCCTCAATTGTTTGCGATCATTCGTCCATCTCCAAACCTTGAGGGCGAGGCGAGGATTGGGCGGAGAGGCAGTTCCTAGGCAATCCGAACCGCCAACTCTTTGGCGAGCTCGGCGCGTGACATGGTGCTATATCAATAGCTTAAAGCTTGGGGGTAAATCCGGCTACCCCCAAGCCTCGGAGAGAGATCGGCTCTCTAGCGGCAAAAATGGGGTTCGTTGCATACCTGGCACCCCCAAGCTTCGGTGGAAAACCTAGGCGCAACTTGGGCCTAAGCGCGGCCCGCATCGCAGCGGAGAATGGTTGTATGTTGAGTTACTGGAGCAGGGAAGGGAACCGGGATCGAACACTCTCTGTGCGCCGGGAGGCCGGCAGGTGGTAGTGGATGAAAGAGCCATACGTCGAAGGAGTAGCCGCCCACGACGACCCCGAGTCATGCGTTGTCACTCGCGAGGGTGCCGGCGAAGCGTTGACAGGGGCACTGGCAAGCTGGGTATTGAGCCGCGAAAAGTTGAAACTCCGGGGCGCTGACGCTGTAGAGAAAAGCGGAAAGCAACACGGCGGGCACCGCCATGGCGAGGTGCACGCTGGCCCTGCGCGGTCCGAGACCCCATGCGTGTCAGGAAACCATCTGCACGGAAACCGGGAGGTCCCTGGTCTGCCTGGCACACGATCGTCAGGCCGCGGCGGCAAGGCAGTAGCCGGAACCCGCTGATGCACAGACCAGGGAAGTCAGACCCGTCCATAGTACCATTGAAGCGGCCGAACAGACCCGGGCGACCGGGCGCGGAGGCAGTGGAGGGAAGGGGCGGGGCCAAGGGAACCGCAGGGCAGCAAAGCACGGGCCGGACTCAGAGCCGGGAAACCGTGTCACAGGCGCTGGCCTGCGTACGTGAGGTTGCGAAACGGAACAGGCGTGAACGGTTCACGTCGTTGATGCACCACATGACGCCGGACCTGCTGGCCTGGGCCTTCCAACAGCTCAAGCCGAAGGCTGCACCCGGTGTCGACGGGGTGACGTGGGAGGAATATGCGGGGACGCTCGATGCCAACATCGACGACCTGCATGACCGCGTGATGCGCGGCACATACCGGGCGAAACCGTCGCGGCGCCAGTACATCCCCAAACCCGACGGCCGGCAACGGCCGCTCGGCATCGCTGCCCTGGAAGACAAGATCGTCCAGCGCGCGATGGCGGAGGTGCTGAACGCCATCTACGAGACGGACTTCCTCGGCTTCTCCTACGGGTTCCGGCCGGGGCGCTCCCAGCACGATGCGCTGGACGCGCTGGCATACGGGATCAATCTGGCGGCGGTGAACTGGGTCCTGGACGCCGATATCCGAGCGTTCTTTGATTGCATCAGCCACGAATGGATGATGCGGTTTCTGCAACATCGGATCGGCGACCGCCGTGTCCTGCGGCTGATAGCCAAGTGGCTGAAGGCCGGGGTCATGGAGGAGGGGACGTGGACGGAAGGCACGGTAGGCACACCCCAGGGGGCGGTCATCTCACCGCTGCTGACGAACATCTACCTGCACTACGTCTACGACCTCTGGGTGGAAAGATGGCGCAAGCGTACGGCGACCGGATCGATGATCGTGGTCCGCTATGCCGACGATACTATCGTCGGCTTCCAGCGGCACGCGGACGCGGACCGGTTCCTCCGCGACCTCAGGGCGCGGCTGGCAGCGTTCAGCCTGGACCTGCATCCCGACAAGACCCGACTGATCGAGTTTGGTCGCTTTGCGGCCCAACGTCGCTCGGTGAAGGGCTTGCCGAGGCCGGAGACGTTCGACTTCCTGGGCTTCACGCATATCTGTGCGAAGACGGATGACGGGCGGTTCCTGCTGATGCGGCACACCATGCGAAAGCGGATGCAAGCCAAGCTCGTCGAGATCAAGGAGACGCTGAACCGCATGCTCCATGTGCCGGTGCCCGAGCAGGGGCGCTGGTTGGGGCAGGTGGTGCGCGGGTATCTCGCGTATCACGCCGTGCCCACCAACGCGCGTGCCATCACGGCATTCGTGTACTATGTCACCTGGTACTGGAAGCGAGCGCTCGGGCGCCGCAGCCAGAAAGGGCGGGTGACATGGGAACGGATGGCGAAGGTCGCCGCGCAATGGTTGCCACACGCCAGGATCACCCACCCCTATCCGCAGCAACGCTTCATCGTCAAACACCCGAGGTGGGAGCCGAGTGCGTTAGCAGCGCATGCTCGGATCTGTCCGGGGGGCGCCCGGTAACGGGCGTCCCTACCGGGATGAACGTCCATGGAACACCGGCCAGGAATGGCCGGTTTAAGATTGTTCCCAATTAAATAATATCATTCGTACTATATTCCTGTCGCAGCCGATGGGTTTCCCGCTGCAGGCCCGAAGGCGCACGTGTCCCGCATGGAACATGTCGCCAACGCGGCACTTGTGAAGATTGGGGACGTGCTCCGTGAACAGGGGGGCGGATGGAACTATCGGCGTTGGTAGGTGGCCTGGCGGCAATCACCCCATCGGCAGCCGGTTGCGCGCCTCGGTCGCCAGCACGTCGGCGCGTTCGTTCATGACATCCCCGTTATGGCTCCGCACCCAGCGCCAGTCGATCTCGTGCGGCTTGGCGGCATCCAGCAGACGGCGCCACAGATCCATGTTGGCCACCGGGTCGCCGGCCGCGTTGCGCCAGTTGCGGCGGACCCAGCCAGTGTGCCAGCGCGTGATGCCGTTTTTCACATACTCGCTGTCGGTATGCACCACGATGCGGCAGGGGCGCTTCAGGCTTTCCAGCGAACTCGCGGCCGCGGTGAGTTCCATCCGGTTGTTCGTGGTGGCGCTCTCCGCGCCCGAAATCTCCCGCTCCTGGCCCTTGTAGCGCAGGATCGCCCCCCAGCCGCCGGGGCCGGGATTGGGCTTGCAGCCGCCATCGGTCCAGATCTCCACGAGATCCGGTTTGGTTTCAGAGTCCATAGGCGCGCTCGCTCCCGGCGGTAAGGTGAAAACGCAGGCGGCGCAGATATTCCAGCGGGTCCTTGGGCGTGACCATCGCGCCGTCCGGCGTGTTCTGCCAGTCGAACAGCCGGGTCAGCAGGAAGCGCAAAGCGGCACCCTGGCACAGCACCGGCAGCGCCGCGCGCTCGGCCGCGCAGAGCGGCCGCTTCGCGTCATAGGCGGCCAGCAGCGCGCGTGCCTTGGTCACGTTGAACGCGAAATCCGGCTCGAAGCACCAGGCGTTCAGGCAGATCGCCAGGTCATAGGCCAGGATATCGGTCGCGGCGAAATAGAAATCGATCCGGCCGGACAGCCTTCCGTCCAGGAAGAACACGTTGTCCGGGAACAGATCGGCGTGGATCTGCCCGGTCGGCAGGCCGCGCGGCCAGCCGGCCAGAACGCCGGCCAGCGCGCGATCGAGTTCCGCGGCCAGGCCAGGGGCGATGTCGTCGGCGCCTCCGCGCGAGCGCTCGAACAGCGCGGCCCAGCTGGCCGGGCCGAGTGCGTTTTCTCGGCGCGGCGCGAAATCGGCGCCGGCCAGATGCAGTTCGGCCAGCGCCGAGCCGACCGGGCCGCAATGCTCCACGCGCGTCCGGCGCGGCCAGACGCCGGGCAGGAACGTGGTGACCGCGGCGTGCCGGCCGCACAGCATGCGCAGCGCCTGGCCGTCGCGCCCGTGCACCGGCTGCGGGCAGACGATGCCACGCTGCGCCAGATGCTCCATCAGGCCGAGAAACCAAGGCAGGTCGCCCGGATTAACGCGCTTCTCGTACAGGGTCAGGATGAAATCGGCCTGGGTGGTGCGCAGCGAGTAGTTGCTGTTCTCCACCCCCTCGGCGATGCCGCGGAACGCCACCGCGCCGCCGATGTCGTACTCCGCCAGGAACGCCGTCAGCGCGTCGTCGGTAACCTCGGTATAGACCGCCATCGCCGCTCAGCCCGCGCTTGCGATGTCGGGAAGGATGCAGGGATCGGGCAAGAAA
This sequence comes from Rhodobacterales bacterium, assembly GCA_038233815.1. GTDB lineage: Bacteria > Pseudomonadota > Alphaproteobacteria > Rhodobacterales > Rhodobacteraceae > JBBSVE01. Next base: position 6,622 of record JBBSVE010000155.1, read on the forward strand.
GCCTCGCGATACGCCCACCGGATTCGCGTCGGTCCGGCCTTGCGTCGGTTATGGGTTGCGTGGTTTGTCCAGAATGTGGGCACAGGCAGTATGCCGCCGCGCCGCCCCGCCGACAACGACCCCTCCCGAAGCCTCTTCCGGGCGGCGGGCCGATACCGCCCTGATCTGGAGCCGCCGATGTCCTTTCGTCCCCCTTTCATGCTGCTTTCGCTGCTCGGTCTCGTTGCCCTGGCGGGGTGCAGCCGCCCGGACGCGAACGCATTCGCGCCGGCCTGTCCGCGCCCGGAGATCCTGAGCGA
>JBBSVE010000156.1:0-6896 GCA_038233815.1 Rhodobacterales bacterium
CCGGCTTGTTCGAGGGTTGGGCGCGCCGGTGTATGCGTTCTCGCTCACGGAATCGGGCGAGGCACTGTTCCCGCGCACGTACGCCTCGGCGTTGGTGAGTGCGCTCACCGCAGTGCGCGCCCACGGTGGCGCGGATGCAGTGCGCACCGTGTTTGCAAAGGAATGGGAGGCGCTTGCGAAGGATGCAAACCCCCTCATGGCGACGTTGTCGTTACCGGAGCGCGCGTCGTTGATGGCGGAGGCGGAGGTCGCGACCGACGCGCACCGGATCGCCGAGGTGCAGGCGCGGCTTGCCGACATCGACGCTTGGTCGGCGGAGGCGCGGGCCTCCTCGATCCTGAAGGGTCTGGGGTTCGAGACGGAGTCGCAGCTTCGCCCCTGTTCGGATTTCTCCGGCGGCTGGCGGATGCGTGTGGCGTTGGCGGGCGTGCTTTTCGCGCAGCCCGACCTCTTGCTGCTGGATGAGCCGACGAACTATCTCGATCTGGAAGGCTCGCTCTGGCTCGAGGCGTATCTGGCGAAATATCCGCACACGGTCATCATTATCTCCCACGACCGGGGGCTTTTGAACCGTGCAGTTCAGGGCATCCTGCATCTGGACGCGAAAGCACTGACCTACTGGAACGGCCCCTACGACCAGTTCGCGCGCCAGATGACGGAGCGGCGCGCGGTGCAAGCGGCAGAGGCCAAGAAGCAGGAGGCCCGGCGCGCGCATCTGCAATCGTTCGTGGACCGCTTCAAGGCCAAGGCCTCCAAGGCCGTGCAGGCGCAGAGCCGCGTGAAGATGCTGGAAAAGATGGTGACGATCACCCCGCCGGAGGAGGCACGAAAGCAGGTCTTCACCTTCCCCGAGCCGGAGGAGCTGTCGCCCCCCATCGTCAACCTCGACGGGGCGGCGGTGGGTTATGGCGGGCCTGCGGTGCTGAAGAAGCTGAGCCTCAGGATCGACCAAGACGACCGGATCGCGCTGCTGGGACGGAACGGCGAGGGTAAGTCCACGCTGTCGAAGCTGCTGGCGGGCAAGCTCGCACCCATGGCGGGGCAGATGGTGACGTCGAACAAGCTGCGCATCGGCTATTTCGCGCAGCATCAGGTGGACGAGCTGCATATCGACGAGACCCCGCTCCAGCATCTCCAGCGCGTGCGCCCGGCGGAGGGGCAGCCCCGGCTGCGCGCAAGGCTCGCGGGCTTCGGACTGCTGGCGGATCAGGCGGAAACGCTGGTGGGCCGTCTCTCAGGCGGGCAGAAGGCGCGGCTGTCGCTGCTGCTGGCCACACTCGACGCGCCGCATCTGCTGATCCTCGACGAGCCCACGAACCACCTCGACATGGAAAGCCGCGAGGCGCTGGTGGAGGCGCTGACCGCCTATTCCGGTGCGGTGGTGCTGGTCAGCCACGACATGCACCTTCTGGGGCTGGTGGCCGACCGGCTCTGGCTTGTGAAGGGCGGCGCTGTGGAGCCCTATGCCCACGACCTGGAGGCTTACCGGCGAGAGTTGCTGGCGGGCGACGACGCCCAGAAGCCGGCAAAGCCCGCAGCGCCCGCGCGCAAGGTCAGCCGCGACGAGGTGTCGGCGATGCGCTCCGAGGTCCGCAAATGCGAGGAGCGGATGGAAAAGCTCAACGACATGCGCGACCGTCTGGCGAAAAAGCTCGCCGATCCCGCGCTCTACGAGCCGGAGCGGGTGGGTGAAATGGAGACGTGGCAGAAGAAATATGCCGAAGTGATGGACGGGCTCGACCGGGCGGAGGCGATGTGGCTGAAAGCACAGGAGCGGCTGGAGAAGGCGGCGTGACGGGCCGTTCGCGGCAGTCCGGTCGCCGGCCTCCGGGGGCCAGGGCGCGATGACCGGGGATCAACTCGCGGGCCTTGCGTGGTATGGCATCTTGATCGTGGCCGTGGGCGGGTATCTGCTGGTCGAATATCGCGGACGGATGGGCCAGATGGCGCGCGGCCTTATTGCATGGGCGCTGATCTTTCTGGGCGTGGCGGCGGGCTGGGGTCTCTGGCACGACATCGGCCCCACGGTCCTGCCGCGCCAGTCGGTGACGGACGAGGGCCGGGTCGAGTTGCCCCGCGCGCCCGACGGGCATTATTACGTGACGCTCCAGATCAGCGGGACGCCGGTGGAGTTCCTCGTCGATACCGGCGCGTCAAGCGTGGTGCTGACCCGTGACGACGCGGCGCGCACCGGTATCGACGTGAAGGACCTGGCTTACGTCGGCTCCGCGCAGACGGCCAACGGCGTGGTCCGCACCGCGCGGGTGATGCTGCATGACGTGGCGCTGGGGACGATCCACGATCCGATGGTCCCGGCCTACGTCAACGACGGCGAGATGGTAGGATCGCTTCTGGGCATGGACTACCTCGGCCGGTTCCGGATCGAGATCGATGCGGGCCGCATGGTGCTGTCGCGCTGAACCGGGATCACCGCGCGTCGGCGTCACCGTCCCCGTCCTCCACGACCGTGCCTTCGGCGTGGGGATCGTTCGGACCGCCGCCACGATGCTCCGGCGCGCCCGTGGGCGGAGGACCGCTCGGTTTTTCGAGGTCGCCGGATTTCCACATCTTCTGCAGCGCCTCGGGGTTGCGGAGCCAGATGTCGCGCTGACCGAAGGGGATCTCGATCCCCTCCTCGGCGAAGCGGCGCGCGATCTCGTGGTTCACGTCGGACCGGACGGAAAGCGAGAAATTGATGTCTCGCAGGATGATCCGGATCTCGAAGTGATAGCTGTCGGCACCGAACTCCATCATCAGGACCTGCGGCGGCGGGTTCATCACCGCCAGCGGCTGCGCCTCTGCGATCTCCCTCAGGATCCGTTCCACCTGCCGGGTGTCGCTGCCGTAGCCGACGCCGACCTTCACGATCAACCGCCCGGCGAGCGAGAAGCGCGTCCAGTTCGTCACCGTCCCCGTCACGAGGTCGGAATTCGGCACGATCACATCGCTGCGGTCGAAGGTCAGGATCCGGGTGGAGCGGACGGAAATCGACTTCACCGTGCCCTGAACGCCGCCGACCTCGATCCAGTCGCCCTCCGACACCGGACGCTCGATCAGCAGGATGATGCCGGAGACGAAGTTCGACACGATGTTCTGGAGGCCGAAACCGATGCCGACCGACAAGGCGCCCGCGACAATGGCAAGGCCGGAAAGGTCGATCCCCGCCGCGTTGATCGCGACGAGGGCGGCGAGGAAGATCCCGATATAGCCCATGCCGGCGAGGATCGCATTCTTGCCGCCGGTATCGAGCTTGGTCTTGGGCAGGACCGAGGACCGCAGCGCACCCTGCACCAGCCGCGTCAGCACCATCCCGATGGCGAAGATCACCGCGAAGGTCACAAAGCTTGCGGGCGAGATATGGGTCTGGCCGATCTGGAAGCCTTCGCGGAAGCGGGCGAAAAGCTCGGTCAGGTCGGACGTTCGTGCGCCCCAGATCAGCGCCAGCAGCGGCAGCGCCAGAAGCGTCAGCGTGAAGCCTATCAGGACGGGAGCCAGCGCGTTCTGCGCATCCTCGTCGCGCGATTTCGTCAGCAACGCGTAAAGGTCGCCCACGAACCGCTGCATGACGAGGAGCGCCGCGAAGAGTGCCATCGAGGCGATGGTCGGAAGCAGGATGCCGCGCGCGGCGGAGACGTAGCCGATGGCCGCCAGCACCGGTGCCACGCAGGCCACGGTCATTTCGCCCTTGCCCAGAAGGCCAATCACCTGATTGCGGTAGGTCGGAACCTCGTCCTTGGGCGTCGCATCCTGCCGGTTGCGGGTCAGGATATGGCCTAGCCGGAAGGTGAAGAAGGCGATGAGGAGGATCATCGGGAACACGATGACCGACGCGGACGCCTCCGGGATCTGGTCGAGCGGAAGGACCGCCTCGCGCAGGATCGCGAGACCGATCAGGAAGCCGAGCACCTTGGAGAGGAATCGCCCCTCGCCGCGTCGTTCCGCAGTCATCCGGGTCGTCGCTCCCGGCGCGATGACCTTGGGGAACCCCTGTTCCCCCAGCCAGCGGAAGACGAAGACCACGACGCCCGCGAGAAAGAGCTTGGAGGCGAACCCCGCGCCGCCCGGTCCCGACAACCCCAGAAGGCCCAGCGCCCAAGCGAAGGCGAGCACGCCCAGCACCGGGGCCACGATCTGGCCCAGCGACGCGAGGAACGACCAGACCGCCTGCGCCCGGCTCGATGCGCGCGACGCGAGCTTCAGGGCATAGCGCTCGAACAGGCGCCGGCCCCGGATCATCAGGACCAGCCCGACCACGACGAGGGCCGCGATGATCGGCAGCTTGCCACGGACCTCGGCGCGGCGGCCCGGATCGGACCCGATCGCGGCCACCTTGGCGTAGAGACCAACGCCCGCCGCCTCCACCGTGTCCCACGCGCCGGGCCAGTTCGCGGGGTTGAGCGGGCTCGGCCAGAGGCGCAGGAACTGTTGGGCCTTGCGCTCCCTCAGCTGGCCGTCGATCTCCCGGATCAAGCCGTCGGCGCGGCTGTAGGCCTCCACCGCGCTGAGGGACGGGGCCTTCAGGACGGCCATCTGCGCGTTCAGATCCTTGCGCCGGGCCGCAATGTCGGACGCTTCGGTCGCACCCTCCGCGGGCGCCGGACCGAGGGTCGCGATCTGGTCCTTCAGCGTCGCGATACGGCCCGCGTTGATGCTCTCCCCGGCCATGAACTTTTCGCGCCAGCCGACGACAAGGGCGCGCTGGCGTTCCAGTACCGCGCTGGCGGTGGCCGGATCGGCCAGCAGCGTGTCGATCCGGGACGCGATCCGCGACCACGCATCGTGGTCGATGGCCGCAGCCTCAGCCGGTGGGGTCTGCTGCGCCATGGCGGGCCCGACCGCCCCCCAAAGCAGCAGGAGGACGGCAAGACTGCGGAGCACCCCGGAAAGATAAGCGCGTCGACGCATCACGCCTCGAAGACGGCCGGGATGTCGCGCGGCGGCGCAGTGAGCCATCCGGGCGTAGGCAGACCCTTTCCGGCAAGGAACTCCGGGTCGTAGAGCTTGGAGAGATAGCGCGTGCCGTAGTCGCACAGGATCGTAACGATCGTATGGCCGGGCCCCAGATCGCGCGCCATCCGCACAGCCCCCGCCACGTTGATCCCCGACGACCCTCCGAGGCACAGACCCTCGTCCGCCAGAAGATCGAACACGATGGGCAGCGCCTCCTCGTCCGGGATCCGGTAGTTGTAGTCGGGACGGAAGCCTTCGAGGTTCGCGGTGATGCGCCCCTGCCCGATCCCTTCGGTGATCGACGTGCCCGGACTGTCGAACGTGCCATCGGTATAGAAGCTGTAGAGCGCTGCACCCTCGGGATCGGCGAGCCCGATCTTCACGCCCTTGGGTTGCAGCGCCATCGCGGTGCCTGCGAGCGTGCCGCCCGTTCCCACGGCGCAGATGAAGCCGTTCACCCGGCCCTTGGTCTGCTCCCAGATCTCGGGGCCGGTCGACTCCACATGCGCCTGACGGTTCGCCACGTTGTCGAACTGGTTGGCCCAGACGGCACCGTTGGGCTCGGTCCGGGCCAGCGCCTCCGCCAGACGACCGGAATAGCGCACGTAATTGTTCGGGTTCTTGTAAGGTGCTGCCGGAACCTGCACGAGGGTAGCGCCCGCCAGCCGCAGCATGTCCTTCTTTTCCTGGCTTTGCGTCTCGGGAATGACGATCACGGTGCGAAAGCCCATCGAGGTGCCGACCAGCGCCAGACCGATCCCGGTGTTGCCCGCCGTCCCCTCCACGATGGTGCCGCCCGGCTTCAGCGCCCCGCGCGCAACCGCGTCGCGGATGATCCAGAGCGCCGCACGATCCTTCACCGACTGGCCGGGGTTCATGAACTCGGCCTTGCCGAGGATTTCGCAGCCCGTCGCCTCGGACGCGCGGTTGAGCCGGATGAGCGGCGTCTTTCCAACGGCATCGGCAAGATCGGTGAAGGTCCGCATGGGCTTGATCCTCTTTCGCTGCCGCACCGTTGTAGGCCCGCGCGTCTGCGACCTCAAGCCGTGCGGCCCGCCGCGCGCAGGCGCGCCCGTTCCCGGCCAAGCCAGAGGGCCGCGAGGATCAGCGGTCCGGTCGCTGCCTCCCCCGTCGCCACGAGGTCCATGAGCCGCTCAAAACTCAGGAGATGCCCGCGGATATCCTCCGCCTCGTCCTGCGCGCCCGCGATCACGGCGGTGCCGTCGGGCAGGTCGGTCAGCGCCAGAAAGCAGTAGAGGAATTCGGTCTTGGCCCCCGGCGAGGGGTAATAGTGCGCCATCGGGATCAGATCGCCCAGCCGCAATCCCGCCTCCTCGAAAGCCTCGCGACGGGCCGCGTCCTCCGGCGTCTCCCCCGGGTCGATCCGACCGGCGATAGGTTCGAGTTGCCACGGCTGGCTGTCGCCGCGGAGCCATGGGCCGGTTCGGAACTGTTCCACCACCAGCACGCGGTCGCGGACCGGATCGTAGGGTAGCACCGTCGCCGCGTCGGCGGAGACGAAGGCCGCGCGCGTGACCGAGGGACTCATCGTGCCGTCGAAGCGGCGGAAGGTAAGGTCCGCCTCCTCCACCGCGAAGAACTGCGCATAGGGCTGGCGGATCTCCGTCGCGCGCACGTCGTCGGGGGCGGGGTCGCGGCGCACGCCGCAGGGTGGCGTGTCCTGCGCCCGCAATCGGCTCGCGGCACGCACCAGCATCGGGGCACGGCGCGACGGCGGCACCGGGTCTGGATAGCGGGCGCGAACATCCCGCGCGACCTCGCTCGCTAGGGCGCTCGAGCCGTCCACGGACCACGCCTGTGCCGTTGCATTGACGTCGGCCGCAGGGACGAAACCAATCCCCCGCGGCGCGCCAGAAGGAAATTCCGTTTCAACGAGCCCCATGAAACGCGCGAAATGCCTGATCCTCGCCACTGCGTCTTGGTCG
>JBBSVE010000157.1:0-6888 GCA_038233815.1 Rhodobacterales bacterium
CCCAGAGCACCGGCGGCGCATCCGCGAGTGCGCGCAAAGCGGCGGGATAGGTGTCCTCCGCTAGACAAATCAGCGCGGCACCCGCCGTCCGGCCCAGCCGCATCTCGTGCTCTGCCACGCCCACGGGGCAGATGGTGTAACGCTCCACCCCCGCGCGGGCGGCGATGTCGGGCAATGCCTGCAGCGCCGCGCGGGCCGAGCCGTGATCCTCCAGCAGCCGCCGGAAGGTCACCGCCCCGACCCTGCGCGACCGGATCAGGCGCAGCCAGTCGAGCCGGGTCGCATCGTCCAGCCGCGTCCCGTCCTGCCCCGAATCAAGCATCGCCCTGTCGCCCCCCGTCCCGATCGCCGGTTGAGCATCGACACCGGTGCGTTAACGAAGCATGAAGACGGGCCCGCCCCGGAAAATTAGACGCCCCACCCGATTGGCAGCGGCGCGATCACCGCCTATATCGTGGCCCATGTTCGAATCCCTTCTCCGAAATCTCGGCACCTCCGCGCCCGAGCGTCTGCCGGACCCCGAGGCGCGGCTGGCGCTTGCGGCGCTGCTGGTGCGCATCGCGCGCGCCGACGGTCATTTCGATCCGGCGGAGGCGGCGCGCATCGACCGCGTGCTGGCCCGCAGGCACGGCATCGCTCCCGACGCCGCCCGCGCGCTGCGCGCCGAGGCGGAGCAACTGGAGGCGCAGGCCCCCGACACGGTCCGCTTCACCCGCGCGATCAAGGAGGCGGTTCCGGTCGCGGACCGCGCCGATCTTTTGCAGGCGATGTGGTGGGTGGCGCTCGCCGACCATTCGCGTGACGCCGAGGAAGATCAGGTGATGCGGCTGGTGACGAACCTGCTGGGGCTGACCGATGTGGAATCCGCACAGGCCCGTCAGCGCGCCGAAGCGGAGTGATCGCGTCCCTTCCGATGTATGGCTGGGGTGACGCGGAGGAACCCAGCGGCCGGCTCTGGTCGGAGATCCGCGACAGGCTCCGGGACGCCGGCATCGACGCGCCGGACGCGTTGACCTGGCCGGAGGATCTCGCGTCGCACTGGACTGCGCCGGATCTGCTCCTGTCGCACGCCTGCGGGATGCCCTATCGCACGCGCCTCCATACCTGTGTGACGCTCGTAGGGGCCAGCGACTGCGGGCTGGAGGGGTGCCCCCCCGGTCACTACCGCAGCCTTTTCGTCGCGCACAAGGACGATCCGCGGCGCGACATCGCGGCCTTCGATGGCGCGGTGCTGGCCTATAATTCGCGCGACTCCCAATCGGGCTGGAGCGCACCCCTGGCGGAGGCGGCGCGGCTCGGCCTGACCCTCCGACCCGAAGTCGAGACCGGCGCGCATCGGCAATCGCTGGTCGCCGTGGCCTCCGGGCGCGCCGACCTTGCCGCGATCGACGCCGCGACCTGGCGCATGTGCGCGCGACAGGTGCCTGTCGCCGCCCTCCTCCGCATCGTGGGTGCCACTGCGCCGACCCCCGGTTTGCCGTTCATCACAGCGTTCCCGTCGCTAAAGCCGCAGCTCTTCGCGGCAATCCGGGACAGCCTCGCGGATCTGGGACCGGATGACCGCGCGACGCTTGCGGTGAAGGGGATCGTGGCCCTGAGTGCGGCGGACTATCTGGCCGTGCCCGACGCGCCTGTTCCGGCCGAAGCCCTGTAGGCGTTGTTATTCCCGCCCTTTTCGGCGACAGTCGCCCGCGTCGCGACATGGTATCGGGTGAATGAATGAAAGACTGGCTCCGCAAGCACCCCGAGGTGCGCACAATCCGCGTGGCCGCAGCCGACCTCAACGGTCAGGCGCGCGGCAAACGGATCCCCGCGCGCTTTGCCGACAAGGTGGTGAAGGACGGCACCCGGTTTCCCTTCTCGGTCCTCAACCTCGACATCTGGGGCGAGGATATCGACGACAGCCCGCTGGTCTATGAGGAAGGCGACATGGACGGCGTTTTGAAGCCCACCGAACGGGGCTTCATGCCGATGCCGTGGCTGGAGGCGCCGACGGCCCTGCTCCCGATCTGGATGTTCCGCGAGAATGGCCAGCCCTACGACGGCGATCCCCGACAGGCGCTGGCAGCCGTGGTCGCGCGCTACAAGGCGCGCGGCCTGACGCCGGTATGCGCGATGGAGCTGGAGTTTTTCCTCATCGACGACAGCGGCAAGACGCTGCAAGTGCCGCCCTCGCCACGGTCCCAAAAGCGACGGAAGGCGGCGGAGACGCTGTCGATCCGCGCGCTGGACGCGTTCGACACGTTCTTCACCGATCTCTACGACGCGTGCGAGGCGATGGACATTCCCGCCGACACCTCGACGTCGGAAACGGGCCTCGGCCAGTTCGAGGTCAACCTGATGCATTCCGACGACGCGCTGCGTGCGGCCGACGATGCGTGGCTCTTCAAGATGCTGGTGAAGGGGCTTGCGCGGCGGCACGGCTTTGCGGCCTCCTTCATGGCCAAGCCCTACCCGGAATATTCCGGCTCGGGGCTGCATACCCATTTCTCGGTGCTGGATGCAGAGGGCGAGAACATCTTCGACAGCGGCGGCCCCAAGGGCACGGCGGCACTGCGCCATGCAGTGGCGGGCTGCCTGTCGGCGATGCACGACTCGACGCTGCTTTTCGCGCCCCATGCCAACAGCTACGACCGGCTGGTGCCCGACGCTCATGCCCCCACGACCGTCTGCTGGGGTTATGAGAACCGCACCGCCGCGATCCGCATCCCGGCCGGCGCCTCCTCCGCCCGGCGGATCGAGCATCGCGTGGCGGGCGGCGACGTGAACCCCTATCTGATGCTCGCCGTGATCCTCGGCGCGGCCCTGATCGGCATCGAGGAGGGGCGCGACCCGCCGCAGCCGATTACCGGGAATGCCTACACCGTCGACGGCCTGCCGCAGATCGAGACGACATGGGCCGGGGCCATCGACGCGTTCGAGCAGAGCGAGGCGATGCCGCGCATCTTCTCGCGCGATCTGATCCGCAACCTCGTGCTGACCAAGCGGCAGGAACTGCACTATCTGGCGGAGCTGAGCGCGGAGGAGCAGGTCGAACTTTATCTCGACACCGTTTAGGGTCATGCGCTGATGACAGCCCCGGTCCATGCTATCGCACTCTGTTGCGACGCTGCGTTCCTGCCTTATGCCGCGTTCCTTGCGGACCAGATCGCCAATGAACACCCCGACCGGGACTTCGACATCCTGATCGCGTCGGCCAATCCTCTGGTGCTGCCCGGCGCGCTGAAGGACAAGGGCGTGCGGTTCCTGCCTCTCGATCCCGGCCCGGCGCTGGAGGGGTTGCGGATCCGGCACCTGCCGCCCAGCACCTACCTCAGGCTCTGGCTTGCCGATGCGCTGGCGGACCGCTACGCGCGTGTGCTCTATCTCGACGCGGACATGTTCCTTGGGGGCGGCGATCTGGGCGCGCTGCTGCGCGCCGACATGAAGGGGCGCCCGCTGGCCGCCGTGCGCGACATGCAGCAATGGCTGCGCCCGGCCAAGCACATCCGCGATTTCCGCATCGCGGGTCTGCCGGCAGCCCCCTATTTCAACGGCGGGCTGGAGCTGTTTGATACCCGCTTCTTCCGGCGCGAGGATCTGCTGGACCGCTGCCTCACCTTCGCTGCCGCGAAACCCGAGGCGCTGACTCATCACGACCAGTCGCTTCTGAATTGCGTCCTGCATGGCAACTGGACAGAGCTCAGCCCGCTCTGGAACTGGCAATGGGCCGGGAAACGCCCGATCTGGGGGCTGACGGAGCCGATCCGCCTCGCCCACCATGCCGGTGTGACGAAACCGTGGAGCGATCCGCGCGGCCTCTGCCCGCCGCGCTATCTGATGGCGATGGCGCCGTTCCTCGCCCGCCACTTCCCCGACGCACCGCGCGGTCCGATCAGCCCCCCTGCCCTGCGTGGTGGCGGTTTCCTGTCCGCCGCTGCCGAGCATGTCCTGATCGCGCCCCGGATCCGGCGCTACGTCGATCGCTTCGAGACGCCGCTGCACACGATCGCCTGACGCAGAACACCGTCGTCAGAGGAGATCCTCCTCCTCCCCGTCCACATCGACGCCCAGCGCGTCGAGGCCCGCCTCGAGGTTCTCGGCCAGATGCGGCATTCCCATCAGATAATCCGCCGTGGTTACCGTGCGCTCCGCCATCGCGGCCCGCACGGCGCCGTCGTAGTCGGCCACCTCGAACGCCTCCCGGCCGACCCACGCGATTGCGGTCAGATGCGCCTTTTCGTCGTCATTCATGGCGTCGATGAACGCGTGCAATTCCAGTTCCGCCGAACGCGGTCCGCCCTGCTGCTCCCTCTCGCGGGCGAGGAACACCACCTGCACGACCTTGCTGGCACTGATTTCCATCGACATCATCCTTTTCATTCCCGGTTTGGCCACCGTCCGAGCCCTCTTGCCGCCGGTCGCGGCCAGAGGGTAGGTTGGCACGAACAGCGGTCAAAGGCGAACGTCATGCGCATCGGCATTCTCGAGACCGGCCACGTGCCCGATGCGCTGCTGCCCGAGAACGGCACCTACCCCGCGATGTTCGAGCGGCTGCTGGACGGTCACGGTTTCACGTTCCGCACTTGGCACGTGGCCGACATGGACCTGCCCCCGGATATTCACGCCGCTGACGGCTGGCTCATCACCGGCTCGCGTCACGGCGCCTACGAGGATCACCCCTTCATCCCGCCGCTGGAACGTTTCATCCGCGACGCCTACGCGGCCCATGTGCCGGTCGTGGGCATCTGTTTCGGCCACCAGATCATGGCGCAGGCGATGGGCGGACGGGTGGAGAAGTTCGCGGGCGGCTGGGTCGTCGGCGCTACCGACTACGATTTCGACGGGACGGGCCTGACGCTCAACGCATGGCATCAGGATCAGGTGACGCGGGTGCCCGACACGGCGCGCGTTGTCGCCACGTCGGCCTATTGCGAGACGGCGGCGCTGCTTTACGGCGACCGCATGTTCTCGGTCCAGCCGCACCCGGAGTTCGGGCCGGGCTACGTCAAGGGCCTGATCGAGGTCCGCGCCCCCGGCGTGGTCCCAGAGCCCGTGCTGGAGCGCGCCCGCGCGCGCCTCGGCGACCCGCTCGACACGGACGGGATGGCGGGCCGGATCGCCGCGTTCTTCGCGCAAGCCCACGCCCCGGCGCAAAAGACCCCCGCATGACCGACTGGACCGCCCAGTTCCCCGAAGCCGCGGCCCGCTTCACCGAAGGCCGCCGCATCGACGAGGTGGAGTGCATCATCGCCGACATCGCGGGCGTGGCGCGCGGCAAGGCGATGCCCGCCTCCAAGTTCGCGACGCAGAAGAACTATTTCCTGCCGAACTCGATCTTCCTGCAGACCATCACGGGGGAATGGGCGGACAATCCCTCCGGCCTCTTTACCGAGCCGGACATGATCCTCGTGCCCGATTTCACCACCACCACCGCAGCCCCCTGGACCGCCGATATCACGCTGCAGGTGATCCACGACGCTTACGATCAGGCCGGAGCCTTCGTGCCGACCGCGCCCCGGAACGTGCTGCGCCGGATCATCGCGCTTTATAATGCGCGCGGCTGGACACCCGTCGTGGCGCCGGAGATGGAGTTCTTCCTGACCGCGCGCAACATTGACCCCAACATGCCGGTGATCCCGCCGATGGGCCGGTCGGGTCGACGCGCGGCCGGCAAACAGGCCTATTCGATGTCGGCGGTGGACGAATACGGCAAGGTCATCGACGACATCTACGATTTCGCCGAAGCGCAGGGGTTCGAGATCGACGGCATCCTGCAGGAGGGCGGCGCGGGTCAGGTGGAGATCAACCTCGCCCACGGCGACCCGATCCGGCTGGCCGACGAGATCTTCTTCTTCAAGCGTCTGATCCGGGAGGCGGCGCTGCGCCACGACTGTTTCGCCACCTTCATGGCAAAGCCCATCGAGGGCGAGCCGGGATCGGCCATGCACATCCATCATTCCGTCGTCGATACCGACACAGGGCGCAACATCTTCTCCGACATCGAAGGGGCGGAGACGGAACCGTTCCTCCATTTCATCGCGGGGCTGCAGAACCATCTGCCCGCAGCGGTGGCGCTGCTCGCCCCCTACGTCAACAGTTACCGCCGCTACGTCCCGGATTTCGCGGCCCCCATCAACCTAGAATGGGGACGCGACAACCGGACAACGGGCCTCAGGATCCCGATCTCCGCCCCCGAGGCGCGGCGGGTAGAAAACCGGCTGGCAGGGATGGACTGCAACCCTTACCTCGGGCTGGCGGCCTCGCTCGCCTGCGGTTATCTCGGCCTGATGGAGGGGGTGACGCCGCGCGCCGAATGCACCGGCGACGCCTATATGGCGGAGACCGACCTGCCCTACAACCTCGGCGATGCGCTCGACCTGCTGGAGGAGGACACGGCCCTGCGCGACGTGCTGGGCGAAGAGTTCTGCCTCGTCTACGATTCCGTCAAGCGCAACGAATACAAGGAGTTCCTGCAGGTCATCAGCCCGTGGGAGCGTGAGCATCTGCTGCTGAACGTATGACCTGCAGCCCGGCCCGCCTGTGAACCTGCTGCATGCCAACGACCGGCCCGGCGCCTATCCTGCGTCGTTCTATGCCGCCACCGCCACGTCGCTGGCCCCCTTCCCCACCCTGACGGGCGCGCAGTCCGCCGACATCTGCATCGTGGGCGGCGGCTATACCGGCCTTTCGGCGGCGCTCCATGCGGCGCAGGCGGGCCTCTCGGTGATCCTGCTGGAGGCGCACCGCGTGGGGTTCGGCGCCTCGGGGCGGAACGGCGGTCAGGTGGGATCGGGCCAGCGGCTCGACCAGAAGGCGCTGGAGCGGATTGCGGGCGACGTGCGCGCCCGCGCGTTCTGGGACATGGGCGAGGATGCCAAGGCCCTTGTCCGCGCAATGATCGCAGAC
>JBBSVE010000158.1:0-6870 GCA_038233815.1 Rhodobacterales bacterium
AACGCGGAAAGAACGGCGATACCCGCGCCATCTGGTCGTCGGAAAGCAGGATCATATCGGTCATGGCAGCTCCTCCCTGGTGCCGCCAGTGAATCAATGAGTTGCCCCAACCGCAAGCGATTTAATGGGTCCAGAGCCTAGTTGGCATCTTCGCGCAGAAGGCGAGCACGGGCGGGCGGGATGGAGGCGACCTCCACCGCTGTAAAGACATGCATCGTGCCCAGATCCCGGTCGATCACGGCGTGATCGCTGACCCATCCGCCCAGCGAGAGATAGCTGCGCAGCAGGGGCGGCAGGTCCATGCGGCCGCGGCCCGGATCATCGGCGGTCACGTTAGCTTGGCCAAACCCATGCACCTCCCCCGCCTTGACGCGCGGGGCGAGGTGACCAGGTGCCAGATGCGACGCGCGCAGCAGGGCAAAGGCCGCGCCATGCCTGTCTGGGTCGGTGCCTGCGAAAGACGCGCATCCGAAGATCATGCCGACACCCTCCTCCGCCACCGCGCGGGTCATCACGGCCCAGCCTGCACGCATGATATCGGGATCGTTAGGACCGGGTGCCACGCAGAAGCGGCCAAGCTCCAGCATCGGCAGGCGATAGGCGGCAAGCGCGCCGAGATCGTAGGATTGCGCCGCATAGCTCTGCCCGATGCGCCGGCCATCGGGAATCGCCAGCAGGCGGTAGCAGCAGACGAGGCGTCCGTCCTCCGCCCTCTCCACCATGACGTGGCGGCAGAACGCATCGAACGCATCCGCATCGGGGGCCGCCACATCGCCCCGAAACACCGCGCCCCGCAGTGCCATCACCCGCGCCCGGTCGTCGTCGGACGCGGCATAGCGCGCGACGTAGCGCCCCCCTGCCCGCAGAATCATGCGACCATTCCGCGACGGCGCCCGATTCGCGGTCCCGTGAACGCCGGGATCGAGCCCCTGTTCCGTCAGCGAATGAAATCCTTCGGATCGATACGGCCGAAGTTGCTGAAGATCCGCGACAGGACCGACCGGCCGCTGATGTTGCTCTCCGTCACCCGCCGCGACAGGCGCACGACGCGGCCGCGGTCGAGCCCGAACCGCTCCACATTCTCAACCACGCCGCCTTCATCGAAGCTGATCGCCACCACCTGACGGTCGATCTCCTGCGGGGCGCTGGGGCCGCGGGTGCGGAAGCGGCTCTGCACATAATACCAGCCCCGGTCGTTCAGGAGCCCCTGCGCCGAGGGCCGCCCGATCAGGTTGGAGACGGACTCGCGCGTGTCCGTGCCCACCGTGATCTGCTCCAGATCGGCCTCGGGCGGCACATATCCGTGATTGCGGTAGATCGCGGTGCAGGACATGACGAGCATGAGACACCCGAAGAGGCCCGCCCGGATCGTCCGGGTCGTCATCCTGCGTGCCTGCATCCTGTCCCCGCCTCCGCTGCCGCGCTGCCGACCGTCCCCCGGACGGAGGATCGACCCGATCCGCTGTTGCGGCGTCCGGTCTGACTTACATAAGGTCGGCGCTGCGATCAAGAAAGGAACGCGGGACGGGTCCACCCCACCGCGAACGACGGAGAGAGCCATGACCGACCCCATCGCCAGAACGAGCCTGCCGCTCAGCCACCCGGTCCGTGCCAGCCGGGTGACGGGCAAGCGCGCGATCCCTTTCGACCTGCGACCCGACGCGCGGGTGCGGCAAGCCATAGCCGACGATCTGGGCATCCTTACGGTCCGCAAGCTGCGCTTTCGCGGCGAGGTGGGGCCGCTGGGGCGCGCGGACGCGATCCTCACCGGCCGACTGGAGGCGGATGTCGATCAGGCCTGCATCCTGACGCTGGAGCCGGTGCCAGCCCGGATCGACGTGGCGGTAGAGCGGCGGTATTTCGCCGACATGGACCCGGAGACGGCGGACGAGGCGGAGATCCCGGGCGACGTGGATGCCGAGCCCCTGCCCGACAGCATCGACGCAGGTGCCGTGGCGCTCGAGGCGCTGGCGCTGGCGCTGCCGCTCTATCCCCGTCGCGACGGGGCGACGCTGGCGCGCGCGACGGCGGAACCCGCGGGCGCCGAACCCTTGAAGGATGCGGATCTGCGTCCGTTTGCGGGTCTGGCAGCCCTCCGGTCACGCCTTGAAGGACGCCCGGAGACGGAGCCGGAGGAAGGGTCCGACGCGGGTCAGAAAAAGCCCTGAACAGGCTTGCGCCGGACGATAAAGCCAGTATGTTCCGCGTCTTGCTTGAAGCGCGGACGGGAGACGCCCGCAGGGGTGGTCCCGCGCGCTGAAACCCGAACGAAATCAGGGGCCTTCCGGTCCGCAACGTGAGGTCGAGACATGGCTGTCCCGCAGAACCGAGTCACCAAATCCAAGCGCAACATGCGGCGCGCGCATGACGCCCTCGTAGCGTCGAACCCGTCCGAATGTGCCAACTGCGGCGAGCTGAAGCGCCCGCACCACGTATGTTCCGCCTGCGGACACTATGACGCACGCGAGGTTGTGGCGCTGTCTGCCGAAGCCGATCTGGACGAGGATGCGGCGTAAGCCGCTCCTTTTGCGCTGACGCGCATGACCGATGTGCCCGAACGCCGAGACGACAAGGGATCGGACGCTCCCTCCACGGGTCGCATCGTGATCTCGGTCGATGCGATGGGGGGTGACTCCGGTCCGCAGGTTGTGATTGACGGCATGGTCCTATCGGCCGCCAAGAATTCCGACATCGGCTTTGTGCTGCACGGGGACGAGGCGCTGCTGCGTCCGCTGGTGGCCCGCCAGCGCGCGCTGGACGGGCGGTGCGACGTGCGCCACGCGCCGCGCACCGTCACGATGGAGGACAAGCCGAGCCAGATCATGCGGCACGGCGAGGGCACCTCGATGTGGTCCGCAATCGACTGCGTGAAGTATGGCGAGGCGACGGTCGCGGTCTCCTGCGGCAACACAGGCGCACTGATGGCCGTGGCGATGATCCGGCTGAAGAAGCTGCCTGGCATCAACCGCCCCGCCATCGGCTGCGTCTGGCCGTCGCGCAATCCCGGCGGGTTCAACCTCATGCTCGACGCCGGTGCCGACGTGAAGGCGGAGCCGGAAGACCTCATGCAATACGCCATGATGGGGGCGGTCTACGCCCGCAACGGGCTCGGCATCAAGCGCCCGCGCGTCGGTTTGCTGAACGTGGGGACGGAGGAGAACAAGGGCCGCGGCGAGCTGAAACTGGCCAGCGAACTGATCGCGCAGATGGCCGAGGCGGGCGCCTACGACTACCTCGGCTTCGTGGAGGGCGGTGATTTGCCCGGCGACAAGGTCGATGTGATCGTGACCGACGGCTTCACCGGCAATGTCGCTCTCAAGACCGGCGAGGGCACGGCAAAGCTGGTGTCCGCCTCCCTCAGGGATGCGTTCAACGAGACGCTCATGTCCAAGGTCGCGGCGCTCTTTTCCCTCAACGCGCTGAAGCGGCTGCAAAAGAAGATCGACCCCCGCCGGGTCAACGGGGGCGTGTTTCTGGGCCTGAATGGCACGGTGGTGAAATCGCACGGCTCGGCCGACGCGACCGGCGTGTCCTCGGCGATCAAGCTCGCGTTCCATCTGGCGGAAAAGGGGTTCAACGACCGCCTCGCCGCGCGCGTCGCCTCGGCCACCCGCGCCGCGGCGGATGCGCTCGATACCCAGGCCCGCGCCGGGGGGACATCGGCATGACGACGCGCGCCATTGTCCGGGGGGTCGGGCACTACCTGCCCGCGCGGGTCGTCCTGAATGCCGAGTTCGAGGCATCGCTTGAGACGACGGACGAATGGATCCGCACCCGCTCCGGTATCGAGCGGCGCCATTTCGCGGCGGAGGGGGAGACGACCTCGGCCATGGCGACCCATGCCGCGCGCGCGGCGTTGGAGCAGGCGGGCTGGCAGGCCACCGACCTCGACGCGATCATCGTCGCGACCTCGACGCCCGACCTCACCTTCCCGTCGGTGGCGACGATGGTGCAGGACGCGCTCGGCATGACCCGGGGCTTCGGGTTCGACGTTCAGGCGGTGTGCGCGGGCTTCGTGTTCGCGCTGGCCAATGCCAATGCGCTGATCGTCGCGGGTCAGGCGCGCCGCGTGCTCGTGATCGGGGCGGAGACCTTCAGCCGGATCATGGACTGGACCGACCGCTCCACCTGCGTTCTTTTCGGCGACGGCGCGGGGGCGCTGCTGCTGGAGGGGGCGGAGGGTGCGGGCACCACCGCCGACCGGGGCATCCTGTCGGCGGATCTCAATTCCGACGGGCGCTACCGCGAGATGCTTTATGTCGATGGCGGTGTCTCGACGACCGGGCTGTCCGGCAAGCTCCGGATGCAGGGCAATCCCCTGTTCCGGCACGCGGTCGAGAAGCTCGCGAGCACGGCAGAGGCGGCGCTGGCGAAGGCCGGGCTGACAGGGGCCGACGTGGACTGGATCGTGCCGCATCAGGCCAACCTGCGGATCATCGCGGCCACCGCCCAGCGGATCGGTCTGCCGATGGAGAAGGTCGTTGTGACGGTCCAGGATCACGGCAACACGTCTGCGGCCTCGATTCCGCTTGCCCTGTCGGTCGGCGTGGCGCGCGGTCAGATCGCGCCCGGGCAGATCGTCGTGACCGAGGCGATCGGCGGCGGCCTTGCATGGGGCTCGGTCGTCCTGCGCTGGTAGCGAAGATCCCCTCTCAGCTTTGCGTGGCAAGTCTCTGATATTGACTTGGCTTTTGCAGGCGCGCATGCTTTGCAGACTTTTAGCGGATACGCATTGGGGGCAAGCGATGGGCGACCGGACTCTGACGCGGATGGACCTCAGCGAGGCGGTATTCCGAGAGGTGGGGCTTTCGCGCAACGATTCCTCGCAACTGGTGGAAAGCGTGCTGGGCCATCTGTCGGACGCGCTGGCATCGGGCGAGACGGTCAAGATATCCTCATTCGGCACCTTCTCGATCCGCGACAAGACGGCCCGGATCGGCCGCAACCCCAAGACCGGCGACGAGGTGCCGATCAGCCCGCGCCGGGTGCTGACCTTCCGGCCCTCGCATCTGATGAAGGCGCGGGTCGCCGGCGGCAAGCCGCGCTGATCCATGGCCGGGGTGGAAAAATCCGACGCAGCCTTTCGCACGATCAGCGAGGTCGCGGAGCATCTTGGAACGCCCGCCCATGTCTTGCGATTCTGGGAAAGCCGGTTCCCCCAGATCCGCCCCGTGAAGCGCGCCGGCGGTCGGCGCTACTACCGCCCGTCCGACGTGGCCTTGCTGGCGGGGATCCGGCGGCTCCTCCACGATGATGGATTGACGATCCGCGGGGTGCAGAAGATCCTGCGCGAACAGGGGGTTCGTCACGTCTCCTCCCTTTCTGGACGGGAGGTTCCGGACGCCGTCGAGGATTGGGACGCCGCCATGGACGTGCCCGAACGCGACCGTCTGGAGGGAACCGATCCCTCCCCCGATGACCCGGACGCTTTGGGCGACAGCACATCGTCGGAGCAGGCGACCGTCGTCCACCGCATCGGCTTTGGTCCGAAGGACGAGGCGGAGGTCCAGCCCCCCGATGCCGTTGATGTGCGCTGGCTTGCCTCCGATCTCCGCGCGCTGTCCCCGCAGGCGTTCCGGGACCGGCTTTCCGACGTTGAGCGGCTGGCGGAGCGGCTGCAGGCGTTGCGCGCGAGGGTCGCGGATCGCGGTCGCATTCCGCGTCGCTGACCCGTGCAGCCACGCTTTTCGCCTTGCCACCACGCCGAAACCCGCTATTCAGACGCGGTGTCGGGCCGTGGCGCAGCCTGGTTAGCGCGTCCGTCTGGGGGGCGGAAGGCCGAGAGTTCAAATCTCTCCGGCCCGACCAATCGCAGAACCGCCCGCCCTGTGCAGACAGGCGCGGGCGGTTCCGTTTCGGGGGGGAGGCCGATCCATGAGGCGTGACGGCGTGCTGCCCTCGCAGGCGATCCACCGGATGATCGCGGACGGCGCGATTGCCGCTGACCGCCCCATAGATGCAGCACAGGTTCAGCCCGCGAGCCTCGATCTGCGGCTTGGACCCGTGGCCTACCGCGTCCGCGCCTCGTTTCTGGCCGGGCACGGCCGCCGCGTGGAGGACCGGATCGCGGAGTTCGAGATGCACCGCATGGACCTCTGTGGCGGCGCGGTGCTGGAGAAGGGCTGCGTCTACGTGATCCCGCTGATGGAGCGGCTCGCCCTGCCCTCCGGCATGACGGCGGTGGCGAACGCAAAATCCTCGACTGGCAGGCTCGATCTGCTGACCCGCACGATCACCGACGGCGGGGTGGAGTTCGACCGCATCGCGGACGGCTACGCGGGCGCGCTTTACGCCGAGGTCTGCCCGCGCAGCTTTTCCGTGCTGGTGCGCGAGGGGATGCGGCTCAACCAAATCCGGTTTCGGACGGGACGCGCCTCCCTCGACGACGCGGCGCTCGAGGCGCTGCACCGGGCGGAGCCGCTGGTGCCCGGCGACGCGGTCATATCGGAGGGGCTGGGGTTCTCGGTCGACCTCATGGCCACCGAAGGACAGGACCGCATCGGCTACCGCGCGAAGCCGCATGCCGGGGTCATCGACCTCGACCGGATAGGGCACTATCCGGCCGCCGACTTCTGGGAGGACGTCCGCACCACGCAAGCGCGCATCATCCTCGATCCGGGAGCGTTCTACATCCTTGTCAGCCGCGAGGCGGTCACGATCCCGCCCGGTTATGCCGCCGAGATGGCGCCCTATCTCGCGATGGCGGGCGAGTTCCGGGTCCACTACGCAGGCTTCTTCGACCCCGGCTTCGGCCATGCCGCGGCGGGGGGGGCCGGGTCGCGCGGGGTGCTGGAGGTGCGCTGCCACGAGGCGCCGTTCGTGCTGGAGCATGGCCAGATCGTCGGACGGCTGGTCTATGAGGAGATGTCG
>JBBSVE010000159.1:0-6839 GCA_038233815.1 Rhodobacterales bacterium
AGCCGACGGCACCGGCGGTTGCGACGAGGAGGAGGGAGAAACGTCCGGTGGAGACGAGATAGCCCGAGAACGGCATGATGATCTCGGACGGCAACGGGATGCAGGCGGATTCGAGCGCCATCAGCACCGCGATGCCCACATATCCGAGTGCGTCGACAGCGCCGGTGATGGCGGACGCGAGAGCCGCCATGATCGATCCGGTCATCGGCCTGTTCCTTTGCTGGGCAGGAATGAGGGCATCGGTCCGGCTCGCCGCCATCTCGGACGGCAAAGGCGCCGGGACCACTACGGCAGATCGCGGGGGCTTTGAACAGCGTCGACCGGTATCGGAGATGTCCGTTCTGTGACCCGTGCCCGCGCCACCACGGCCCTGTCGCGGACGTCGGTCGCTCTGCGGGCCGGCGCGTCGGCGCCTACTCGAAGCGCGGGATGTCGGCGCGGTCTCGATCGCGCACCCCGGCCGGTTCATGCTCCACGTCCGACCGGTTCGCTGCGAGGCAGGCCACGAAGCCCAGGATCACCACGCAGAGCGCAAGGCTCACCGGCCCCGTCCCCCAGTCGAGCCCGCCGCGCTGATGGTCCACGCCCATCCGGTCGGCGACCGAGGCGGCGAACGGCCGGGTCACGATGTAGGCGACCCAGAAGGCCGGAATCTCCGGCAAGCCAAATCTCCGGCAAGCCAAATCTCCGGCAAGCCAAATCTCCACCGGGCCAAATCTCCACCGGGCCAGTGCCGGGGCGGCGATCAATGCGGCAAACAGGATGCCGGAGTCGCGGTAGCCCAGCTGCATGCTCTGCACGGTCATGTCGCCGGTCGTCGTCCCGAGCGCGAACGTCGCGAGCACCGTCGCCCAATAGAACGCCTCGCGCCGCCGCGAGTGAATGCTGTGGATCGGGAGCGTTCCCGCAACCCGGACCCAGATCGGAAAGATCACCGCGAGTGCTGCGCCAAAGAACGGTGTCGATACGGCGCAGGGGATGCCGAGGCCCCCATGCGCTACATCGCCGGCCATCGTGCCGAGAACGCTGACCATGACGACGGCGAACCGGCAGATCCACGCGTTGTAGCGCGCTGCCCTCAACCGGAGCGTCAATACCGCCACGAACCCGGCCAATCCGATGACGACGGCCACCGGTGGATCGATGGTGTGGACGAGAACGTCGGACGTGGTCTCCCCCATTCCGGTCGCAAGCCCCTTGACGATCCAGAAGATCATCGTGATCTGAGGCACCTTCGAGACCGGGCTGCGTTGGTCCCTGCACCGGAGTCAGGCGGACAAGCGGCTGTCGTCATGCGTGGCGTGTCCCGTGGAGCCTGGAGAGGCACCGCCAGAAAAGACGGGCCGACGGGCTTTGCCCAAGCCAAAATGCTGCGGCCGCAGGATGAAGGACCCTTGCCCCATGCTGACGTGGTTTGCATGCCTGCCTGCGGAGGCGTTGCGCAGACGCTCGACAAGGGCCGTAGCGTCCTTGCCGGTTGTCGGTTGTCGGTTGTCGGACATGGATATCGGCGCGGATCGCGCACGTGCCAGCGGTGTGCGAAGCGCGCGGTCGAGCGCGGGCCAGACGCCGCGGGCGAAGGCGATCCGGACCATCAGCCGGACAGGACAGCCGCTCATCGCCCACACCCTTTGCAACGGGATTTGCCGATGTCGCCAGACCCCCTGCCACGCGGCGCCTGTCCGACCGGCGTCTGTCCGACCGGCGCCTGTCATGCCATGGTTTCGAGTGGGGCGCCTCGGACGGATCGACACTCGACACGGATGGCCGTGTCCGGACCTGCCGCGTGGCCGGTGGCGGCTGCATTGTCAGGCTCGGCACCGGGGGCACCATCGACCTCAGTGTAAAGCGCCCCTGTCCATGGCCCGCGCGTTGCGCGTTCGGTGGACCCGATCTCGATACGCTATTTGTCACCTCGGACCGGTTCACCATGGACCCCCACCATATCCCAAAAGCCCCGCTCGAAGGCGGGCTGTTCGCCATTCGGCCGGGCGTGAAGGGAGTTGCCTGCAACAGACGCGAAGTGCGGAAGGTGGCCCAAAATGTCAAAGATCCCGCATTTTGCAGTGGAAATACATACCTTTGTCTTGATTATTGGCACCCACGGGCAACCACCCGTTAATGCTGAGAGGGTATCGGATCTTTATGTTCGACAGTATCCCCACCGATGCGTCTGTCTGCCTCCATGATATCCTGGGCGCGCTCGGTCATGCCCTGGATCTGACCGGGGGGCAGCCGCTCGGGCATTGCCAACGCTGTGCCTGGATCGGCGTCCATATCGGGCGGGAGATCGGGATGGACGAGGTGGGGCTCGCCGAGCTTTACTACACCGTGCTGTTGAAGGATCTCGGTTGCTCTTCCAACGCGGCACGGATCTGCGCGCTTTTCCTGACGGACGATCTGACCTTCAAACGCGATTTCAAATTGGTCGATGGCTCGCTCGGCGCGGCCCTGCGCTTTACCCTGTCCAACACGGCGCGCGGATCCGGCGTGGCGGAGCGGTTCCGCTCCGTCGTCCATGTCCTGCAGCATGGCGGCGACATCGCGCGCGAACTGATCGAGACCCGGTGCCACCGCGGCGCCGACATCGCCGCCAAACTGCGTTTTCCGACCGCGGTTCAGGACGGTGTGCGCTCGCTCGACGAACGCTGGGACGGCTCGGGCAAGCCCGAGGGGCTGGCTGGAACGGCGATCCCGCTCTACTCCCGCATTGCCCTGCTCGCTCAGGTGGCCGATGTGTTCATGGTCGAAGAGGGCGCGGGACATGTGGCCGCGAGGATCAGGGAGCGGTCGGGGACATGGTTCGACCCCGACCTCGTGACGGCCTTCCTGCAGGTCGAGAGGCAGGCAGGTTTCTGGGCCCCTCTGGCCGAGGGCAACGGCGATCCCGCAACCCTCGCCGCGATCGCGCCGATGGCAGCGCGCAAGCCCGTGGACGCGGACTATCTCGACGACATCGCGGCCGCCTTTTCCGACGTCATCGATGCCAAGAGCCCGTTCACGGCGGGCCACAGCAAACGGGTGATGCTGTTCTCCGACATGATTGCCGAGGAGTTGGGTGTGACGGAGGATCACCGCCGCTGGCTGCGCCGTGCGGCGCTTCTCCACGATATCGGCAAGCTCGGTGTGTCGAACGCCATTCTCGACAAGCCGGGCAAACCCGATGAGGCCGAATGGGCAGCCATCCGGCGCCATCCCGTCCTCGGCCGGCGCCTGCTGTCGAAAGTGCCGGTCCTCGCCGACGCCGCTTTCGTGGCGGGCACGCATCACGAGCGTCTTGACGGGCGCGGCTATCCCGACGGCGCCGTTGCCGCGGACCTCACGCTCGACAGCCGCATCTCCAGCGTTGCCGACGTGTTCGACGCACTGTCTGCGGAACGCCCCTACCGTGGCGCAATGCCGATCCCGAAAGCTCTCGGCATCATGGGGCAGGATATCGGCACGGCCTTCGACGCGGATTGCATGGCGGCCCTTACCTCTGCCCTCGGGCGCGCGAAAATGGTCTGAGGCGGTGACGGGGCGGCCAACAGGTCCATGGCCGACGAATACGAGGGGAACAGACGGTATCCCTAACGCAATGCCTGCGTTGCGCGCATGCGATCATGGCCGAGGCTTTCTGGCGCCCGCTGTCAGGGGCAATGATCCTCGGTTCCACCTCCCGTCGGGGGCGTTTCCAGAGGAATGATCGTCCGCCGCTATCCTGACACAAGGTGCTCAATGCATCGCGATGCCGGATGAACGGATAAGCTCAACCTTGTGGCACGCAGCACTCCTGGCGAAACGCTTTTGATCAACGGCTCGGGAACCGCCTCGTGGGGCTGGAGCGGGTGTTGCAAGGTTCCCGAAAGCGAACGCCCCTACTGCGAAGCGGATAAAACTGATCTCAACCGCCCCAATTTTGCCATCTGCGGGGCAAGGTTCCTTCGCGGTCTCCCGGTATCGTGACGGTCCGAACGAAAAAACAGGGGACCGTATCCGCATGTCATATCTGACCGCCATTTCCCCACCAGACTCGTCTGGCCCTCCGGCTTCGGGACGGGACGGAGCGGACGCGCGGATCGGGCTCCCGAGCCCCTGTGACCTCGCCCTCGTGACAGTGGATGCGAGGGGAGAGATCACATTTGCGAACGACAGGTTCCGGGCTTTTGTCGGGGCCGCCACCGTCGGCGGGCTGATCGGCATGCAGATCGGCGACATCCGCCCGCCGGTGAACCCTCCCGCGCCCGACAGTATTTCGAACGGTCCGGCGATCGCCCCGGCGGTGAGACATCCTGCGGTTGAATGGTGCCGGGCCGGTCCCGATGTCTGGATCGGAAGCATTATCTTTTCGGACAGGCCGGCTCAGGTTCTGGCCATCGATCCGGTGCGCCGGGACGAGCTTACCGGGCTCGCGGACAGGTCGTCTTTCAAGGCTGTCTTTCAGGCACTTCTGGACCGGAGCAGGAATATCGACACCGGCATCGTGACAGCGTGCGTCGATCTTGACCGATTCAAATGCGTCAACGATTCGCTCGGCCATGCTGTGGGGGACGAACTGCTCCGCAAGGTGGCCAAACGGCTTACCGCCTCGGTCCGCCGGTCGGATACCGTCATCCGCATGGGCGGCGACGAATTCACGATCCTCTTCGCCGATTGTGAAACCAGCCAGGCCGAGGAGATGGCCAGCCGCATCATCGACGTGCTCGCACGCCCGTTCATCGTGAGCGGGCACCAGATCATCATTGGCGCGAGTGTCGGTCTCGCCGTCCTCCTGCCACTGGAGACCGATCCGGCTGAACTGATGCGGCGCGCCGATGTCGCGCTCTACAAAAGCAAGAACGCGGGTCGCGGGTGTCTGAGATGGTTCGAGGACGGCATGTTTGCAGCCCTCGACGAACGCCGTCTGCTCGGGACCGATCTTCGCAAGGCGCTGCTTCTGGACCAGTTCGAGCTGGCCTATCAGTCCCAGTTCGATTTCCAGACCAATTCCATCACCGGGTTCGAGGCACTGTTGCGCTGGAAACATTCCGATCGCGGCATCGTGTCTCCGGCAGATTTTATTCCGGTCGCGGAAGAAACCGGGGAGATGCTGAAGATCGGGGACTGGGTTCTCCATGAAGCATGTCGCGCCGCCATCGCGTGGCCCGAGACCCTGACCATTGCGGTCAACGTGTCACCGATGCAGTTCGAGGCGGAGGGGTTCCTCGAGAGCGTCCGGTCCGCACTCCGCACCTCCGGTCTGCTACCGCACCGGCTTGAACTGGAACTGACCGAGACGGTTCTCGTTGGGGATGAGGAAACCGTGGTCCGGCGGATGCAGGCTTTGCGCGCGCTCGGCGTCAGGCTGTCGCTCGACGATTTCGGGACGGGATATTCATCGCTCAACTATCTGCGCAAATATCCATTCACAAAGGTCAAGATCGACCAGTCCTTCGTGCGCGAACCGTTTGCCGACGAGACGGCACACCGGATCGTGGCTGCGGTTGCCGGGTTGGGGACGGCGATGGGCCTCTCGGTGATCGCCGAGGGCGTCGAGACCGAGGAGCAGTTGAGCCGCATCCGTCAGCAGGGATGTTCCGCCGCCCAAGGCTTTCTGCTCAGCCGCCCTATCGCGGAGCGCGACGTCGCGGGCTATCTCAACAAGTTGTCAACCGATCGGGCTCAAGATGGCGGGATCATCGAGAACAAGGAAGTCGTCGCATGACTGTCGAGACCGGAACCCTGATACGGATCGTCTATTTCAGCCGGAACAGGGTCGCCCTGTCGGAACAGGAGATGGCGTGGGAGATCGACAGGATCCTCGCGGTTGCCCAGACGAACAACGCGCGGGACGGCATCACCGGCGCGCTGGCCTATAACGACGGGGTGTTCGGTCAGGTTCTGGAAGGTCCGGCCGGGGCCATCGAGGACACGTTCGACCGGATCCAGATGGATGATCGCCATGCCGACGTCACCCTGCTCGAGATCGGCCCGATCACCGAGCGCACCTTCATCGACTGGTCGATGGGGTTCGTTGGCCAGAACGATCTGAGCGCCGGACCGGGCGGGTCCGTATCAACCTTCGACCTGTCACACCTCACCGGTCCCGAAATCTACGGTGTGCTGCATTCCCTGATGCTCAGGAACGAAGTCCGCGCGCGCGCTGCCTGACACCGGATCACTTGCGGATCCGATGCCCAGTCAGGGGGTGGACCAGTGGTCTGTCCTCGACCCTGTTTCCACGACCCGAACGCGAGCAACCTCGTTTCACCGGCGCTCTGGGATGTCATGGGATGAATAATGCGCCCCAGACGCGGGCCTGACTGTGTCTGGATCAACTGAAGAAATCGGTACTCAACCTCCATCCCGGATCAACAGGCAGCAATCCCTGTCTGGCGGACCCGACATGTTCGAAGTGCCCCGAAAACCGTGCGACATTCCCTCCAATCCGCAGAAGGTTCGGTTGTGGCGTCTGTCAAAGCAGGCACTTGCCACCGTTCTGCTGTGCGCAGGCATTTTGCGCGGTGACGGTTGGGCAAGCGACGATCACCCCCGACAATGCGGTTCTTTCCGCATATTCCCTGTCGATCCGGTCGTCCGTCTCCGGCACCTTTGTGGGCGAAGGTCGGCGCATTGACGATGTCGTGGCGAAGGGTGCGGCGCTCGGACGTCTCCATGACGATCGTGCCGACGGTCACGCTCTGGTCGAACTGGCGGCCGAGGCGGATCTCGCCGACGCCGAACGTCTTGCGCTTGCCCGGGGCTCTGTTGCACAAAGCTTGTGATACCCGAGGTTCCCCTTTCCCCGGATGGGTTCATCCCACGGCTTCTGTGACAGGGATGCCAGGGGCGGTGTAGCCGTTCATGATGGCGATGCGGAC
>JBBSVE010000160.1:0-6654 GCA_038233815.1 Rhodobacterales bacterium
GAACCTTGTCTACAACATGCGCCGCCTTGGCCAGTTGCGCCGCATCAACCCATATCCGGCGTGACGAAGCAGCGAGCGGACAGGAGGATCACGCTGCGCGGCAGAAAACCAGAAAACCCCGAACGTGAAAGGCGCACCGCAGCGGCAGGCTGGACGCGACAAACCGCCAGCTGACAGACTGTCACGCGCTTCATGTGAGACTTGACGCTGCATGGTCGCGAAAAAGGTCAAAAATCGAGGTTCCCATCAGATAATACGACATCGACTCCATCCAGCTGACTTTCTGATCGCACCGGGAACAGAAAAGGGCAGGAGTCGCTCGGGCGCGATCGAAGGACGACCTTCGGCCGAATGAGGCACATCGAAATTACCATCGGGGCTGGCAAGCGCGTCGCCGACGATATGCCGGTTCTTGTGCCGTCGATGCCGGGACCGGATGCGCGCCTCAAGATCGACTGAGCTGAACAGCGTCCCACGCCTCTCATCCCATCTCCGCATCGCCGTCCCCCGCCAAACTGCGCGGGTAGAGAATTATTTTCCGATTTCGACGAACAGGGGCGGGCTTCTCCGCAGCGTGCCAGAGCCTCGCGCCGACCGTCGATCGCGGCGCGTCTTTTCCTTATGGCGCGGCATGTAATTTTGCGCATGGGTTCATACGTGGCCCGATCCTGAATTGCGAGAGGGGCCGCTTCCCTCGCAACGATCCATCAGGGCCGGCCTCGGGCAGTGTGGCGAGGCACATATGACTTGCCTCATGCCAACCGCCCCCGCTTCGGATCGAACTCTAGTCGTCCGAGATCTCCATATGGACCTGTCCATAGGCGAGCAGCGCGAAGAGGCAGGTTCCGCCGAGGATGTTGCCGAGCAGGATCGGCGCAATGTGATGGGTGAAGGCAGACAGGATGCCGATCTCTCCGATCACCACGAGGTTGAAAATCTCGTTCGACCCGGCAATGACATGGGTGGATCCTCCCGCGGCAATCAGCCACGTGAACATCACGATGACGCTCAGTTCTGATCCCTTTGCGGAGGGCAGAATCCATACCAAAGCCGCGATCAGGAATCCCGCGGGTATGCCGTGCGTCAATGCCGTGAGCGCAGGCAGGGCGGCGGTTTCACGCGACAGGTCGAGGACTGCGGAGAGGACGGGGTCGGGAAGGATGCCGCCATGGGCTGCGAGCATGGAGGCAAAGAACGTGCCCGTCATGTTTGCGGCAAAGACGATCGCCCAGAGGCGGGCGGTGCGATAGAACCGCTCGCGGGTCGGCTCGGCGAGGATCGGGAGCACCACAGTGATCGTGTTTTCGGTGAAAAGCTGTAGCCGCGACATGATCACGAGAACGAACCCGACCGTATATCCGAGACTCTCGATGAGTTGCAGATACGGCAGATTCGGATCCAGACGGGCGCGGATGACACCCTCTGCCAGCACGGAGGTCGAAATTCCGATACCGGCCGCAACCCCCGACCACCAGAGCGACGTCTTGGGTCGCCGCAGTTCCTCCTCGCCTTCACGCAGAATGATGGAATAGATGGTCAACGCGGAGAGGTTGCCGTGATCGGCCACCGTCTCCCGCTCGTCGTCCGTTAAGGATTTCTCGGTCGAGGTGACCACCGCCTCGAGTTCCTCGCGCCGGTTCGCGTTCTTCGGTTTGTCTTCGATGATCGTTCGCTCCGTTCAGGGCATGCGTGGCGCTGTCAACGATCCGGGGCAGCCATGGTCCCGGCACGTCAGACCTCTACCATCCCCACAAGGGACCACTCACGTCAAGATTAGGTGCGACCGCTATCCTCCGCCGCTTCAGGCCGTCGCCCGCGCCCGTTCGCGGCGTTTCAGGGCATTTGCCGGTGCCTCGACGTAATGCGCGCAGATCCACGACATCGGCAGCGCCAGCGAGAAGGTGACGACCGTGAGGAGGAGGAGGTAGGGCTTCCGATCAAGCCCCGCGTCGTTCAGCATCGCCATGCCGACATAGAGCGGCATCATGTGGAGCAGGTAAAGCGAGTAGGAGATGCGGCCGAGATCCTGCATCGGCTTCGTGGACAGCCACGTGATCCCCCATGCGATCCGCCCCTGATCACGCCGGAGCGCCAGACTGCCGAGGATAAACGCCCAGATGCCCGTCGCCATGTCCGCGAACGCGAAGGTCAAGCCGGATAGTGCCAGAACGACGAGCGGGTTGAGGTGGCGCCGGTCGCTCCAGTCGCGTTGCCAGAAGAAAAAGCTGAGGATGCCCAGGACGAAGTAGGGCGCATATTGCGCAAGATCAGCCGGGTTGGGCCAGTCATGGAGCAGATACCAGAGGCCGACCCCGGAAACCGCCACGGCGATACGGCGCCAGCGGGGTCCGGTGGCCAGCCCCAGAAACAGAAGCGGCGCCACGAGGTAGAATTGAAACTCGGTGGAGATGTTCCACGCCTGCCCCAGAAACGCGTAGGCCGCGTTCGGAAGCCATCCTTCGGGGATCAGGCCGTGCAGCAGGGTCAGGTGCGCCAGCAGATGTTCCGGCATCCGGTCGAACGCGGATTGCATGAGCACGATCCGCACCTCGCCACGCGGTCCGGGATAAGGCGCGGTCTGCAGGACCGACATGGCGAAGTCGGCGCACAGAACCGACAGGACAAAGGCGACGAGGTAGGCGGGATAGATGCGGAGCAGGCGACCCATCATGAAGGTGCCATAGCTCTCGGGCCGGCGCGACTGCATCAGGAAGATCACGAAGCCGCTGAGGATGCAGAAGATCTGCACCCGCATATGCTCCCCGAACAGCGGTGCCAGGAACCCGAAGCTGGATGGGTTCACCCCGGCCGTCGCCAGCAGGTGCACGCACACCACCCAGACGGCGAGCAACCCGCGCAGGTCGTCGAGTTCCCGGATCTTGCCCATAAAGTCTCCCGCGAGGTGTGGAGTTAACCATTTTTCACACGTTCAGGGTGTATAATCAGAAAATGAACTGGGAGTTAATCGTTTTTCATCTCATGGTTTCGAATATCTGCCCTCGGTTGAGCGGCGGGATGGTCCAGGAAGAGGTATCGTCGAAAATGGTCATTTCCGGGCAAGATGAACCCAAGGTTGCTTGCGTGAATCGCCAATGCGCCATAGACGGGCAATCGGTCTTGCCGATTTTCGAGTGGAACTATGTATGTTGCAGGTGACGCCCCCCCCCTACAGGAAGATCGCCCCGCAGGGTCTTAACCGCTTCCTGAAGGTCCGGTATCTGCTGCTCGCGCTGCGGCGGTTCTGGCTCGTCAAGATGTGGGGAATGGACATTCATCCATCATCGACGGTGTCGCTGTCGGCCAAACTCGACAAGACCTTTCCGAAGGGCATCCATATCGGCGAAGGCGCGTGGGTCACGTTCGAGGCGCGCCTGATGACGCATGACCGGACCCGTGGCCTCTATCTCCATACGAGGATCGGCAAGAACGCCTTCATCGGCGGGCGCAGTCTGATCCTGCCGGGGGTGGAGATCGGGGAGGGCAGTCTGGTCGCGGCAGGCTCTGTCGTGACACGGTCCGTCCCACCGAGGACAATCGTTGGGGGCAATCCCGCCAAGGTGATCCGCACCAACGTCACGCTGGTAAACGGCCGCTTTCTCGATGCGGACGCGACGGAAAGTGCGCTGGTCGAGGCGGGTCTGACATAGACCGCCATCCCCGCACACGACAATGAAAAACGCCCCGAACGGATCGGGGCGCATTCATGGCCCATGGATCGTCGGCCTTACAGTTTCTGCTGGGTCTCGGCGGCGCCCTGACTTATCGCCTTGCCACCAGTGGAGACGTCGCGCCCCACACCGCGAACGGTATTGCAGGCAGTAAGGGCGAGGATCGCGATCAGGGGCAGAATAACCATCGTGCGCATCTAGGATCTCCTATGTTCCGGTCTGGCGCGAAATGCGCGCGACTTCATTTCGTGCATCGGCGCCCCAACGTCGGACATGGCATGCGCGTTCCCGCAGGAGCAGAACTTAATTGCGCCGCCGCTCTGGCCTTTACGGTCGGTTAACCCCGTTGGCCGCACTCTGGCCGGATGAAGCACACGATCTTTGCCGCCACCCTCCTCCTCGCCGCCTGCGGGGCGCAGCCGACCCCCACCATGATGGGGGCCGAGCGGATCGAGGCGGTCCGGGACGGTCGCCGCTATGTGGTGTTTCACAAGGGCGATCGGGTGGAGGTCATTCGCATGGGCTTTGCCGGACCCGGTGAGCATCAGGCGATCCGGGCCCGGATGATCGCGCTCATCCCCGAACTGACCGGCTGCCGGCTCCGCGAGGCCTCGCTGCAGGGCGATTCGGGGGAGATGCGCGGACGGGTGACCTGCAGGGGCTGACGGGCGAGGCTTTAACGGGACGGGACCGCAGACCCGGTCGCGATGGAAAAACCGCAGGCGTGACCCTATGCGCGTTTCCCGCGATACAGCCGTCTCCCGACGTCGGAACCATCGCTCTTGCAGTCGGCAGCCCGTCCCGGTCACGCATCGGCGTTGCGCCGCGTGCCAGAATGTTGTTACCCGTATCCACGCGGATCGGTCCCGTCGCGAAAAGGTTTCTCATGTCGCGTTCGGCTGTTTTCTTTCTCTATTTCGCCGCGATCTTCCTGCAGGCGGGCGCCTACGGTCTGACCTTCATGCTGCCCCGGTTGTTCGAGGCCTTCGGGGCGAACGAGAAGGCCGTGGGTGCGATGCTCGCCGTGACAACGGTTTCCACCATCGTTGCGGTCTTTCTCTCGGGTCATTTGTCCGACATCTTCGGACGGCTCCACACGCTGAGTGCGGCCTGCATCGCGATATCAGCCTCGCTTTTTCTCTTCGGGTCGGTCGCCAGCGTGGGGGTCGGGCTGGTGATGGCGAGCGTCCTTCTGGGGGTCGGCTGGGGCTTGACCTACTCGCTCGGGCCTATCGTTCTCACGCGCCTCGTCCGCGCGGATCAGAGGGTGCGCTTCTTCACGCTGCTGTCGGTCTTCATCATGGCGGGCTTCGGCCTTGCCCCCGTCTTTGCGTCGGGGCTGGAGGGGTGGGGCTACGCTGTCCGGGATGCCTTCTTCGTCCAAGCGGCGCTCTGCATCGCGAGCGCGGTGCTGTTCTTTCTGCTCGACGGCCCGATCAAGGCCAACGCCATCAATCCCCGCCCCGAGGCGCCATCGCGCATCACGGCCGCCGCGTTGCGGGGCGTGCTCGCGTCGAACGCCCTGCTGCCCGTCGCAATGGTCTGCCTCGGCGCAAGCGTCTTTGCCGGGATGAATAACTTCCAGACCGTCTTCGCCGACGCCCGCGGGCTCGACTATGCCGGGTTCTTTTTGACTTACACGGTCACGGTGGTGATCTTCCGGCTGCTGCTGGCCCGCTTCAAGGGCGGGGCGGCCCCGTATCGCACCATCGCCCTGCTGCAGTATGTCATGTGCGTGAGCGTCGTGCTCTTTCTCTTCAGCGGCTCGAGCCTGCCGCTCTACCTGCTGGTCGCCGTGCTGTTCGGGATCGGTTACGGCGTCTCTTATCCGATCCTCGCCGCCATGGCCGCGAACGACGCGCGCGAGGATCTGGGCGCGCAGACCCTCCAGGTATTCGCGTTGAGCTATTTCGTCGGTCTTTTCGGATTTCCGCTGATCGCGGGCTGGATGATCGTCGATATCGGAACCGGACCGCTTCTGACCCTCATCGCGGGGCTGGCCCTGATCGAGGCGACGATGGCCCTGCGGCGGTCCTTGGCCTGAATTTCCCACACGGACCGTCGAAGAGTTGCCCCCGGAATCGAGGTGCGACACACGAAGCCCCGTGGCTCTAGGAATAAAACGCCGAAGCTGACCGATGCCACCCGGCTCGGCCGAACCGAGCGAATTTTGGGCGCCACCGCACCTTCGACAGGGTGGAGCCGACGCGGGCCCTGAGGATCTGCCATGCCGGCTGCGGTTTGAACGCACCATTCCGGCCGATCCCGAGGGGGTCCGCATTTCGCGTCAGAGGTGCTTGGGAAACACTGAACAGCGGGCATAATATAAGTGGATTTTCCGTGCAATAGCAGCATGATCCTGCAAGCGATCAGACTTCCCCACACATGGACAGATTTCCGGCTGCTTTAAGATACTGTTCGCACCTGCAGATCGGTTTGGGTTGCGTTGAAGGAGCCCACGGCGGGCGGTTGGGCGGCGTGGGGCCGGTGGTGGGTGTAGAAGGTGATCCATCGACCGATACCGACCTTGGCTTGCGTGCCAGTTTCCCAGGGGTGCCGATAGACGCATTCATACTTTAAAGCGGTTTGCCTTTGCTCGCCCATGGCTGCTGGATGCTCTTCCTGCCGGCTTGCTCGCCAGACTTGTATTTCATCGAGATGGCTTTCTCGAAGCTGAAGGCGCATCTCCGCCGCATCGGCGCGCGAACCTACGATACCCTCATGGTGAATCGCTGCGTTCAATGCCTCGAGACACGAGTCCGCCTCCGGGGTGTTGGAAACACGCCAGGCCAGAACCTTGCGTAGAAACCGGGGTCGCGGGAATGCCGAAGCGGGCGGTCCAGTCGCCCCAGCCGGGCCGGGGGCCCGCGAAGGCGATGCGCGGCAGCTCCGTCCAGCGCCCGCCGTGCGCGCAGAGGCCGGGTGCTGCCACCGGCGCCATCCGTTCGGCAAACAGCCGGTGCGTGCGTGCGCGTGGCCAGTCGCC
>JBBSVE010000161.1:0-6613 GCA_038233815.1 Rhodobacterales bacterium
GCATTGGCGATCTGACGGAACGGTACGTTCAGGGTGACGGTCAGTGCGGCCCCGATCCGCAGCGCCACGCGGGCCGTGGTCACGGTATAGACGGTGGACCGCGCCTGTATCGCAGCCATCGCGGTCAGGATGGCGCAGACCACCAGTCCGATTCCCAGATAGGGCAGGCTGACCGCCACGACCGACGCCACGCTGTCTGCGACCATCGAGACCCGCCAGATCGCGAGCGCCACGAAATAACCCGCGACCCAGGTGATCTTGAAGGCGTCGCGGGCCAGCGCGAAGGTCGCGGGGCGACCCTGCCAGAGCAGATCCTCCCCCTCCGGCGGGTGCTCTGGCAGGCCGGGTATCGCCTCGACGGCGAAATCGTCATGCGTGCTCATGGCTTCCTCGCCAACTGTCCGCCCCGCCGTTTGTGCGCGGCATAGAGGGTGCCACCGGCATAGTAGGCGGAGATCTTGTCTTCCTCCAGCATCGTCACCTCGATCGGCGAGCGGTTGGCGGGAACGCCCCCGAACAGGTTCGACGAAAGCGAATTGATCCGCACCCGGTCCTTCCAGACCTTGACCATCGGCATCGGCACCAGCTTCTTCGCGCCCGAGTTCAGCTCGATCTCCAGATAGCGGATGAGCTGTTCCGACCCGTCGACCCAGATATCGCTGATCCGGCCCACCACCTCGTTGTCATTGGCTTGCACCGGCAGACCGCGCGGATCGCGCCCGGCGGAGACGGCGAAGTTGGAGGCCTTGGCCATTGGCACGATCTTGACGTGACCGTAGCCGTCCAGTTCGGGAATGTCGCGGCGCGGCGCCCACGAGGCCGGGCCGAGACCGTCGACCATCGGATCGCCCATCGGCATCTGGGGGAAGCCTTCCGACACGGCGGTCTTGCCCATCGCCAGCTCCCGCGCCTCGCGCTTGCCGTCCGGCACGCTGACTTCGCCGCGCCCGTGCGGCAGGATGAAGGTCTTGGGCCGGGGCACCGGGAACGGCCCCTGGTTCGGCGAGGGCGAGCCATCCTCCATCTCCAGCGGATAGCCCTCCCGCATGTTCTCGGTCTGCAGGTAGTAGATCAAAAGGGCGAAGAAGCCCCAGAAAATCCAGATGGCCAGCGACGCGAGGTCGAAGTTGCCGAAGAAATGCACGCCCACCATGCGATGGTCCTCCTCAGGTCAGTTGGGAAAGTCGACGAGACCCATGGCCGCCACGTCGGCCTTGGATCGTTCGGTGAAAAGCGTCACCCGGACCAGCGGGGCCAAGGCGATCAGGGTCGCAAAGAGAACGAGTATCTCGGTCTGATAGACAAAGGCGTAGCCAAACGTCGGGGTCGCGAAGAGGTGGCCCAGATGCCCCTCCATCGCGTAGCTGCCCACCGTGTCGCGCAGGCCCCCGCCGATGGCGATGGAAAGGCCCGCCGCCGTGGCCTGCGCCGCACCCCATGCGCCGAGCACCAGACCGCGCCCGGCATGCCCCTGCTCGGGCAGCGCCATCGCCGCTGTCAGGGTCGAGACAGCAAAGAGCCCGGCGCCGAGACCGATACACCAGGCCCCGGCGTAAAAGAGCACCGTCGACTGCAGCGGTGCGGCGAACGTCACCATGAGGAACGCGACCACGCCCACCAGCAAACCGCGCGCCGCCATGCGGAACATGTCGTGCCCCTGTCCCATCCACCGCCCGGCGAGCAGAAAGCCCACCAGGGCGCCCATTGCATTGCAGGCCGTCAGCCACGTCGTATCGCCGACCGACAGGCCGAGGATTTCCGCGCCGTAGGGCTCCAGCAGGACATCCTGCATCTGGAACGCCATGGTGCCCAGCATCACGACGAGAAGCAGGCGCCCGGCCGTGCCACCCGCCAGCAGGTCGCGCCAGCCCTCGTGGAAGATCGGGCGCGGGGCCTCCATCTCCTCGCGGGTCATCGGACGGACATTCTCCTGCTTCCAGAGCGCCGTGAGGTTCAGGATCATCGTCACCACACCGCAGCCCTGCACGACGCGGATCAGCTTGATCTCGTTGAAATCGCGCAAGAGGAGCCCCAGGATCACGGCCGAGACCGCCATCCCCAGAAGGTTCATCACGTAGAGGAGCGACACGACCCGGGGCCGCGTCTCCTCTGTCGCGCGGTCGGAGGCGAGCGCGAGGCCTGCGGTCTGCGTCATGTGCATCCCGATGCCGGTCATCAGGAACGCGAGCCCCGCCAGTGCCTTGCCGGCCCAGTCCGGCCCGTGGACCTGATCGCCCGACAGCACGATCAGTGCGAACGGCATGATCGCGAGACCGCCCATCTGCCAAAGGCTTCCGAACCAGAGGTAGGGAATGCGCTTCCAGCCGATCCAGCTTTTGTGATTGTCGCTCTTGTGGCCCAGCATGGCCCGGAACGGGGCGGATACGACAGGCAGGGCGATCATCATCGCAACGACGGTGGCGGGGACCGACAGCTCCACGATCATCACCCGGTTCAGCGTGCCCAGAAGCAGCACCGCCGCCATCCCGACCGACACCTGAAAAAGCCCGAGTCGGAGGAGCTGCGGGAGCGTCAGCCCCTCGGACGCGGCATCGGCGAAGGGCATCCACTTGGTGCCCATCGCCTTGATATGTTTCGACTTCAGGAAGATCACGACCGATACTCCAGACATTCCGAAATGTAGAACCCGCCCGATATGCGATCGACGCGGGTGAGCCTCCCGCCGGTCGCGGCCTGTAATGTGTCGTAGGCGTGCGGCACCATGACCGGGCTGCGGTCGGCGCGGGGGAAAAGCTTGCCCATGGTGAAGAAGGCCATGAGGAACGCGGTCCGGGGGGCGACGGTAAAGACGACCGCTCCCCTTGTGCGCGCGCCCAGACGGGCCAGCGCTGCCGCGATGTCGTCGGTGCCGTAATACAGCAGGCTGTCCATCGCCACGACATGATCGAAGCGCCCATGATCCGCCGTCATGTCGCCGCTCGCGAAGGTGACGCGGTCCGCGTGCTCCTTTGGCAGACGGGCACGTGCGATCTCCACCAGCGCCGGGGAAATATCCACCGCCACTACGTCGGCACCGCGCGCGGCCAGGTCCGCTGTCATCTGACCCGCGCCGCAACCTGCATCCAGAATCCGCGCGCCGGTCAGGTCGGCGGGCAGGCGCGACAGCATCAGCGCGCGCATCCGGTCGCGGCCCGCGCGCACCGTCTCGCGGATCCGCGACACCGGCGCGTCGGAGGTCAGACGCTCCCACACCTTCGTGGCGGAACGGTCGAAATAATCCTCCACGCGGGAAAGGGTAGCGTCGTAGGTCATCAGTCGAACCCCAGCAATTCGAAGATCTCCCGGTCCGGCAGCGGCGCGGGCGTGGAGCCCTCGCCCTCCACCGACCGCCAGAGCGTTTCGGCCAGCCGGACATATTCCGCCCGCGCCATGACGATATCCTCGCTGTCATCCATCTCGAACAGCGTCTTCTTCTTCAGCCGGGAGCGACGGATCGCGTCGATATCGGGCATGTGCGCCAACCGGTTGAAGCCGACGCGGGCGCAGTAACGATCCACCTCGTCCGTCTCGCGGGAGCGGTTGGCGACACAGCCCGCGAGCCGCACCTTGTAGTTCCCGGACTTGGCCTGCACCGCAGCGATGATCCGGTTCATCGCATAGATGCTGTCGAAATCGTTGGCGGTGATGATGACCGCCCGGTCGGCATGTTGCAGCGGGGCCGCAAACCCGCCGCAGACCACATCGCCCAGCACGTCGAAGATCACCACGTCGGTGTCCTCCAGCAGGTGATGCTGTTTCAGCAGCTTCACGGTCTGGCCCACGACGTAGCCGCCGCAGCCGGTGCCCGCGGGCGGACCGCCCGCCTCCACGCATTTCACGCCGTTGAAGCCGGTCGCGACATAATCCTCGGGGCGCAGTTCCTCGGCATGGAAATCGACGTCCTTCAGGATGTCGATGACCGTGGGTTGCAGCCGACCCGTCAGGGTGAAGGTGCTGTCGTGCTTGGGATCGCAACCGATCTGGAGCACCCGCTTGCCCATCATCGAAAACGCCGCCGACAGGTTCGACGAGGTCGTCGATTTGCCGATCCCGCCCTTGCCGTAGATCGAAAAGACCTTGGCCCCCTCGATCTTCGCGTCGGCATCCTGATGGACCTGGACCGAGCCCTCACCATCGAGCCCGCTCAGGTTCGGCACATTGTCGAGGCTCATGATGCTGGCCCTTTCATTTTACGGTGGCAGGGTTCGGCAGCGCACCTTTGTGAGAAGCGTGTCATTCGGCTGCGATTCCTTCCATGCGGTCTTCGAGTTCGTCCGCAGCGCCTTGCAGGGCTGCGAGGGTGGCGGCGTCCGGCGTCCAGTAGCGGCGCTCGGATGCCTCGATCAGGCGGTTGGCCATACGGGCCGAGGCTTGTGGATTGAGCGCCGCCATGCGCCGGCGCATCGCCTCGTCCAGCACGAAGGTTTCCGACAGGCGCTGATAGACCCAAGGGTCCACCGCTTCCGCCGTGGCCGACCAGCCCATCGTGTTGGTGACGTGGCTTTCGATCTGGCGCACGCCCTCGGCCCCGTGCTTCAGCAGGCCTTCGTAGAACTTGGGGTTGAGCGACCGCGACCGGCTTTCCAGTGCGATCTGGTCGCGCAGCGTGCGGATCTTGCCCGTGCCGCGCGTCTGGTCGGAGATGAAGACCGGCGTATCGGTCCCGCGCTGACGCTTCACCGCGCGGGCAATCCCGCCCAGCGTGTCGAAATAATGGTCCACCGAGGTCACGCCCAGCTCCACCGATTCAAGGTTCTGGTAGGCCATCTCGACGTTCTTCAGCGCCTTTTGCAGCATCGCCGCCTGTTTCACCGGCTTGCCATCGAGCCCGTAGGCAAAGGACTTGCGCGATTCGTAGGCATCGGCCAGCTCGTCCTCGGCTCCGAAGGCGGAGCTGTCGACGAGCTGGTTGACGTTGGAGCCGTAGACCCCTTCGGCGTTGGAAAAGACCCGCAGGGACGCGACATCCATCCCGACGCCCATCTCCTCGGCATAGGCGAGAGCATGGGCGCGGATGAAGTTCTGCGACAGGGGTTCGTCGGCCATGGCACATTTGTAGGCCGCTTCCGCCAGCATCCGGGTCTGCAGGGGCAGCAGGTCGCGAAAGATCCCCGACAGCGTCATCAGCATATCGATGCGCGGACGGCCCAGTTCGGCGAGCGGAATCAGATCCGCGCCGCAAAGCCGGCCGTAGGAGTCGAAGCGTGGCTTCGCACCCATCAGCGCCAGCGCCTGCCCGATCGGCCCTCCGTCCGACTTGATGTTGTCGGACCCCCAGAGGACGAGTGCGATCGACCGCGGCAGCGTCGGTTGTGCGGCCAGCAACCGGTCGGCCTGCGCCGCGCCGTCGCGCAGGGCGAACTCGGTCGGCATACGGAACGGATCGAAGGCGTGGATGTTGCGCCCCGTGGGCAGGATCTGCGGCGAGCGGATCAGATCTCCGCCCGGAACCGGCGCGATGAAATGGGCCGAGAGCGCGCGCAGGATCGCCGGGATCTCCGTGTCCTGCGAAAGCTGGTCGGCGATCCGGGCGCGGGTCTCGGCGTCCATCGGCGGCATGAGGTCGAGATAGCCGTCCCGCGCCGCCGCATCCATCGGGCGGCCGACGACATGGAGCCCGTCGGGGATCAGCGCATCCTCGGCCTCCAGCAGCTTCAGCCACAGGGCGCCGGGCTCTTGCCCCGGCATGTCGACGGCGGCGGCCTGTTCGGCGATCAGCGCTTCCAGCCCGGCACGCTCCGGCGCCTTGGCGGGCATCGTCCGCCAGCGGGTCAGGCTGTCCTTCAGCTCGGTCAGACCCTTGTAGAGACCGGCCTGCGCCAACGGCGGCGTCAGATGGGAAATCGTGATCGCATTGGCCCGGCGCTTGGCGAGCGAGGCCTCGGACGGGTTGTTTGCGGCATAGAGGTAGATGTTGGGCACCTCGCCGATCAGGCTGTCGGGCCAGTCGCGCGCGCCCAGACCGGCCTGCTTGCCCGGCATGAACTCCAGCGCGCCGTGCATTCCGAAATGCAGGTAGACATCGGCGGAGAAGGTGTTGCGCATCCAGAGGTAGAACTGCACGAAGGCATGGGTCGGCGCGAAGCTGCGCTCGAACAAAAGGCGCATCGGGTCGCCCTCGTAGCCGAAGGTCGGCTGCAGGCCGACGAAGACATTGCCGAACTGCTGGCCCAGCACGAAGACGTTATGGCCGTCGGACTGCACCTTGCCGGGGGCCGGGCCCCACACCGCCTCGATCGCCTTCAGCGGCGGCGTGTTGCGCACGATAGTGTCGGCATCGACGAAGGCCGCGACGTTGGCGGGCTGGCCGAAGGTCGCGGAATTGCCGCCCAGAACCGCCTCGCGCAGATCGGCCACGGTGGCGGGCACGTCGAGCGTGTAACCGTCGGCCTTCATCGCATTCAGCGTGTTGTGCAGGCTCTCGAAGACCGAAAGATAGGCGGCGGTCCCGGCCGCGCCCGCGTTGGGCGGAAAGCCGAAGAGGACGATCCCCACCTTCTTCTCGGCATTGGCAGTCCGGCGAAGCCGTGCCAGACGCTCGGTCTTTTCCACCAGCGAGGCGACCCGCTCGGGGCAGGGCGCCATCGCGCGGCTGTCGGCATTGCCGCGGCAC
>JBBSVE010000162.1:0-6581 GCA_038233815.1 Rhodobacterales bacterium
CAAGATCACGCCACGCAATGGCTATGGACTTACAACAACGACCGCCCGAACATGGGCATCGGCGGCATTACACCCGCCCAGAAACTGAAAATGGCCGCGTAAATTCTACGACTGCACCCCGTTAAGAATGGGGGGATTACCCCGACAACTTCGTGCGCCTGTTCGTCGTGAATCAGGAACGCGCGAAGGCGCAATAGCCCGTCGCGGACCCGCTAGGCATCCGGCAGTTTCCGGGGCGTTCCAAATTCATCTGGGGGGAAAGGTGGGGGATAAGGTTTTGCGTTATCGTTTAATTTCAATAACTTAAGTAGGTTAATTGGCGGAGCGAGAGGGATTCGAACCCTCGAGACGGTTCCCCGCCTACACACTTTCCAGGCGTGCGCCTTCGACCACTCGGCCACCGCTCCGTCAGCGGTGCATAGCTTACCTTTTGCGGGAGCGAAAGAGGCGAGGTGGTGGAGGATAAGGCGCTGCCGGACTGCGGTGATTTCGCCTCAAACGTCGAAAAAAACCGCTACAACGGCTCTTTCAGCCAGC
Organism: Rhodobacterales bacterium; assembly: GCA_038233815.1. Lineage (GTDB taxonomy): Bacteria > Pseudomonadota > Alphaproteobacteria > Rhodobacterales > Rhodobacteraceae > JBBSVE01. The sequence goes on from JBBSVE010000162.1 coordinate 538, forward strand.
GGGAGATCACGCCGACGACACCCTGGCGGAACAGCAGCACGCCGAGCACGAATATCGCGCCCTGGATCACCGTCACCCAGGCGCCGTAGGTGGCGAGGTAGTTCTGCATCGCTACCACCAGCGCGCTTCCGACGAGGGGGCCGAAAATCGTGCCCATGCCGCCGAGAAGCGTCATCAGGACGACCTCACCGGACATGCTCCAGTGGACATCCGTAAGGGATGCCAGCTGGAACACCTGCGATTTCAGCGCCCCCGCGAGGCCTGCGAAGGTGGCCGACAGGACGAACACCGTGAGCTTGTAGCGGTTCACGTCGTAGCCGAGCGAGATCGCGCGGGGCTCGTTCTCCCGGATTGCTTTCAGGACCTGACCGAAGGGGGAATGGACGATGCGGAACAAGAAAAGGATGCCCGCGAATGTCAGGACGAGGACGAAATAGTAGAGCGAGACATTGTCCTCCAGCGAGACGAGGCCGAAGAGATGGCCGCGGGGGACGGACTGGATGCCATCCTCGCCGCCCGTGAAGGGTGCTTGCAACGCCACGAAATAGACCATCTGCGCGAAGGCCAGCGTCACCATTGCGAAATATATACCCTGCCGGCGGATCGCGAGGCTTCCGATCGCGAGGCCAAGCACGCCAGCGGCCGCGGTGCCGCACAGAACGGACAGCTCCGGCGTGAGGCCCCAGACCTTGGCCGCGTGGGCGGCGACGTAGCTTGCCCCACCGAAATAGGCGGCGTGGCCGAAGGACAGCAGACCGCCGAAACCCAGCAGAAGGTTGAACGCGGCGGCAAAAAGGGCAAAGCACATGACCTTCATCGCGAAGACTGGATATACGAGGAACGGCAGCACGAGGAGGAACAGGAAAAGGACTGCGAAGATGGCCTTTTGCAGCCTCGTCATGCCGGTGCGGGCAGGGGCCCTTGCCGTGATCGTCTCGGTCATATCCGTCGCCATCACGCGGCCTTTCCGAACAGCCCTTCGGGCTTGATGAGCAGCACCACCGCCATGACCACGAAGATCACGACCGCCGAGCCTTGCGGATAAAAGACGCGGGTCAGCCCCTCGATCAGCCCCAGCCCGTAGCCGGTGAGGATCGCCCCCATGATCGACCCCATGCCGCCGATCACCACGACTGCGAACACCACGATGATGAGGTCCGCGCCCATGTTCGGATTGACCGCATAGATCGGCGCCGCAAGCACGCCCGCAAATCCCGCAAGCGCCACGCCGAAACCGTAGGTCAGCATCACCATCAGGGGCACGTTGATCCCGAACGCGCCGACCAACGCCGGGTTCTCGGTCGCCGCGCGCAGGTAGGCGCCGAGCCGGGTCTTCTCGATCGTGAACCATGTGCCGAAACAGACCACCACCGACGCCGCGATCACCCACGCGCGGTAGTTGGGCAGGAACATGAAGCCAAGGTTGGTGCCGCCCGCCAGCGCGTCGGGGATGCGATAGGGCAGGCCCGACACGCCGTAATAATTGCGAAACAGCCCCTGGATGATCAGGGCAAGGCCGAAGGTCAGCAAGAGCCCGTAGAGATGGTCGAGATGATAGAGCCGCGACAGCATCGTTCGCTCCAGCACGACGCCGAACGCGCCGACGATGAGCGGTGCCAGGATCAGCGCAGGCCAGTAGCCGATGCCCAGATAGTCGAGCAGCATCCACGCCACGAAGGCCCCCGCCATATAGAGCGCGCCGTGAGCAAAGTTGATGATGTTCAAGAGCCCGAAGATGACCGCGAGCCCCAGCGACAGGACCGCGTAGAACGACCCGTTGATGAGGCCGAGCAAAAGCTGGCCCATCAGGACTTGCGGCGATATGCCCAGAAGATCGAACATGGGGCGGCCTCTCTCAGCGTGTCAACGGGGTCCGGCGCGGGTGTATCATCCGTCAGCGTCGCGGTTCTGCGGGTAATCCCGCATGGTGGGGAAGGGCGGCAGAACCCCCTCCCGCCGGATGGTCCAGAGATCAAAGGTCGGCACGAAGGCATCGGACGCGTCGAGGCTGCCGAGGTTGACCTCAACCTCGTCCCCGCTTCGTCCGAAGACCGGAGAGCCGCAGCGGGGGCAGAAGAACCGCCCCTCATAGCCTTGCGCCTCGCCCGTCACCGTGACGGCCTCCGCGGGGAAGATCGCGGAGGCGTGGAACAGCGCGCCGTGATGCTTGCGGCACGCGAGACAGTGGCAGAGGCCGACCCGTCTGGGTCGGCCTCGCACCTCGACACGGATGGCGCCGCAAAGGCAACCGCCCGTCACGCTGTCCATGCGAAAGCCTCCGTTACTTCTTGGTGAAGTCGCATTCGTCGAGCATCGGAAGGAAAGCGTCGTCGCCCTTGATCGTCGCGATCTGGTTGTAAAGGTCCCACTCGCCCTTCGATTCCTCCGGCGTCTTCACCTGGAACAGATACATGTCATGCACCACCCGCCCGTCGCCGCGCACCGTGAGCTGGCCAAAGAGCGGATCGTCGATCGGCGTCTCCTTCATCTTCAGCGCGACCGCCTTGCCGTCCTTGGCGCTTCCCACGGCCTTCACGGCGGCAAGATAGGCCATCGTGCCGGAATAGACGCCTGCCTGCACCATCGTCGGCTCCGCCCCGTGCTTTTCCATGAAGCGCTTGGAGAAGGCGCGCGTCTTGTCGTTCTGGTCCCAGTAGAAAGCCTCCGTCAGCGACAGGCCCTGCGCCGTCTGCACGCTCAGCGCATGGACGTCGGTGATGAAGAACAAAAGCGCCGCAAGCTTCTGACCCGCCTGCGTGATGCCGAACTCGGCCGCCTGCTTGATCGCGTTCACCGTATCGCCGCCCGCATTGGCGAGGCCGATCACGTCTGCGCCCGATCCCTGCGCCTGCAACAGGAACGAGGAGAAATCGGTGGCGGGGACGGGCACATCGACGGTGCCCACGACCTCGCCACCGTTTTCCTTCACGACCGCGGCGGTATTCTCCTCCAGACTATGGCCAAAGGCGTAGTCGGCGGTCAGGAAATACCATTTCTTGCCGCCCGCCTTGATCATCTCCTTACCGGTCCCGTTCGCGAGCGCCGCCGTGTCGTAGGTCCAGTGGATCGTCGTGGGTTTGCACTGCTCGCGCGTCAGCGCGGTGGAGCCTGCGCCCGAATTGATCATCACGCCGTTCTTCTCGGCGGTGATGTCGGCCACGGCGAGCGCCACGGACGAGGTCGGCACGTCGAGGATCGCGTTCACCCCGTCCTGATCATACCACTGCCGCGCGATGTTGGAGCCGATGTCGGGCTTGTTCTGGTGATCGGCTGACACGACCTCCACCTTGAGGCCCTTGTTCGCGGCATCGAAATCCTCCACCGCCATCTTGGCCGCGATGACCGAGCCTTCGCCCGAGAGGTCCGCATAGACGCCGGAGCGGTCGTTGAGCACGCCCAGCTTCACGGTGATGTCCTGTGCCGCGGCCATCCCGGCCGACAGCGCGCCGATTGCGGTTCCGAGTGCGAGCAATCTTTTCATGGTGTCTCCTCCCTGTGTGGGGCGCGGATGCGCCCATCCTGATGTGTCAAAGCCCGAGATAGGCTTGAAGTTTCGTCGTGGCGCCTGCGATGTCGGTATTCGGGATCATGTCGATCACGCGCCCCTGTTCGACCACGACATGGCGGTCGGCGACCGAAGTCGCGAACCGGAAGTTCTGTTCCACGAGGACGATGGTGAAGCCCTCCTCCTTCAGGGCCGCGACGGTGCGGCCGATCTGCTGGACGATGACGGGGGCCAGCCCTTCTGTCGGCTCGTCGAGGAGCAGGAGTTTCGCGCCGGTGCGCAGGATCCGCGCCATGGCGAGCATCTGTTGCTCGCCCCCCGACAGCTTCGTGCCCTGACTGCGACGCCGTAACTTGAGGTTGGGAAAAAGCGTGTGGATCCGCTCCACCGTCAGCCCGCCGTCCGCGATGCGGGGCGGCAGCATCAGGTTTTCCTCCACCGTGAGGGAGGCGAAGATCCCCCGCTCCTCCGGGCAGATGGCGATGCCCATACGCGCGATCTGGCGGGGCTGGAGGGCGATCGTCTCCGTGCCCTCGTAGCGGACGGAGCCCTTGCGCGCGGGCAGCATCCCCATGATCGCCTTCAGCGTCGTGGTCTTGCCCGCACCGTTGCGGCCCAGAAGGGTGACGACCTCGCCCCGCCTCACGGTGAAATCGATTCCGTGAAGGACGTGGCTCTCGCCATACCAGCCCTCCAGCCCCGCGACGCTGAGCAACGGCTCAGTCATGCCCGGCCCCGATATAGGCGTCGATCACGGCGGCGTCCTTCGAGACGGTGTCGTAGTCGCCTTCGGCCAGGATCTCGCCGCGCGCCAGCACCGTGATGCGGTCGGAAAGATCCGCCACGACGGAAAGGTTATGTTCCACCATCAGGACGGTGCGGCCCACCGCCACCCGCCGGATCAGGTCCGAGATGCGCGCGACATCGGCCTGCGCCATTCCGGCCATCGGCTCATCCAGCAGCAGCATCTCCGGCTTCAGCGCCAGCGTGGCTGCAATCTCCAGCGCGCGCTTGCGGCCGTAGGACAGCTCCGCCGCGCGGTGATGGGCAAAGTCCTGCAACCCCACCGCGTCGAGATGCCCGCGCGCGGCCTCGTCATAGCGCCGCAGCGTCTTCTCCGAACGCCAGAAATCGAAGCTCTCACCGCGTTTCCGTTGCAGGGCCACGCGGACATTCTCCAGCACGGTGAGGTCGGGAAACACGGCGGAGATCTGGAACGACCGCACCATGCCGAGCCGCGCCACCTCCGCCGGCGTCATCCGCGTGATGTCGCGCCCGCCGTAGCGGATCGTGCCGCGCGTGGGCTGGAGGAACTTGGTCAGCAGGTTGAAGCAGGTGGTCTTGCCCGCCCCGTTCGGTCCGATCAGCGCATGGATCGCCCCGCGCCGCACCCGCAGGGTTACATCGTTCACCGCGACGAAGCCCTTGAATTCCTTGGTGAGGTGGCTCGCCTCCAGCGCGATGTCGGGGTCTGCCATGTCGCTCTCCCCCTAAATTGCCGCGCTGGTGCGCCTTGACCCGATAGCTTACCGAAGGGCGGGGGGATGTAAATGACAGAGACGGATCGACCCGCCCCCACAGGTCTGGTCCGGCCCACGGAAAGACGATAGACCGCGCCCGGCAACGCGATACCTCCCGGATGAGCGATCCCATGATGACCGATGCCTCCCGCTTGTCGGTCGCCCCGATGATGGACTGGACCGACCGGCACTGCCGGCATTTCCACCGGCAGATGTCTCGTCGGGCGATGCTCTATACCGAGATGGTGACGGCGGCGGCGGTGGTCCACGGCCCCCGCACGCGGCTTCTGGGCCACGGCGGGGAGCATCCGCTGGCCCTGCAACTCGGAGGCTCGCAGCCGGGATTGCTGGCGGAAGCGGTCCGGGCGGCGGCACGGTTCGGCTATGATGAGATCAACCTCAACGTCGGTTGCCCGTCGGACCGCGTGCAGTCGGGTTGCTTCGGTGCGGCGTTGATGAAGCAGCCGGGGAGGGTCGCGGACTGCGTCACCGCCATGCGGGGGGAGACGGACGTGCCGGTCACGGTGAAATGCCGGATCGGGGTCGACGATCAGGTGCCGGAGGCGGTGCTGCCCGACTTTCTGGCCCGCATGGCCGGGGCAGGGGTGCGCCATGTCATCGTCCATGCGCGAAAGGCATGGCTTCAGGGCCTGTCGCCCAAGGAGAACCGCGAGGTGCCGCCGCTCGACTACGATCTGGTGTTGCGGATGAAGGCGGCCTTTCCCGGCCTTTCGATCAGCCTCAACGGCGGGATCGGCTCGCTGGAGGAGGCCGAGGCCCAGATCGCGCGCGGGTTCGACGGGGTGATGGTGGGGCGCGCGGCCTACCACGACCCGGTGGGGGTGCTGCTCGGCGCCGACCGGCTTTGGGGCGACGCGCCCAGTCGGACAGCGGAGGATGTGGCGCAGGCGATGTATCCCTACATCGCGGCGCATCTGGCGGAGGGGGGGCGGCTCCATCAGGTCACGCGCCACATGCTCGGCCTCTTTCAGGGTCGTCCGGGTGCGCGCGCGTGGCGC
>JBBSVE010000163.1:0-6522 GCA_038233815.1 Rhodobacterales bacterium
CGCGCGCCACGGCCTTGAAGCAGGTCTCGGCAATGTGATGATTATTGGCGCCGTAGATGTTCGTCACATGCAGCGTGATGCCGGCATGCTGCGACAGCGCCTGGAAAAATTCTCGCACCAGTTCGGTGTCGAAACCGCCAATTTTTTCGGTCGGAAAGCGCAGGGTCCAGAGGAGGAAGGGGCGCGCCGAGAGATCCAACGTGCAGCGGATCTGTGCGTCGTCCATCGCGAGGTGGAAGTTCCCGTAGCGCCGGATGCCGCGCTTGTCGCCGAGCGCGCGGGCCAGGGCCTGACCGAGGGCGATGCCCACATCCTCCACCGTGTGATGGTCGTCGATCTGAAGGTCGCCCTTCGCCCGCACGGTGAGGTCGATAAGCGAGTGGCGGGCGAGTTGGTCCAGCATGTGATCGAAGAAGCCGATGCCGGTCTCGATGTCGGAGGTGCCGGTGCCGTCGAGGTCGAGCGTGACCTCGATCGCGGTTTCATTTGTGGTGCGGGACTGGCTGGCCTTGCGCATGGGCGGGGGTTCCTTTTGGCACACGGGCTTATAGGCGGGGCGGGCGGGGCTTGGAAAGGGCGCTACATGCGCAGAACCGGGATCAGCGACAGTAACAACAGGGCGGCCATCGTCCAGTTGAAGAGCGTGCGCCAGCGTGGGCGGACGAGGAGGCGGCGTATCGCCCCGCCCATCAGCACCCAGAGCGAGATCGACGGCAGGTTCACCGCCGTGAAGACCGCCGACACCAGCATGAGCGCCGCCAGCGTGCGGCCGGGCGCATAGACCGAGGTCGCGGTCAGCACCATCGCCCACGCTTTGGGGTTAACCCACTGGAACGCGGCGGCCTGCAGGAACCCGAAGGGTCGCGCCTTGGCGACCCCCGGCACGGGCGGACCTGAGCGTGCGATCTTGCCCGCGAGCCAGAGCATGTAGAGGACCGACACGATCTGGAGCGCGCGGACGGCGCGCGGCTCGGTCTGGAAGATCCCGGCGAGGCCCATCCCGACGATCAGGACCATCGGCACCAGACCGAACGACACGCCTAGCATGTGGGGCAGGGTGCGGCGAAAGCCGAAATTCACGCCGGAGGTCATCAGCATAAGATTGTTCGGCCCCGACGTCACCGAGGTCACGAAGCAGAAGGTCGCGAGGGCTATGAGAAGCGTCTGGGTCACGGACCGGGATATCGCATGGCGGATGCGGCGCTGCGAGTCCTCCGGACGGGGTTTGCGGGTGCCGTCATGCTGCCGGCGGTCGCGCACGGCTGAGGCGGGCGCGGAGCCTGCCGTCGATGGCGATCAGACCCGTAGCGACGAGGAGGAAGCCCGCGACATGACGCAGGGCGAGGGTTTCACCCAGCACCGCGATGCCCATGGCGATGGCGGAGATCGGGACGAGGAAGGTGACGAGCGACAGGTTGACCGCGCCGATCCGCGCCAGAAGGCCGAAGAAGATCCGGTAGGCCAGCGCCGTGGAAAGCGCGCCGAGGCCAAGGATCGCCAGCACCACCGCCGTCGACGGGGCGGGGGCTGTCCACGGCCGGTCGAGGATCAGCGCGAAGGGCGCGAGGATCACGCTCGACGCGGCCAGCATGCCGAAGGCGGTCGTCATGGGGGCGAGGCCGAGGCCTTGGAACCGGCGGCCCCAGACCGTGGCCAGACCGTAGCTGAGTGCCGCGCAGAGGCAGGCGATCTGCGCCGCGACAGCGCCCTTGTCCGCGGTGAGGGCGGCACCGCCCAGCATCACCACGACACCCAGAAAACCACAGGCGAGGCCCGTGATCCGTGCCGCGCTCAACCGGTCGTCGCCGGTCGCAAGATGAGCCACAAGCAGCGTGAAGAGCGGCGTCGTGGCATTCAGGATCGAGGCGAGACCGGCGGAAATCTCGCCCTGCGCCAGGACGAAAAGGGTGAAAGGCACCGCGTTGTTCAAAAGGCCCATGACCGCAAGAGGTCGCCAGACGCGGAGGCCGCGCGGAAAGGGGATGCCCGAGCCGGCGAGCACCAGTGCCAGGATCGCCGCGCCGATCGTCACCCGGAGCCAGGCCGCCGACAGCGCGGGCACATGCCCCACGATGATACCGTTGAAGAGGAACGACCCGCCCCAGAGGACCGAGAGCAGGGTCAGCATCAGCCAGTCCTTACGGGTCATCACCATGCGCGTCAGCCTCCCTGCCCCCGGGCATAGCAGAGGCCGGGACCGGGGCGCGACCCGGAAACGGTGGGTCTTGGCAACGGGAGGCCTCCGTGACAATTCAGGCAGCGCGATCAGGGAGTTTTGGCGATGATCCTCTATCCGGCGATCGACCTGAAGGACGGGGCTTGCGTCCGGCTCTTGCGCGGCGACATGGCGCAGGCGACCGTGTTCGGGGCCGAACCCGCAGCGCAGGCCCGGGCCTTTGCGGAAGCCGGGTGCGCGTGGCTGCATCTCGTCGATCTGAACGGTGCTTTCGCGGGGCGTCCGGTCAACGGGGCGGCGGTGGAGGCGATCCTCGGCGCGGTGACGGTGCCGTGCCAGCTTGGCGGCGGGATCCGGGACATGGCGACGGTGAAGCACTGGCTCTCGCGCGGGATCGCGCGGGTGATCCTCGGCACGGTCGCGGTGGAGCGGCCCGATCTGGTGCGCGAGGCGGCGTTGGCCTTTCCGGGCCGCGTTGCGGTAGGGATCGACGCGCGCGGCGGTCGGGTCGCGACGAAGGGCTGGGCGGAGGAGACCGGGCTTGACGCCATCACCCTCGCGCGCCGGTTCGAGGATGCGGGCGTGGCAGCGCTGATCTACACCGACATCGACCGCGACGGGGCGATGGGCGGCCCCAATGTCGTCGCGACCGAAGCGCTGGCCCGCGCGGTCCGCATTCCGGTGATCGCGAGCGGCGGGGTTTCATCAGTGTCCGACCTGACGGCGCTGCGCGATACCGGCGTAATCGCGGGCGCGATCTCGGGCCGCGCGCTCTATGACGGGGCGATCGACCTCGGTGCGGCGCTGGCGGCTCTGGGCTGAGCCTACTCCGCCGCCGTGGCGGTGAGCTTTGCCAGTGCGTCACTCATCTTCTTGACCGCATCCGATTTTGGATCGACCTTGAGACCGGCGAACATGTCGGCGGGATCCTCGTAGGCGAGCCAGACCTGCCCTTTGTCATCGGCATAGATCAGCACCTTGAGCGGAAGGAACAGCCCCGCCAGCGGGTCCTGTTCCATCACGGGCGTGCCGATCTTGGCGTTGCCGAAGATCACCACCGTTTCCGGGGGGAGGGTCATGCCCGCCATCGCCGCCGCATCGGAATGATCGACGCGGGCCACCACGGTCGCACCGGCCTCGTCCACCGCCGCCACGAGCTGGTCGCCGGTGATGTCGACCGGCTGGGCCGCTTTGACCCGGACGATCTTTGCCGCCGCGGGCAGGGCCGTTGCGGCGAGAACGGCGGCGATCAGGAACGGTTTCAGCATGGGGGGATCCTCGGGCTCTGGCAGATGTCGGTCCACCTTATACCGGAACGCCCGCTCTGGATACCGCCCCGCCGTTGGGGTAAGCGAAGCCCTGCACCCGAAAGGCCACTGTGCGATGCTGAAGGTCCGGCTGATCCCCTGTCTCGACGTGGCCGACGGCCGCGTGGTCAAGGGCGTCAACTTCGTGGACCTGCGCGATGCGGGCGACCCGGTGGAGGCGGCGCGCGCCTATGACGCCGCCGGGGCGGATGAGCTGTGCTTTCTCGACATCCATGCCACCCATGAAAATCGCGGCACGATGTTCGATCTGGTAACCCGCACGGCGGAGACGTGCTTCATGCCGCTGACCGTCGGCGGCGGAGTCCGCACGCCGGACGACGTGCGCGCGCTTCTGCTTGCGGGGGCGGATAAGGTCTCCTTCAACTCCGCCGCCGTGGCGGAGCCGGACGTGGTGGCGCGCGCTGCTGACCGGTTCGGAAGCCAGTGCATCGTGGTGGCCATCGACGCGCGCACCGTCGCCCCGGACCGGTGGGAGATCTTCACCCACGGCGGTCGCCGCGCCACCGGAATCGACGCGGTGGCTTTCGCGCAGACGATGGCGGCCAACGGCGCGGGGGAGATTCTGCTGACCTCGATGGACCGCGACGGGACGCGGGCGGGCTTCAACCTCCCCCTGACGCGGGCCGTGTCGGACGCCGTTCCGGTGCCGGTGATCGCGAGCGGCGGGGTCGGCACGCTGGATCATCTGGTCGAGGGCGTGACCCTTGGCGGCGCATCCGCGGTGCTTGCCGCCTCGATCTTTCATTTCGGCGCCTTCACGATTCAGGGCGCCAAGGACTACATGGCGGCTGCCGGTATCCCGATGAGGCTCACATGACGGCGCTGGATCGGCTCGCAGCGACCATAGAGTCCCGGCGCGGGGCCGATCCGGCCTCATCCTGGACCGCGGCTTTGCTCGCCAAGGGTCCGGAGACCTGCGCGCGGAAGTTCGGCGAGGAGGCGGTGGAGGCGATCGTCGAGGCGGTGAAGGGTGACGCGGCGGCCCTGACGGCGGAGGCGGCGGACGTGCTCTATCACCTGCTGGTCATGCTCGCCGCGCGCGGGGTGACGCTGGCCGACGTGGAGGCTGAACTCAGCCGCCGCGAAGGCACGTCGGGGATCGCGGAAAAGGCCGGGCGGGCGCGGGATCCGGGCTGAGGTGCGGCAGAAAAAGGCGCCCAAGCCTGAAAGGCCGGGCGCCAGTCGTGGAACGAGGGACAGTAAAGGGACATTCGGGGGTTCCGGTCCCGAAGCCATGCAAGGGATGTGGGCAGGATCTTCGCCCAAAAAAGACTGGCTCGCGATATCGTGATTCGTCAGCGATTGGTGGCGGCGTAAAGCGCCACGGCTGCGGCGTTCGAGACGTTGAGCGACCCGAATGCACCTGCTGCCGGAACGCGCACCAGATGGTCGCAGGTCTCACGCGTCTTGTCCCGCATTCCCGGCCCCTCCGCGCCGAGGATCAGCGCCACCGGCCGCGTCCCCGCCTGCGCCAGACCGTGGGCGAGCGTCATCTCAGCCGCGCCGTCGAGGCCGATCAACACGTAGCCCATGCCCCGCAGCGCCTCCATCGCGTCCGACAGGTTGACGACCCGTAAATAGGGCTGCCGCTCCAGCGCGCCCGAGGCGGTCTTGGCCAGCGCTCCCGTCTCCGGCGCGGAATGGCGCTGCGGCGCGATCACCGCACGCGCGCCGAACACCTCCGCGGAGCGCAGGACGGCGCCCACGTTGTGCGGGTCGGTCACCCGGTCCAGAACCACCACCAGAGGCGCCCCGGGCCCCGAGATGCAGACCTCATCGAGGCTTCCCCAGTGCAGGGGCTTGGCCTCCAGCGCCGCACCCTGATGGACCGAGCCTTCGTCGAGCGGGGCCTCGAACCGGCGCGGATCGACGATTTCCGGCTCGATCCCTGACTGTGCCACCGCGTCGCCGATCCGGTCGGCCGCGTTTTTCGTGAGGATCAGGCGCAGCTTCTCCCGCCGCGGGTTGGACAGCGCATCCCGCACCGCGTGGAGCCCGAAAAGCCAGACCGTCTCCGCCGCCGCTTTGCGTCGGTTGCGTTCCTTGTCGATGACCCAGGCGGGTTTCTCGTTGTTCATGATATCCTCGCGCGGGGGGTTGGCCCGATCATGCGGTCGCACCGCGCCCGCCGCAAGGGGGGGCACCCTGCCTGCTTTGCGCTTGACCCGTCCGGGACCGATGGCTAATCAGCGACCCCAGTGGGCGACGTGCTGCAAGGTGCGGCAGCGGACTGTAACTCCGCCGAGGCGACTCGTGCCTGGTTCGATTCCAGGGTCGCCCACCATCTCGCTGTTTTGCGTAGAAATTCTCACTAACACGTTGAATGAAAAGGTAAAATTAGCGGTTCGATAACCTTCAGTCCGGCAGTAGCGCAAAGGCTCGGTTAAGGCCAAACGCAGCACTGTCTGGCGCATAGCAAAGCTTATTTTGGATAAAGACTAAAAGGGCTTACGAGGAACGCCAAGGCTGGCTCGATAAAATCGTCCAGGTGTCCGCGTGGCTTGCTGCGATCCGCCTGATCGAGCAGCGTTATCTTCTGGCGCTCCAGCTTGTCGATGCGGGTTTCATAGGCGCTGATCACAGAAGAGCTGGTCGCATCCACGATGCGATCCAGAAGTGATTCAATCTGCTTTTCCATATCCTTGATCTGGCTTGTCAGGCTAGCGCGTGCGTTTTCCGCCTCAGAGAGGCGAGCATTCCAAATATCCACAAACATCGCCCATAGCAAAGAGCTGTCCGGCTGGCTGTAGCGAGCGCAGGATGCCTTCTGCTCCCTCTTCGATCTTTGCACTCGAGATCGATTTGCGCTTGGCGGCGCAGGTTGGCGTATCACAGACATAATAGGCGTAGTGCTTGTTGCGGCCTTTGGACCTGCATGCGGCTTTGTTGCACAAATAGGCTGACGGCCGGACTGCCCCTTCTCCTGGACCGACTTACCCCACGACCTTTGTGACGGGGATGCCGAGCGCGGTGTAGCCGTTCAGGACGGCAACACGAACCTGGAACTCTGCCACCTGA
>JBBSVE010000164.1:0-6464 GCA_038233815.1 Rhodobacterales bacterium
GGCGATCGACCTGCCGGAGGGCCAGGTGCGCTGGCACAGGGCGATGCCCGAACGCACGCGCCAGACGTTCCTGGCCGGCATGGACCTCAACCTCATGCCGCTCGAGGCGACGGCCTTCAACGCGGCCTGCCCCGCGACACCCGTCCTGGAGGCGGCCTGCCAAAGCGTTCCGACACTGGGCAGCAACCTGCCCGCCCTGCGCGTGATGATCGATGACGGCGTGACGGGGTATCTGGTTCCCGACCTGAAGGACTGGGCCGACCGTCTGCGAGACCTCTTGCAGGATCCGGCGGCGCTGCGCCGGACCGGCGAGGCTGCGCGGCAAGCCGTTGTCGCAGCACATGATCCGGCCCGGGGGGCGGCGCAGTTGTCCGACATCCTGGGTGGCCTGTTGAAGGAGACCCGCAATGTCGGATAATACCCAGCCTACCCGGACCATCGGGACGGGTCAGACCGCGCAGATCGAACGGCTGCGCGCGGATCTGGCCCGGCACCACGCGGAACTGGCGACACTGCAGCGCATGGTCCTCGAGCTCGAGTCCGATCTGGCGGCCGCGCAGGTCCGCGAACAGAAGGCCACACGCGCCAGGATCCTGGCCGAGCGCCGGCTGGACGAAATCAGGACCAGCCTGCCATGGCGTCTCGCCTCTCCCCTGCGCGCGCTGCGGCGACGCCTACGGCCGCAGCCTCCATCCCGGTGATCCTGTCCCAGCGATCAGTTGCGCAAGATCGACCACCAAGCCGCCGTGCGGCGTAGCCCCTCGTCCAGCCCAGTTCGCGCCGTGCAAGGCCGATCTCGAGCCGGTGGCGGTCTGCGCCGCGTCAAGCGTGTCACGCAGGCTCAGACTGGTGCCGGACCCGATGTTGAACACATTCTCGGCGCCGCGATACCCAGCGGCGGCGACGAAGGCCTGCGCCACGTCCACGACATGCAGGAAGTCGCGTTCCGCGGTGCCGTCGCCCCAGATCGTCATCGGCGTTCCGGCGACGGTATGCTGCATGGCGGCGGCGATGATGCCCTGACCCCGCGCGGCGCGCTGACCCTCGCCGTAGGGGTTCGATATCCGCAGCGACACGGTACGCATCGGGCGCAGGTCCGACAGCAGGCGCAGGTAATGCTCGATGGACAGTTTCGACACGCCGTAGGCATTGATCGGCCGGGTCGGATCGCCTTCCGACAGGCCGATTCCCGGTGCGGGGGAATGGCCATAGACGGTGCCCCCGACGAGGCGAAGACGAAGGTCTTCACCCCGACGCTGCTGCAGGTCTCGGCGGCGGCGATCGACACCAGGACATGCAACCCGATCTCGGCCGACAGATTCGCCTGCGACGATCCGGGCAGGCTGGAGTTGGCCAGGAAGATGACGGTGTCGCAGTCGCTAGCGGTCGCGGCGACCAGCGACGGATCCGACACGGACCCGACGGTCCATTCCACGTCGTTCCGGTCGGCCGGCATCATGTCGAGCACATGGACCTGCGCGTCCGCGGCAAGAAAGGCCGCAACGACCTTGCGGCCGATGAAACCGCCGACGACGACGACAAGTACCCTTTGAAACGTATCAGATTGAAACGTATCAGAGATCGCGCGTTCTGCGTCAGTTATATCTGTTGCATATCAAACCTCGCGGACATATGCACCACATCGCGATGAAATGGCGGATAGCCGCGTGTCGCGCGTCGCCGGGCGGCAGCGCTTTCGGAACAACGTCATGCGGCCCGTGTCCGCGCATCGACGTCCGGGGTTCGCTGCGGTGCGGGCCAGATATTCTGCCGTGCGATGCGCATGGCACCATTGCAAGTGGCAGGGTAGACAAAAGCAGCCACGGCACGGGAAGAGACCGCAATGACAGACACCACCACCGACGACAACCGCACGTCCCAGCGCCGCGCCCCGCACGAAGCCGCCCCCTTTGCCGGTCCCACGCGCGGCCGGCGGCGCCACAGGGTGCTGGCCGTCAGCTTTGTCATGATGGTCCTCTTGCCGATCCTGGCCTCGGGGTTCTACCTCTACACCCGCGCAGCCGATCAGTATGCCTCCACGCTGGGGTTCACCGTCCGCTCCGAGGACGGGGCCAGCGCAAGCGACATCCTGGGCGGCCTGAGCGCGAGCCTGGGCGGCGGCGGCAGTTCCAGCGACGCGACCATCCTCTACGAGTTCATCCGCTCGCAGGAGATCGTGCGCAAGGTGGGCGCCAGGCTCGACCTGGAACGGATGTATAGCAGCCACGCCGACACCGATCCGCTGCTGAGCTATCACACCGACGGCACGATCGAGGATCTGACCGAGTACTGGCAGCGCATGGTCCGGGTCTCCTACGACAATATCACGGGCCTGACGGAGCTGACGGTGTTGGCCTTCGACCCCGCCGACGCGCGGCAGATCGCCGAAGAAATCTACTCCGAGAGCTCACGCATGATCAACGCGCTGTCGGATGTCGCCCGAAACGACTCGACCCGCTACGCCCAGCAGGATCTGGACCTTGCGCTCGAACGGCTCAAGGCGGCGCGAGAGGCGCTGACCGCGTTCCGGCTGGCCAACCAGATCGTCGATCCCAACGCGGACATCCAGACCCAGATGGGCCTGCTCAGCACCCTGCAGACCCAGCAGGCCAACGCGCTTATCGAGTTCGAGCAGCTGCGGGAGACAGCCAGCAGCACCGATCCGCGCCTCGATCAGGCCCGCCGCAGACTCGAGGTCATCGAGTCGCTGATCGCCACCGAGCGGCAGAAGTTCGGCAAGGGCGGCGGCGGCGAGGACGGCGTGGAATACGCCCAGACCATCTCGGATTTCGAACGACTCACGGTGGAACGCGAATATGCGGAAACCGCCTATGCGGCGGCGCTGCACGCCCTGGATGCGTCCCGTGCCGCGGCCAACCGGCAAAGCCTCTATCTGGCGGCCTACATCACGCCCACCCTGGCCGAGAAGTCGGAATACCCGCAGCGCGGCCTGATCCTGGGCCTGATCGCGTTGTTCAGTCTGCTGATCTGGTCCATCGCCTGCCTAGTCTACTATGCCCTGCGGGACCGGAGATAGCGGATGATCCGGTTCCGGAACGTCACCAAGACATTCGCTACGCCAGAGGAACGCAAGATCATCCTCGACGATGTCTCGACAACCTTTCCGTCCGGCAAGGCGGTGGGCCTGCTGGGGCGCAACGGCGCGGGCAAGTCCACGCTGATGGATATGATCGGCGGCACCGCCAGGCCCGACAGCGGCACGATCGAGACGACGGGAACCGTGTCATGGCCCGTCGGCTTCGCCGGCAGCTTCAACCGGCAGATGACTGGCGCGCAGAACACCAAGTTCGTGGCCCGCATCTACGGTGTCGATACCGAGGAACTGCTGGACTTCGTCAGGGATTTCGCAGAGCTCGGCGGCCATTTCCATGCGCCGGTACGCAACTATTCGTCAGGTATGAAATCCCGGCTGGCCTTCGGGATCTCGATCGGGATCCCGTTCGACACCTATCTGGTGGACGAGGTGACGGCCGTCGGCGACGCGGCCTTCAAGCGCAAGAGCCGCATCGCCTTCATCAACCGCATGAAGGGCGCAGGAGCGGTCTTCGTCACCCATTCCACGGCCCAGCTGCGCAAGTTCTGCACCGCGGGCGCCGTGCTCGAGAACGGCAAGCTAACCTACTACGATGATGTGGAGGAGGCCATAACCCAGCATCACAAGAACATGGGTACCGACGAGGATGAGTAACCTTACAAAGAGAGGGTCTTGACGATACGGTCCAAGGCTCCGTTACACGGCTCTGGAACCTCTCACTCAAATTGTCGCGCTATAGCAGCTCGTCAGGGTCTTCAAGCAGGGATTTGAAGGCCTCCAGCATGGGACAACCTTTACCAGATCGCCCCATAGCAGGGAACGTAAAATAGCGTCAGAACCCATGTTTTGTTGGGATTTATCCCTATTCCGCGACCAACGGTCGCCAGGTCTTTTGTGGGGTCCGCCAGTCGATCCCTTCGAGCGATTACTTATGTTGATGCCCCTCCTTGTCAGGCTGATTGATTCTTAAATCCAGGCTGGAAATAGTGTGGTTACAAAGGCTGCGGACCTTCTTCAGGGCCTCTGGCGTGTCGGGAAACAGATAGGCCCCACTTGGCTGGCGATCGATCAGCAAATGTTTCTTTCGGATCTGCACATATAGCCAGTTGACCGGGATGCCGAGCTTGGAGGCAAATTCGTTTGCGGTGAGCAGGTCAGGATTGTGGCACCATATGTTGCGCTGGACCGCGACTTTGATGCCTGCCGCCAATCGGATGCGTTGAACGGTGACAGGCAGAACCTTGTCCGCGCAATTGGGCGAGCGGTGCCCTTCGCGCGTGAGTCCCTTGGCTATCTCATCATCGGGCACCCCGGCTCGCGCAAGATCGAGTGTCCGTTCATACATTTCTTTGCCACGGGTAAGTTTGGCGACCGAATTCACCCGCATTTTTACGTCGAGATCGGTCACTGCGCCGCCGCGCCATACGATCCGGGCCAGCGCGATGTCGCAGGTCCCCCGGTCCAGAACCACCTTCTCGACCAGGCAGCGCAACAGCGCCTTGCGATGCGCATCCGTGGTGGCCGGGTCTGCCCAGATTTGGGGCAGACGACCAGCAAGAGCCACGACCTTGCTGTTGAGGGCCTTGCCCATCGCGACCTGCTGGGCCGGTCGTGACGCAGACTGCACGACCAGCGCAGCCTCGGCTGCTCGAGCTTCCACAAGTGCGGCCTCCCAGCGGCGTTCAAGTTCAGCGGCAACGAGACGGTTGTCTGGATCGACACGATTGAATTGCCGTTCTGCTAAAGCGGCTGCGTATCGCGTTCGCTCGACTTCGCGTTCAGCGTTTGCACGTAGCGCTGCGTCGACTTGGCTCTGGGTCCTACGGGCTCGCGACAATGCATCGAGTTCTACAGGCGCCAGCGCAGTCAGGAATGCGTCGGCCACGGCGGCGTCCACCTGTGTCGCCCGGATGTGCTGGCAAGTGGGCAATCCCGAATGGGTGCGTAAGTGGTTGCAAACATATTCACCGCCCCCCTTGTAACGAACGTACATTTTGTGGCCGCAGTGGGCGCACCACGCGATCCCGTGCAGCAGGAGTTCGTCGTCGCGCGGAGCACCTCTTGTCTTGGTGCGCATGTATTCAGCCCGATTGTCGCTCACGATGCCACGGATATTCTCATACGTCGGCCAATCGATATAGGCCGGATATCGATCCTTTACGACGATACGCCATTCTTCGATCGGTTTTGCTACCTTTGCCGAGCAACGATCCTCGCAGGCCGCGCGAATACGGGTCCGGCCGTAAACGAAAGCGCCCGCATAAGCAGGGTTCTTTAGAATACTCGAAACAGCTGAGACGGTTGCTCGCGTCCAGCGCAGTTCGCCATGCCGGTCACGACGTGGCAGATCGAGACCACGGTCGTTCAGCATGCGCATAACCTTTGCAACGGTGCGAGCCTTCAGAAAGAGTTCAAAAATAAGGCTGAGCCGTTCCTGAACGGCTATGTTCGGTTCCTTGAGCACGACACCGCTGGGGTCCCGTACGAGACCGACAGGCAAGTTAAGCGCAAGTTCACCGCGCTTCGCCTTTGCGATCAGGCCTGCTGTCAAGCGGCTGCGGATCGTATGCAGCTCCAGTTCGGATATGGTTCCTTTCAGGCCAAGAAGCAGGCGCCCGTTGGCGCTGCCGGGATCGTAGACGCCATCGCGATCAGCGATGAGACACTCTCGCAGCCCGCAGATATCCAGAAGTGGATACCAATCAGAACAGTTGCGGGCGAGACGTGTCACGTCGATTGACAGGATAAGCCCCACCTCGCTGAGCCCAACCCGGCCGACCAATTCCTTAAAACCGCTGCGATGCGCCGCAGAGGCGCCGCTCAGGCCCAAATCGGCGTCGATCACGTCGATATCGGCCTGATGCCATCCAAGCTCACCGGCGCGCTGGCGAAGCGCGTACTGGAGCCGCAGACTCTCCTGATTGCTCACGACCTGGTGCGGCGTTGACTGCCGGATGTAGACAACGGCCTTGCGCTTCAGATGCGTCGGCTGGATCAACTCGGACATCATATGAGACCTCCGCCAGAACTGCGGCAAGATCGCCGACGATCTGTCGTCGAAGCGTCGGCGGCAGGGTCGACCAGAGAACTTTGGGTTCTGTGCTCATCATTATCAAGACAATCTACCACATTTAGTAGATCGAGCAAAGCTTCTATGCTCAGTTTGGTGGGGGTGTCGGGAAGCGTATGGCACTCAGTTGCGGCCACCGGTACAAGCAAAGTGACACCTTCGCGGTATTCGACCTCGTAGGATGGTAGAAAATTGCCTCCACGATAGGGCAATCGACCCATTACCCGGAATGATTGCCCATAAAGCGGGTGCCGTGGATCAAGAACCCGTATCTCATTCGGGAAAGATTCGTCAGCCTCACCAGACGGGATATTCCTTAACACCTTCGAGAAGATAGCC
>JBBSVE010000165.1:0-6433 GCA_038233815.1 Rhodobacterales bacterium
AATCTGCTTTGTGATATTAAGACCCAGATCCGTCCCGCCATTTGCGCGTGTCATCGAAGGCACGGCCTGCGAAAAGGGTTTGAATATAGGGTCGCGAAAGGCATCCGGTATGCCGCTGCCCTCATTGACGACTAAGACCTGGACTGCGTTTCGGAGCGCTTCGACAACGACATCGATCGTACTATTTTTGTTGGGAAATTTTGCCGCATTGGTCAGAAGGTTCGTAATCCCCTGCTGGAAGCGGCTCAGATCTACGTATCCAGACAAGGACCGATCCCGACAATCTATATTAAACCGGACCTCGAATTTGTCAGCCAAGGCCATATTGGCCAGTACGGCTTCATCAATCAGCCCGACGAGACCGGTCTTTCGGCTCCAACAGTCAACGCAGCGCTTGCCGATCTGGAGCGGTTAAGCATCGTCGAAGAAGTTACTGGCCGCAAACGCGGGCGCGTTTTCAGCTACCGGAAGTATCTCGCCATTCTGAGCGAGGGTACCGACCCGCTCCCCTCTGCTGCATGATGGCAAGAGTCACTGTCCCACGGAGGGATAAGAGTAAGCAATTACCTGAGCTGATCCAACAGTGGATGCGTTTCGCACGGATCCACTCGAAAGGCTGACTACCGGCGAATAAGACCCGTCATCGCGATGAGTGCCAGCGCTGCTGGGACGAGACAGGCGAGGAAGATCGCCCGGGCTGCATGCGCCCCGTCTGCGGGTGTTTGCATCGACAGGAATCCGCTGGCATTGGCGACGATGCCCATGACGGCGGCGCCGAGGGCATAGCCCAGCCTCTGCAGCACTGGGATCGCACCGGCAATGCGCAGAATTTCGTCATCATCAGAAAACGCGGTCGAGCGGCGCAGGATGAAAGTCCAAGATAGCCCGAAGCCTCCACCCGTGGCGGCCATCGCCAAGGCGATTAGCCAGAGCGATCCCGATGGCATCGCCCAGACCATCAGGACTAGCCCAAGCGCTACAATACTCATTCCGGTGGCGATCAGAGCTCGGTCCAGCCGTTCGGGCGCACCCGAAACCAGGATCGCCATTAGGGTCCAGCCGATCGAACCGGCGGCGATGATGTATCCGGCCTCTAGCGCGGTGAGTCCGTGGATTCGAACGAGCAGGATCGGGCCGTAGGCGGTGGCAGCAATGGTCGCCATAGACATTGCCAAGATCATCACCAACGCCGCTCCGGTCGGGTGCCGAAGGTCCAGCGGCCCGCGCGGCAGCAGTCTGCTGACGTTCGCTCGGGCATCGCTTAAAAAGAACAGCGCAAGGCAGGCCAGACCGGCGAGGACTAGCGCTCCGGTTCTGAGCGGCGCGACGATCACACCGGCCTCAGACACCAGCACCACGCCCGCCGATAGGAGCGCGAGGCGTACCACCGGCAAGCGGCCCGCGCTGCCCGCCCGCTGGTGACGCGGTGCGGTCCACAGGATTAGCCCTGCCAGCACCATCGCCTCAGCTGCAAAGAACCAGAAGCCGATGCGCCAGGTTGCATATTTGACAAACAGCCCGCCCAGCAACGGCCCGAGAAAGGCCGAGACGCCCCAGAGTGCGGAGATCGCTCCCATTGCCCGTGCGACGTGGCGCCTTTCAAACAGCAGGCTGACAGCGATGAAGGACATCGAGACTAGGCCGCCTCCACCGAGGCCCTGTAGGGTGCGGCCGATAAGAACCACCCCCATCGATGGGGCCATGGCGCTGATCGCGCAGCCAAGACCGAAGGTTAGGGCCGCAACACTCATCGGCAGTCGCAGCCCGAAGCGCAACGTCACCAGTGCACTGGCTGCTCCGAGGACGATCGAGCCAATCTGGTAAAGCGACACCGACCAGCCGACATAGGCCGCGCCGCCGATGTCGGAAACGATCCGCGGCAGCATCGTCGCCACCACTAGACTGTCCGCCGCGTGCAGCCAAACCGCCATGCAGACCAGTGAAATCGAGGCGACAGAGGCGTCGGCAAGGAACTCGCGCCACGACGACCCCTGCGCCGTATCGGAACTTGTGCTCAATATATTTGCCTCCCAGTAGCAGAGCAGTCGATGAGCGGCGCGGCAGGGTCAAGACGAAATATTCAGAGTGCGAAGGCACGCAGATTATCCGCAGCGGCACGGGGCTGATCTTTGTGGTTGAGCTTAGATTTCCAGCGCCGCGTCCATTATGCCGGACCCTCGCCGAGGCCGCGGATTAGACCAACCTACGCTGACACCGTTTGCGCCTTTTTCGCTGAATTTATCCACAGTTGCGTTGGTCAGCTATGTGCTCCCATTTCGGTCGTTCAGGCCCGTTAAAACGTTGTCAGGAAACCCCCATTCGATCCGGCTAACAGGAATGCCAAGAGGGCGGGGGAGGCGTCATTTGCTGCAATCTGTGTTGAGATCCTCTGTGCGAACTTTCATGTCGTCCGCTGCGATTACAAAAGCGCAGCAGATGTCATCTCGGGCGGAAGGACTAAGCCGCTCCGCGGCAATGGCGCCCGTGGCTGGCGTTTGCCGGCCATTTCAACGTTTTTCTATCTGGCCGGGCTTTTTGGGCTGACGATTAGGCTCTTTCCCACCGTCAGACAGGAGGTTCCCATGGAGGAGAAGAACACCACCCCGCTGCGCCAGCGGATGATCGAGGACATGAACATCCGCGGGTTGTGCGAGAAGACCCAGAAGTCCCACATCCGGAATGTGAAGCATTTCGCGTCCTTCCTCGGGCCGCCGCCGGACACCGCCACGCCGGAGGATCTGCGCTCATACCAGCTCAAGATGACGCAAGAGGGGGTGACAGCCAGCACCTTCAACGTGCGCATCATCTCGCTGCGGTTCTTCTTCGGTGTCACGTGCGGACGCGACGAGATAAAGCACTTCATGCAGTTTCACCGCAATCCCCGGAGGTTGCCCGTTGTCCTGAGCGTCGAGGAGGTGGCTGATCTCATGGCCGCCGTGCCGGGTCCGGGGCTCAAGAATCGCGCAGCGCTCGGGATCGGCTACGGAGCCGGGCTGCGTGCGTCCCAGATCTGCAACCTGGAGGTCAAGGATATCGACAGTGACCGGATGCTGATCCATGTCAATGACGGCTGGGGCGGTCGTGACCGCAAGGCCATGGTCTTGCCCAGTCTGCTGAACCTGTTGCGAGACTATTGGCGCGAGTCCCGTCCTGAAGGCTGGTTGTTTCCGGGCAAGCCGAAGATCACCCCGCTTTCGCCGCGTCAGTTGAACCGGGCATTCACCTCGGCCAAACATATGGCGGGCATCAAGAAGGCCGCGACATTGCACACGCTGCGGCACAGCTTCGCAACCCATCTGCTCGAGGCCAACACGGACGTGCGGGTAATTCAGGTACTGCTCGGGCATGCCAAGTTGACGACGACGGCACGCTACACCCATGTGGCGACCAAGACGATCCGCGGCACGGTCAGCCCCTTCGAGCAGATGAAGCTGCTTCAGGACGAGACCCTCCGACGAGGACTGGAGTAGCCCCCGAGGCCGGTGTCCCGGCCAAGGCTGGAGATTGCTGACATTTTCCGTGCCCATGGTCCTGCGTGGCGTCAGGCCAACGCGGGGCATGTCAGCCTCTCCCAGCTCAAGGTGATGTCGGCGATAGAGGCCTGCCGGACCGAGGCGCCCGGCGGGCATGTGGCCGGGTGCGCAAAATTCGGCCACCACCATATCGCCTACAACTCCTGCAAAAAATCGGCATTGCCCGAAGTGCCAGGGACCGGCGGCGCAGGACTGGATGGCGGCGCGTGAGGACGATCTTCTGCCGGGCGAGTATTTCCACGTGGTCTTCACACTGCCGTCGGAGATCGCGCAGATCGCCTTCTGGACCAAGCGGGCGGTCTACGGTCTGCTGTTCAAGGCTTCGGCGGAAACGGTGATGACCATCGCCGTCGATCCCAAACGCATGGGCGCGCGGGTGGGGATGACCAGCGTATTGCACACCTGGGGCTCGGCGCTGACCCATCATCCGCACGTCCACATGATCGTGCCCGGCGGCGGCCTGTCGCCCGATGGCACGAAGTGGGTCGCCTGCCGCCCCGGGTTCTTTTTGCATGTGCGGGTTCTGTCGCGATTGTTCCGACGCCTGTTTCTGGAAGGGCTGGTGGATCTGCACCGGGCCGGTCAGTTGGCCTTCTATGGCAATCTCGAACGGCTGGCGCAAATGAACGCCCTTGCATCCTGGCTCGCCCCGTTCCGCAAATCCGAATGGGTGGTCTATGCCAAGCCGCCCTTCGGCGGGCCAGAGGCGGTGTTGGCCTATCTGAGCCGCTACACGCACCGCGTCGCCATTTCCAACGCGCGCCTGATCAGCGCGGATGCCGATACCGTGGCGTTCCGCTGGAAGGACTACCGCGTCAGATCCGGCGACCGGCAAAAGGTCATGCGGATGGCCACGCCCGAGTTCATCCGCAGGTTCCTGATCCATGTTCTGCCCGATGGCTTCCACCGCATCCAGCATCACGGCTTGCTGGCCAGTTCTACACGCAAGGCCAACATCACCAAGGTCCGCGCCTTGCTCTGTGTCCAGCAGCCCGAACAGGTCGCCGCGCCCGAAGCACAGACTGAGATCTCCCCACTCACACTGCGCGAACCGTGCCCCTGTTGCGGCGGCCCCATGCGCATCATCGAGATCTTCAGGCGCGGGCAGACACCGATGACCCGCGCGCCACCGAGGGAGCAGGCCGCATGACATGTCGCCTGTCATCCATAACGGAACACCACCGGCTACAGCCCGCTGACCCGGCCCGAACAGCTTGTGCTCATCTGTTTCCATCGCAGAGCGAGGGGGCAATAACTATAAAACGCACAGGCTTGTGGAGATCATCAACCGGGTTTGCGACCGTATCAGGCACCTGGCTCGCCATCAGCCGCACCCCGGATGCCGCCGCCGCTCCAATCGTCCGCACGAATTCCCCATAGCCTGATCCCCGACCCCCGCGGCTTCCTCCTTCCGAGGTTTGTCAACGCGGGCCGCTACCGCCCGGCCGCCAATGTTGCGCCGCGGCCCGCATCGAAAAACCTTCAGGAAAGCGGACTTTAGCTGCGCCCGCGAGGTGAAGGGCACCCACAGGCGTATTCCGTTGACAAACTCGGCTCAGCGGCCGCGTTGCCGTCGTTTCGACTTTGGCGGCGCTTGCGCCTGACCTGCCTCAGCAGGCCATTTCCGGGATTGGAAGGAGCTTTGCGAGCTTCCGAAGGTTCTGGGCGGTGGCTGCAAGGTGGAATTCGTCTCTTGCGCCGTTCGGGCCCCGCAATCGGAGGCGGCTCAGGCCGAGGATGCGCTTCAAATGCGCGAACAGCATCTCCACCTTTTTCCGGAGTTTGCAGGAGATGGCGTCGTCGGCGGTCCGGGCGATCGCACAGGCCCGATCCCGTGATGGCTCGAAGATCGATCGGAGGATCTTGCGCGCGGGCTCCTTCGGGCAGCAGCGTGCCTTCAACGCGCAGGCATCGCAACCGGCCTTGCTGGCCCGGTAGCGGAGCATGCCATCCTCGTCCGGTTTCTTCTCGCGGGGCTTCGTGAAGGCCCGACGGCTTTGCTTCAACGCCTTGCCGCCCGGACATGTGTAGGCGTCGGCCTCGGCTTCATAGGTAAACTCAGCGCGCTCGAATGTTCCGTCCCTGCGCCCCGACTTGTCCACCACCGGGATATGGGGTGCAATGCCGCGCCCCTGGTCCAGCCAGTCCAACATGGCACCGGTGCCGTAGGCGGTGTCTGCGATCAGCCGTTCCGGGATGAGGCCGAAGGTATCGTTCACCCGGTCAATCATGGTCTGCACCGATCCGACTTCGGCCTGACGGATCGACCGGGTGGCCTCCACGTCGAGGATCACGCCGTTATCGGTGTCGATCAGGTAATTGGTGGAATAGGCAAAGTAGGCCGGTCCGCCCCGAGCCCCCGTCTATTGCGAGGCGGGATCGGAATGCGACGTAAACTTCGGCTCCACAGGGCTCGCGGCTCCGAAGGCAGCGTTATTGAGCGTTTCAAGGTATTCCCTGACAGCCCGGGGCGCGTCGTCAAAATCGATACTGCCCGGCTGCCAGTCCGACTTCGGCGTCGAGTTCTGCCGGTTCGCGTCAGCCTGAATGATGCTGGCATCCGCGGCGAGGCGCTGACCGCTCGCCAAACCCTCCGCGATGCACCGCGCCACCACCGTCTCGAACAGGCACCGCAGCAGGTCGCTGTCGCGGAAACAACCGTGGCGGTTCTTGGAGAAGGTTGAATGATCTGGCACCGGGACGGTCAGATCAAGGCGGCAGAACCAGCGATAGGCGAGGTTGAGATGAACCTCTTCGCAGAGCCGGCGTTCGGACCGGATGCCCATGATGTAACCGACCAGGAGCATGCGGATCATCAACTCGGGATCAATCGACGGCCGCCCGGTGGAGCTGTAGAATGGCGCCAGGTGCTGGCGGATGCCGGTTAAATCGACGAACCG
>JBBSVE010000166.1:0-6429 GCA_038233815.1 Rhodobacterales bacterium
CGAGCGGTGGCTCGATGCCACCCGAGGCGGCAGCCTCCGTCCCGGTCGCCAGCCTCTATTGGAGATCCCCGAAGGCGAACGCCAGACGCGCCACCGCCTCCTCCACCCGCGCCCGGGGTGTCGCGAGGTTGAAGCGCATGAAACTCTCTCCGCCCTGCCCGAAGGTCTCGCCGTGGTTGGCCGCGATCTTCGCACCGTCCTGTATGCGCGCCTTGAACTCCGCAGGCGTCATGCCGGTGCCGGAGAAATCGACCCATGCCAGATAGGTTGCCTGCAACGGCGCCGACCGCAGCCCCGGGATCGCGTTGACGCGTGAGTCGAAGATCCGGCGGTTCTCCTCCAGATAGGCCATCAGCGCGTCGAGCCATGCGGCCCCCGCCGGGGAATAGGCCCCAGCCACCATGTGCATGCCGAAGGAATTGGGCGACAGACCCAGTGCCGCCATCCGCTTGGCGAAGGCCGCGCGCAGCTTGGGGTCCGCGATGATGACGTTTCCGGTATGGCAGCCCGCGATGTTGAAGGTCTTGGTGGTGGCCGTCATCATCACCAGTCGGTCCGAAATTTCGGGCACGGCCCTGGCCATCACGGTATGCGTCTCGCCCGGGAAGACGAGGTCGTGGTGAATCTCGTCGGACACGAGGATCAGATCGTGGCGAACGCAGAAATCCGCGACGCCCTGCAACTCCTCCTGCGTCCAGACCTGCCCACCCGGGTTATGCGGTGAGCAGAGAATGAACATCCGCTCCCGCCCGGTCATCTGGCGGTCCCATGCGTCGAAATCCATCGTCGCGCGGCCGTTCCGGTCGGTCAGCGGGCATTCCACCACCTCCCGCCCCGCCGCCGCGATGACCCGCGCAAATGCGTGATAGACCGGCGTCGTCAGGATCACGCCGTCGCCCGGGGCGGTGAAGGCATCGACGCAAAGCCCGGTTCCGTTCACGAGGCCATGGGTGGTGAAGATCCAGTCCGCCTGCACGTCCCAGCGGTGACGCTCCTTCATCCACCAGCGGATCGCATCCAGATAGGCGGCATCGTCGCCGAAATAGCCGTAGATACCATGCGCCGTCATCGTCTCCAGCGCGTCCTGCACCGCTTGCGGCGGCCGGAAGTCCATATCGGCGACCCACATGGAGATACCGCTGTCCGGCGATACGCCGTAGAGCTTCTCCATCGCGTCCCATTTCACCGAATGGGTGCCGACCCGGTCGATATCCTCGTCGAAATCCATCGCTTGCCCTCGCCTTTGGGCGCAGGCTAGCGCCGCACCCCTCTGCGGGCCAGCGTTTTGATGTCACGGTCACAATCGCGGTCGCGCAAGCGCCGCCGCACGGGATTGCGCGTGCGCCTCCGATTCCCTAGATCGCTCCGCATGATCCGTCCCATCCTCCTCCATCCCGACCCAAGGCTGAAGAAGCTGTGCGAGCCCGTGGGCGCTGTCACGGGGGAGATCCGCACGCTCGCCGCCGACATGCTGGCCACGATGTATGACGCCCCGGGGGTCGGCCTTGCCGCGCCGCAGGTGGGGGTGATGCGCCGCCTATTGGTGATGGACTGCGTCAAGGACCCCGCCGTCGACCCGCGTCCTCTGGCCCTGATCGACCCCGAGATCGCGTGGGTGTCGGAGGATGTCTCGGTCTATGACGAGGGCTGCCTGTCGATCCCGGAGCATTACGCCGAGGTCACCCGCCCCGCGCGCGTCACCGTGCGCTGGACCGATCTCGACGGCGCCGCGCGGGAGGAGACGTTCGAGGGCCTTTGGGCCACCTGTGTCCAGCACGAGATCGATCATCTCAACGGCAAGCTCTTCATCGACCATATCGGCCCGCTGAAGCGCCAGATGATCACCCGCAAGATGGCCAAGCTGAAGCGCGAGATGGCGCGCGACGGCGGATGATCCGGCCGGTCCTGATGTGGCCCGATCGGCGCCTGCGAACCCCCGCCGCCCCGGTGGTGGAGATCACCGATACGGTCCGCGCCCACTGGGCCGACATGGTCGACACGATGGAGGCGATGCCGGGCTACGGACTGGCCGCGCCCCAGATCGGCGTGATGCTGCGCCTCGCGGTGGTGGACTGCTCGGCCAACCGGAACGGCGCGGTGCTGCTGGCCAACCCGGAGGTGCTCCATGCCTCGGTGGAACCCCGCGCGCATGAGGAGGCGTCCCCCAACCTCCCCGGCGTCTCCGCGCGCATTTCCCGTCCCCGCGCCGTGACGGTCCGGTTCCTGAATGAAGCGGGCGTGGTGGAGGAGCGTGATTTCGTCCATCTCTGGGCCACCAGCGTCCAGCATCAGATCGACCATCTGGACGGGCGGATGTATTTCGACCGCCTCTCGCCCCTGAAGCGCCAGATGCTGCTCGCGCGCGCAAAAAAACGTCAGGGCGCCGGGTGAGGATCGTGTTCATGGGCACGCCGGCGTTTGCGGTTCCGGTCCTGACCGCGCTCGCCGCACGGCACGACATTATCGCCGCCTACACCCAACCGCCCCGCCCGTCGGGCCGGGGCCAGCACCTGCGCCCGGGCCCGGTCCAGTCGCAGGCCGAGGCTCTGGGCATCCCGGTGCGCCATCCGGTGTCGTTGCGAAGCGAGGTGGCGCTTGCGGCCCTCGCGGCGCTTGGTCCCGACCTCGCCGTCGTGGTGGCCTACGGGTTGATCCTGCCGCAAGCGGCGCTCGATGCCCCGAGGCTCGGCTGTCTCAACGTCCATGCCTCGCTGCTGCCGCGCTGGCGCGGTGCGGCGCCGATCCACCGGGCGATCATGGCGGGCGATGCGGCGACCGGCATCTCCATCATGGCGATGGAGGCGGGTCTCGACACCGGGCCGGTGCTTGCGTCCGAACCGACGCCGATCGGGCCTGAGGACACCACCGCCACGCTCCACGACCGCCTGTCGGCGATGGGGGCCGCGCTGATCCTCGATGCCATTGACCGCCTGTCCGACATCGCGCCGGTGCCGCAGCCGGAGGCGGGCGTCACCTATGCCGCCAAGATCGGCAAGGAGGAGGCGCGGATTGATTGGACCCGCCCCGCGGCGGAGGTCGACCGCCAGATCCGCGGCCTCTCCCCCTTTCCCGGCGCGTGGTGCATGGCGGGGGGCGACCGGATCAAGCTCCTCTCCAGCCGCATGGCCGAAGGGGAAGGGCCGGCGGGGACGAAGCTCCACGGCCTCACCATCGCCTGCGGCAACGGAGCGGTGGAGATCACGTCGCTCCAGCGCGAGGGCAAGCGCGCAACGGATGCGGCGGGTTTTTTGCGCGGCGCGGACCTGCCGGACCGGCTGACATGACGGGCAGGTCCCTCAGCCCTTGAAAGGCGCCATCCCGGCCCGCGCCAAGGCATCCGCGCGCTCATTCTCGGCATGTCCGGCATGGCCCTTGATCCAGCGCCATGTGACCTTGTGGCGGGCCTGTGCGGCATCGAGCCGCTGCCAGAGGTCGACGTTCTTCACCGCCGGTCCGGCGGCCGTCTTCCAGCCCTTGCGCTTCCACCCCGCGAGCCATTCCGTGATGCCGTTCTTGACGTAGGCGCTGTCGGTGATGACCACGATCTCCGCCCCGCCGTTCAGCGCCTCAAGCGCGGAGATCGCGGCCATCAGCTCCATCCGGTTGTTGGTGGTCAGACCCTCGCCGCCGGAAAGCTCCCGCTCCCGCACCACCCGGTCGCCCTCACGCGCGAGCATCAGGACGCCCCAGCCCCCCGGGCCGGGATTTCCCGAACAGGCCCCGTCGGTATAGGCGAACAAGTCTGGCATGGCATCTTTCCGATCCTGATTGCCGACGGCTTACGGAGCCCGCGCCGACGCGTCAACCGAACGCGGTGACGGCAAGGCACGCCAGCACCACGACCGTCAGCATGACCCGGAACGGCAACCACCAGCCCGGCGCTAGTCCCCAACGCTGGAAGGCGTAGTCGAGGCCCAACAGCGCCGCAAACCCCGCCATCAGGTTGATCGCCGCCGACACCGGCCCGCCGCCCACCATGATGAACGCCCAGAGCGCCGGGATCACCGACAGCGCATAGCCGAACCCTGCCGACCGCTCCGCCCGCGCGGTGAAGCCCCAGAGCACGCCGGACATGAACGACAGGATCACCGTTCCGTAGGCGAGCCCGACGTAAGGCCCGATGAACCGTGGCCCGATGGTGCGGAGCGTCAGCGCGGAGGCAGGCTCCCAAAGCTCGGTCAGCGCGCTCCAGAGGAACGGGAACAGCCCGGCCAGCCCGAGGGCCAGCGCCAATGGCGGCACGCGCCTCAGTTCTGTCACGCCACGTCCCGCACCTGACGCGGCACCTTGAACTCCACCTGTTCGCGTGCGGTCTCCACCGTCTCCACCGTGACGGCAAAGCGGTCCCGGAAGGCGGCGACCACCTCCTCCACCAGAACCTCCGGCGCGCTGGCCCCGGCGGTGATGCCGATCGCGCGGATCCCCGAAAGCGCGCGCCAGTCGATGTCCGTCGCGCGCTGCACGAGCTGGGCATAGCCGCAACCCGCCGCGCGCCCGACCTCCACCAGCCGCTGGGAGTTGGAGGAGTTCGGCGCCCCGATCACCAGAAGCGCGTCGATGCGCGCCGCCACCGCCTTCACCGCCGCCTGCCGGTTGGTGGTGGCGTAGCAGATATCCTCCTTCGCGGGGCCCTCTATAGCGGGAAATCGCGCCTTCAGCGCCGCCACGATGTCGGCGGTATCGTCCACCGACAGCGTGGTCTGGGTGATGAACGCCAGCCGGGCGGGATCGCGCACGACAAGCGTCGCCACATCCCCCGCCGTCTCCACCAGCAGCACCTCCCCGTCGGGCAACTGGCCCATGGTTCCGACCGTCTCGGGGTGGCCCGCATGGCCGATCATCACCATCTGGAGGCCCGTCGCCGCATGGCGCGCCGCCTCCGAATGGACCTTGGTGACCAGGGGGCAGGTCGCGTCCACCGCGATCATCCCGCGCGCCGCCGCTGCCGCGGGCACCGACTTCGGCACCCCGTGGGCGGAGAAGATCACCGGCCGGTCGTCGGGGCAGTCGGCCAGATCTTCGACGAAGACCGCCCCCTTGGCACGCAGGTCGTCGACCACGTAGCGGTTGTGCACGATCTCGTGGCGCACATAGACCGGCGCGCCCCATTTCGCGAGCGCCAACTCCACGATCTTGATCGCCCGGTCGACGCCGGCGCAGAACCCGCGCGGGGCGGCGAGGTAGATCGTGAGCGGGGGCAGCGACATTGGGCTCTCCTTACAACGGGCGCGGAGCAAGAGTAGGGCCCGGCCGGAGCGCGGTCAAACCCGACGGTGGCCTATTTCGCCTCGGCCGTCGCCACGTCCTCACGCTCCACCCGCGGTTCGCGGGGTGGGCGGCCGATCACGTCGCGCAACTCATCGAGTTCGATGAAATTGTCCGCCTGTCGACGCAATTCGTCCGCGATCATCGGCGGCTGCGACCGGATGGTGGACACGACCGAAACCCGGACCCCCTGCCGCTGAAGGCTTTCGACCAGCGGCCGGAAATCCCCGTCACCGGAGAAGAGGACCGCGTGGTCCATCCGGCCCGCAAGCTCCATCGCGTCGACGGCAAGCTCGATATCCATGTTGCCCTTGACCTTCCGGCGGCCTTGGCTGTCGGTATATTCCTTGGCCGGCTTGGTCACCATGCTGTAGCCGTTGTAATGAAGCCAGTCGACCAGCGGGCGGATCGGGGAATAATCGTCATTCTCCAAGAGCGCGGTATAGTAGAACGCGCGGAGCAGTTTGCCGCGCCGCATGAACTCGTTGCGCAGGAGCTTGTAGTCGATGTCGAACCCCAGTGCCTTGGCGGCGGCATAGAGGTTGGAGCCGTCGATGAACAGCGCGAGCCGTTCGTCCTTGTAAAACATGTGCAGTCCCTTCAGATGACAATGACTTGCAGTGAAATGTCCCGCCCCGCCGGAACGGACGTCCCGGTGCCACGAACCCTCCACCTATTCGTCGCAGGGGGGGGAGTTCAAGCGGGACCGTGCGCAACAGATAGTGTGCGGAGGCGCGATTGCCCGTGATCCTGATCGCTCTGGGTGCCAACCTGCCCATCGAGGGTGCCGCCCGCGTCTCGACGCCGGAGGAGACGCTGCGTGCCGCATGTCAGGCCATCGAGGACAGCGGCATCGGGCGATTGTGGGTCAGCCGCTTCTACGCCACGCCCTGCATGCCCCTGGGTGCAGGGCCGGACTACATCAATGCCGCCGCGCGGGCAGAGGGCGACGTAGCGCCGCAGGAGATCCTCGCCACACTCCACGCCATCGAGGCGCGGTTCGCCCGGACGCGGGCGGCGCGCTGGGCGGGGCGCACGCTGGATCTCGACCTGCTGGCGCTGGGCGACCACGTGCTGCCGGATGCGGAGACCCATGCCCGCTGGCGCACGCTGGACCGTGACGCACAACGCAGGCTGACGCCCGGACGGCTCATTCTGCCGCAC
>JBBSVE010000167.1:0-6427 GCA_038233815.1 Rhodobacterales bacterium
GCGAACAATTCTTCCAGAAACCCGCGGTGAGGTGCGAGCTTGCCAAGATCTCGTGGCCGCCCCTGGACATCCGGCGTGACATCACCGCGCTCACGGATCCGACCAGGCCAGCAAACGCCAGTGGCCGCCGAAAGCTTCAGACACGCTGCCGCCGCATGTCCACTCAAACCCTCCTCGACATACGCCTGAAACCGCGCTCGAACCGCCATTGGTAAAGCGGCTGGCATGATCCATCCTCCCAAACAGGATGAATTACAAAATCGAGATCAGAGGAATCCCATCGACTCAGATTTCAGGCTCGGCACTTTAGGCGGCCGCGGGCGTCACGATATGGCGCAGGAGCGCCATCGGATGGCTCCGCAGCGTCAGGCGCATGGCGACGTAGTCCTCCACCACCGCCTCGCCCTCCGTCATCTCGCGGAAGGTGACGGCAGGCTCGTGCAGCACCTCGCCGTCCATGTCGCCGGAAAAAAGCGGCAGGACGGGGCCCGGCGCCAGCGCCTTCGCGGCCCAGAGGGCAGCTCGCCGTCCGGCGCCAAGGCCCGCGAAACAGTCCGCCTCCGCCAGCCGGGTGATCGTGGCGGACCCCAGACCCGCGCGCCGCGCCACGTCGGCCACCGCGACATAGCCGTTGCCGCGCGCAGCCACGACCCACATCGCCTCCTCCTCCGGCACGCCCTTGATCTGGCGGAACCCAAGGCGGAGCGACAGGGCGCCCCGCCCGTCCGGCTCCATCACGCAATCCCAGTGGCTGCGGTTGATGCAGGGCGGCAGCACGCGCACGCCATGTTCACGCGCGTCCCGCACGATCTGCGCGGGCGCATAGAACCCCATCGGCTGCGAGTTGAGAAGCGCGCAGGCGAAGATGCCGGGATGGTGCTTCTTGATCCAGCTCGACGCATAAACGAGAAAGGCGAAACTCGCCGCATGGCTCTCGGGGAAGCCATAGCTGCCGAAGCCCTCGATCTGCGCGAAACACCGCTCCGAAAAGGCGTCGTCATAGCCGTTGGCCTTCATGCCCGACAGGAAGCGATCCTTCAGTTCGGTCACGTTGCCATGCTTCTTGAAGGTGGCGAGCGCGCGGCGCAGCCGGTCGGCCTCCAGCGGCGTGAAGCCCGCGCCGATGATCGCGATCTGCATCGCCTGCTCCTGAAAGAGCGGCACGCCGAGCGTCTTGCCCAAGACCTTGCCCAGCGCGTCGGACGGAAACTTGACCACCTCCTGCCCGTTTCTCCGGCGCAGGTAGGGATGCAGCATGTCGCCCTGAATCGGGCCGGGCCGGATGATCGCGACCTCGATCACCAGATCGTAGAAGGTGCGCGGCTTCATCCGGGGCAGGAAGTTCATCTGTGCGCGTGATTCCACCTGAAAGACCCCCAGACTATCCGCACGGCAGAGCATGTCGTAGGTCGCGGGATCCTCCTGCGGCAGGGTGGCGAGGCTGTAGCGCGTGTGGTGGTGCGTCTCCAAGAGGTCGAAGGCCTTCCGGATGCAGGTCAGCATCCCCAGCGCCAGAATATCGACCTTCAGGATGCCCAGCGCGTCGATATCATCCTTGTCCCAGCAGATGACGGTGCGGTCCTCCATCGCCGCATTCTCGATCGGGACCAGCTCATCCAGCCGCCCTTCGGTGATGATGAAGCCGCCGACATGCTGGCTGAGGTGGCGCGGAAAGCCCTGGATCTCCTCGATCAGCGCCAGTGCCTTGGCAAAGCGCCGGTCGGTGGGGTCGAGCCCGATCTCGCGCAGGCGTTCGTCGGTCATCCCGCCGCTGCTGCCGAAGCCCCAGATCTGGGAGGACATGGCCGACAGCGTATCCTCCGAAAGCCCCATCGCGCGGCCAACCTCGCGGATCGCGCGCTTGCCGCGGTAATGGATCACGGTGGCGCAGAGGCCCGCACGGTGACGGCCGTAGCGGGCATAGATGTGCTGGATCACCTCCTCGCGCCGCTCATGTTCGAAATCGACGTCGATGTCGGGGGGCTCGTTGCGGGCCTCCGACACGAACCGCTCGAACACCATGGTCCCGATCTCGGGGGAGACGGAGGTGACGCCCAGCACGTAGCAGACCACCGAATTGGCCGCCGAGCCGCGCCCCTGACAGAGGATGCCGCGCCCCCGCGCGAACGCCACGATGTCGTTGACGGTGAGGAAATAGGGCGCGTAGCCCAGCTTGCCGATCAGCTCCAGCTCGTGATCGGCCTGCGCGCGGGCCTTTTGCGGCACCCCCGCCGGATAGCGCCAGGCCAGCCCCTCCGCCGTCAGCCGGGCCAGACGCCCAATTGTCGTCTCCCCAGCCGAGGTCTCCGAAGGATATTCATAGCGCAGCGCGTCGAGGCTGAACGTCAGCCCCGCAGCAATCTCTCCGCTGCGATGCACCGCATCCTCATGGCCGGGAAAGAGGCGCAGCATCTCCGCCTCTGAGCGCAGGCGCTGTTCGGCATGGGGCATCGCGCGGCGGCCGAGGTCGTGGACCGTGACGCCCAGCCGGATCGCGCTCAGCACGTCGGCCAGACGGCGTCGTGCGGCGCAATGCATCGCGGGCAGCGCGGAGGCGACGGTGGCGATGCCCAGCGCGCCCGCCAGCCGCGCGAGACGGTCGAACCTGCGCCGGTCCCGCCCGTCGTAGATCGGCGCCATCAGCAGATGCACATGACCGGGAAAGGCTTGTGCGAGGGCCTCCGCCTCCGCCATCCACGCGCCCGCGTGGCGGCCGGGCCGGGCCGGATGCGGCACCGCCCCGCCCGAAGGCGGATGGAGCAGGAACGTGAGCCCCGCGCCCCAGTCCCGAAGATCCTCAGCCCCCAGATCGCACGCCCCCTTCGGCGCCCGCGTCCGTCCCAGCGTCAGCAGACGGCAAAGCCGCCCCCATCCCGCGCGGTCCTGCGGCAGGACGGTTACGGTAAAGCCGCCCGTCGTCACCAGACGGGCTGCCGGAATGAGGCGCGGGGCGTGACCCTCCTTTCGCGCAATCTCCCGCGCCTCGCCGTGCGCGCGCACGATTCCCGCGACAGAGTTTTCGTCCGCGATGGCAAGGGCAGGCATCGCGAAGGCCGCGGCCTGATGCATCATTTCCTCCGCATGGGACGCGCCCCGCAGGAAGGTGAAATTGGACAGGGCGGACAGTTCGACGAAAGACATGATGCGTGGCCGGAATGGAACGAACAAGGAACATTCTAAGCCGATGCGCCCTCGCTTGCTACCGGGTGAAGGTGGCCTTTTCCGGGTTATCCACCGCTATTTCGCGGCGGCAGCTCCGCCAGGATCGCCCGCGCCGTCGCCTGCGGATCGGCGGCCTGCCATACTGGCCGCCCGACGACGATATGATCCGCCCCGTCCGCCAGCGCGCGCCGCGGCGTTGCGACCCGCTTCTGGTCGCCCGAGGTGGACCCGTCCGGCCGCACCCCCGGCGTCACGATCAGCCGGCCCGACGCCTCCGGCAGCGCACGGATCGCCGCCGCCTCCAGCGGGCTCGCGATCACGCCGTCCGCCCCGGCTTCCAGAGCGCGGCGGGCGCGTTCCAGCGTGATCTCTGCCAGATCGCCCGCCCGGATCATGTTCGCGTCGAGGTCCGCGCGGTCGAGCGAGGTCAGCACCGTCACGGCGAGAATGCGCGTCCCCGTTCCCGCCGCCCCCTCCATCGCCGCCGCCACCACCTGCGGATCGCCGTGCACCGTCAGGAAATCGAGACCATGCGTCGCGATTCCCCGAACCGCCGCCTCTACCGTGGCCCCGATATCGAAGAGCTTGAGGTCCAGAAACACCCGCTTGCCCCGCTCCTGCTTCAACTCATTGGCCAGCGCGAAGCCACCGCCGGTCAGCATCCCGAGCCCGATCTTGTAGAACCCGCAGGCGTCCCCGATCCGGTCCGCCAGCGCCAGCCCTTGAACCACATTCGGCACGTCGAGCGCCACGATCAGCCTGTCATCCATTGCCATCCCCCATCGCGAGCCCCGCCGGGACGTGAGCCGCCGGGGGCGTCCTGTCAAGCCGCCCGCTCCTCAACCGCAGATTGACACTTCCACCGGCGCACGCTCCACTCGTCCGCAAAACGCCGGGGGGTCCCTATGCAGTTCCATATTCATCTCGACCCGCCCGGTGGGGCGCAGGGCTCCGGTCCCGTCACGGTGGGATGGTTCCTGATCCGCGACAAGGGTGCCGTTCTCTTCGACCCGCCGGAGCGGCTGATGGTGCGCCAGACCAACCGGACGCATGCCAAATCCGCCGCGCGCTGTCCCGCGGTGATCCAGATGGAAAGCCGATATTTCGTGGTGAAATGCCCCTACGACATCCATGTCGGGTTCGGCCGGGATGCGAAGGGCAAGCCACATCTGGTGAACCGCGCCGGCGTTGCCTCTCCCGTGCGGGCCTCAAAGCTGGGTGAGATCCTGACGCTGGTGAACGAACCGGAATGGCGTTCTGCCGACCGGCCCACGATCCAATTGACCCTGCCATACTGCTTCATCGCCGACGAGCCGGTGTATCTGACACAGATCGGCACCTTTGCACATTACCGCAAGCAACCGCTGCCCGGAACGATCTTCGGGGGCCGGTTCCCGATCTCGGTATGGCCCCGACCCGTGATGTGGGCCTTCGAATGGCACGATACAGAGAGCGACATCATCCTGAAGCGGGGCGAGCCGCTGTTTTACGTGCAATTCGAGGCGACTGCGCCTGAACGGCCGATCCAACTGGTAGAAGCGGGACGCACATCGGCCCTAGACGCCTATCTTGAGAAACTGTCAGGCGTTGTAAACTATGCAAACCAGACCTTCAGCCTGTTTGCCGCAGCCGAGTCGATCCGGCCTCCGACCCTGCTCGTCACTAAGCGGCCCGGCTGAGCACAACGCGTTGGACAATAGGCACGCGCCGCTCCAGCATCACGCGGGCAGAAGCAACAAGGCGCTGGCGCAGCGGGAGGTCGCCCGTCGCGTTCTCGCAGGTGCGGATTGCAACGCGATGCGGAACGGGGCGCTGATCGTCTTTGACCAGAAAGCTCACAAGCGCCTCGACCTGACCGAAGTCACGCGCATAGCGAGCATGCTCGACGGTGGCGGAGAGAATTCGAAAGCTCATCGGCTTACCTTTCGGACTGGCGGGGCCTGTGGAAAACGGCAGGCCTTCGGCTGTTTGCAGTCACCCGAATGGGGATGAGCTCCTCACGGGTTCCGAATGCGGCAAGCCGATCGGCGATGATCTGAATGAAATCGGAAATGCGGGTCGCAATCAGGGCCATCTTCATCATCCTCTGAGGGTTCGGTGCATCGAACCTCGTGTCAGAAACGTGTGGCGCAAAGGTCCGGTTCCACGATCCTTGCAGATAATGATGCATGAAACCTTGACGGGGCCGGGGTTTCGGCGGGTGCATCGTCACCCGCCCGCGCGACTTGCACCCTGCGAGGACCGATCCCATCTAGACGTCAGGCCGCGACCCGACGTGCCGGAACCGGGCGTCTTTACCTGCGGTGCCAGAACAAGGACGGATCCATGAACATCGAGAAATTCACTGAACGGTCGCGCGGTTTTCTGAACGCGGCCCAGATCATCGCGGCGCGGGACGGCCATCAGAGGCTGGTCCCCGACCACCTTCTGAAGGCCCTGATGGACGACGATCAGGGCATGGCCGCGAACCTGATCCGCAAGGCCGGTGGCGCTCCGGACCGGGTGGTGCAGGCCGTCGATCTGGCACTGGGCAAGCTGCCCAAGGTCTCCGGCGACGGGCAACCCTACACCGACCCCGCAGTCGCGCGGGTTCTGGACGAGGCGGAGAAGCTGGCCACAAAAGCCGGCGACAGTTTCGTCCCGGTGGAACGTATCCTGACGGCGCTGGCCATGGTCAACACCGGCGCGCGCGACGCGCTGGCGGCGGGATCGGTTACGGCGCAGGCGCTCAACTCCGCGATCAACGACATCCGCAAAGGCCGCACCGCCGATTCGGCCAGTGCCGAGGATGGCTATGAGGCGCTCAAGAAATATGCCCGCGACCTGACGGAGGCGGCCGCCGACGGCAAGATCGACCCGATCATCGGCCGCGACGAGGAGATCCGCCGTGCGATGCAGGTGCTGTCGCGTCGCACCAAGAACAACCCCGTCCTGATCGGCGAGCCCGGCGTCGGCAAGACCGCCATCGCGGAAGGCCTCGCCCTGCGGATCGTCAGCGGCGACGTGCCGGAATCCCTGCGCAACAAGCGGCTGATGGCGCTCGACATGGGGGCGCTGATCGCGGGCGCCAAATATCGCGGCGAGTTCGAGGAGCGTCTGAAAGCCATTCTGAAGGAAATTGAGGCCGCGGCGGGCGAGGTCATCCTCTTCATCGACGAGATGCACACGCTGGTGGGCGCGGGCAAGGCCGACGGCGCGATGGATGCGGCGAACCTCATCAAGCCGGCGCTGGCACGGGGAGAGCTGCACTGCATCGGGGCGACGA
>JBBSVE010000168.1:0-6399 GCA_038233815.1 Rhodobacterales bacterium
GGTGGAACAGAGCGCCCCGCATTCGCCGATCTTGGCGCCGTGCCACGCGGCCCCGGCATGGTCCCCGCGCGCGAGGGGCAGGGCCGCGATGATCGCCGTGTCCGTGGTGCGCCCCGCGATCACGATATCCGCCCCGGTGGCGAGCGCGGCCTGAACCTGCTCCACCCCCGCAAGCGCCACGATGTTGGTGAGCGTGCGGGGGTCCGGCATCGCGGGCGCGCCGGGAAGGGGCTGGATGCGGCCCGCATCCAGCGCCCGCGCCACGTCGCCCGGGTCCTGCCCCGAATAGAGCCGTGCGATTCGGAGACGCTGGCCCAGTTCCGCCGCGATCTCCACCGTGATGGCGTGCATCCAGTCCACCGTGCTGTCGGTGCCGCAGGTGCCCGCCGTTCCGATGACCAGCGGCACGCCCGCCTCCGCCCGGGCGAGCATCAGTTCGCGCCAGTCCGACTTCGTCACCGCGCGGGCGTATTTCGACGTGCCGGTGCCGAGCGAGAATGGCCCGCTGTCGGTGGAGCCGCCATCGATGGCGATGATGTCGGGCCGGTTCGCGAGCCCCCGCGCCAGCGCCGCGTGGTCGAAGGTAAGGCCCAGGACACCGGACGGGATCAACACGCGGGTGGCCATGTCTCAGTCGTCGCTGTCCACGGGCAGGGTCACGGGCTGCGGCGGCTTGGCCAGAAACGTTCGCAGGAAGATCGGCGCGAGGAAGCCAAGTGCGGCGCAGATCCAGAGCCCGATCGCGATGGGGGAGGAAAAGAGATAGCTCCAGTCTCCGTTCGACAGCACCATCGCGCGGCGCAGGTTATCCTCCATCGCGTTGCCCAGAAGGATGCCGAGGATGATCGGCACTGTCGGGATGTCGAGCTTGCGGCAGATGAAGCCCAGCACCCCGAACGCCACCATCATCAGCATGTCAAAGCTTGACCCGGTGAGGGAGAAGATGCCGACGAAAGCGATCATGGTCACGCCGGGCAGCAGCACCCAGGATGGCACCTGAAGCACCCGCACGAAGATCCGCACCATCGGCACGTTCATGATCAGAAGCATGATGTTGGCGATGAAGAGCGCCGCGATAAGCGACCAGACCACATCAGGCCGCTCGGTGAACAGGAGCGGCCCCGGCGTTATGTTGAGCGTGAGGAGCAGCGCCAGAAGCACCGCCGTCGTCCCCGATCCCGGCACACCCAGCGTCAGCATCGGGATCAGCGCACCGCCCGCGGCCGCGTTGTTGCCCGCCTCCGGTGCCGCGACGCCCTTGGGATTGCCGGTGCCGAAGGTATCCTTGTCCTTGGCGATCGACTTTTCCGCCATGTAGGCGAGGAAGGAGCCGAGCGAGGCCCCCGCCCCCGGCAGGATGCCCGCGACGAAACCCACACCTGTCCCGCGCAGCATGGTCCATTTCGTCAGGTTCAGCATCTTCCATGGGATCGAGAGCTTGCCCAGCTTCACGCCGATGGCGCTGTCGCGGCCATGCGTCTCGATGAAGTTGAACACCTCCGACACCGCGAAAAGGCCGACGATGGCCACGAGGAAGTCGATCCCGTCCATCAGGTGCAACTCGCCGAACGTGAAGCGCGGCATCCCGGTGGTCTTGTCCAGCCCGATCATCGCGAGCGCCAGACCGATGCACGCGGCCATCGCCGACTTCGCCTGATTGTTCGACCCCATCCCGCCCAGCGTGCAGAAGGCGAGCATGTAGAGCGCAAAATACTCCGCCGGCCCGAAGCTGAAGGCGACCCGCGCCAGCAGCGGCGCCAGCAACGCCAGGCCGATGGTGGCGATGAAGGAGCCGACGAAGCTCGCCACGCCGGACACGACCAGCGCCTCCCCCGCCTGACCGTTCTTGGCCATCGGATAGCCGTCGAGCGTGGTCATCATCGCAGGCTCGTCGCCGGGGATGTTCAGAAGGATCGAGGAAATCCGCCCGCCATACATCGCGCCGTAATAGACCGAGGTAAGCAGAACCAGCGCCGAGATTGCGTCGAACCCCATGGAGAAGGAGATCGGGATCAGCAGCGCCACCCCGTTCGACGGCCCGAGGCCCGGAAGAGCGCCGATAATGGTGCCGACGAAGCAGCCGATGAAGGCCAGCATCAGCGTCCACGGCGACAGCGCGATGGAAAAGCCGTCGGCCAGGTGGGAGAGGATGTTCATGTCCATCGCCGGCCCCTCAGCGCATCAACGCGGGCGGCAGGCCCTTGAGCCCGAGGCCGAGACCGTAGCGGAACAGCACAAAAAGCCCGATGGCAAGCCCGATGCCAGTCAAGAGCGCGGGCATGGGACGCGGTGAGATCTGGTAGCTCAGGATCGCCGAGGCGATCGCCGTCGGAATGACGAAGCCGAGCGAGCGGATCGTGTAGGCATAGGCGATAAGCACGAGAAGCGCCGCCCCCAGCTTCAGCAGCATGGGCCCCGCGGGCCAGTGCGCGTCCGGGTCGGGCTTCAGGATCATGGCGAGCGCGCAAAGGATGGTCAGCCCGGCCACGATGTAGGGAAACGTCCGCGGCCCGATCGGGTCGGTGATGAAGCTGGTCCGGATGGTGTGGGCGCTGAGGATATACCCCAGCGCCAGCACGATCATCAGGAGACCGAAAATCCGGTCGCCGCGCATTTACTGGATGACCCCGATTTCCTTCGACAGCGCGGTGATCTTGGCCACGTCCTTGTTGACCCACTGCTGGAAATCGTCGCCGACCTTGGTAAAGGGTGCGAGACCGTTGGCCTTCATCGCGGCCTTCCACTGGTCGCTGTCCGCGACCTTCTGCAGGCGGTCGGCCCAGACCTCGAACTCGGCGTCCGAGATGCCCTTGGGCACGTAGGCGCCGCGCCAGTTCACGGCCACAACGTCGTAGCCCTGTTCCTTGGCGGTGGGGATATCCTCGAAGCCCGGCACGCGGTCCTCGGTCAGCACGGCCAGCGCACGGATGTCGCCGGATTTCAGAAAGCCCACCGTTTCCGACAGGTCGCCCGTCATCGCCTGCGCGAAGCCGCCGATGGTCTGGGTGATCGCGTCGGCACCGTTGTCGACGCCGATATACTTGATCTTGCGGATATCCTCGAAGCCCGCGGCCTTCATGATCTCCAGAGGCTTCAGATGGTCGAACCCGCCCACGGCGGAGCCGCCGGCGAACGCGACCGACCCCGGGTCCTTCTTGATCGCCTCGACCATGTCCTTCAACGTCTTGTAGGGACTGTCCTTGGCGACGACGATCACGCCCGGATCGGCCCCGATGGCACCCACGAAGCGCACCTTGTCGGCCGTCATCCCGGCATAGGCGTTCTGCGCCAGCCGCGTGGTGGTGGCAGAGGAGGCCGCGACGATCAGCTCCGCGTCCTTGTTGTGGTCCGCCACGACGCTGAGAAACGCGACGCCGCCACCCGCGCCGTTCATGTTGGTGACCTGCATCGGCGCGTCGATGACCTTGATCTCGTACATGATGTTGGCGATCTGGCGGCAGGTGAAATCCCAGCCGCCGCCGGGGTTCGAGGGCGC
Organism: Rhodobacterales bacterium; assembly: GCA_038233815.1. Classification (GTDB taxonomy): domain Bacteria; phylum Pseudomonadota; class Alphaproteobacteria; order Rhodobacterales; family Rhodobacteraceae; genus JBBSVE01. The sequence goes on from JBBSVE010000168.1 coordinate 3,497, forward strand.
GATGCACTGGGTCGCGGCCAGCGCCCCGGTGGCGGACATCAGGCCGAAGACCGCGCCTGCACCCAGCGCCTTCAGATATGGCGTCTTCATGGTTCTCTCCCTGTTTTTATGTCGATGCACCTTCCATGAAGGGGCACTTTCATGCAAGCGCAACTTTCCCCGGACGCGAGGCGCCCGCACCGGACCGCGATGCCTTGCAAAGCGGTCCGTTTCGCTGTGATATGGTGCGAGGTTCGCGCCGGGCGGCAGGGTCCGCCCCCCCCACTCCAGCAGCATGGGTGCCCCCTATGGATACCAAGGCCTACACCAACGACATCTCCGGCGTGGTCGAGGCCGACCGGGCCCACATCTGGCACCATCTGAGCCAGCACAAGCATTACGAGACGATCGACCCCCGCATGATCGTGGAAGGGCGCGGCCTGCGGGTCTGGGATGCACGCGGGCGCGAGCATGTCGATGCCGTCTCCGGCGGGGTCTGGACGGTCAACGTGGGTTACGGGCGCGAAAGCATTGCCAACGCGGTGCGCGATCAATTGGTGAAGATGAACTTTTTCGGCGGCTCCATGGGCTCGGTCCCCGGCGCGCGGTTCGCGGAGCGGCTGATCGAAAAGATGCCGGGCCTGAGCCGGGTCTATTACGCAAGCTCGGGGTCGGAGGCGAACGAGAAGGTCTGGAAGATGGTGCGCCAGATCTCCCACCGCCACCACGGCGGGCGCAAGTCGAAGATCCTGTTTCGAAACCGCGACTACCACGGCTCCACCATCGCTGCCATGTCGGCGGGCGGTCAGAACGAGCGCAACGACCAGTATGGCCCCTTCGTGCCGGGCTTCGTCGAGGTCCCGCACTGCCTCGAATATCGTGCGCAGTGGGACGGGGCCGACTACGGCCGCCGCGCCGCCGACGCGATCGAGGAGGTGATCCTGCGCGAAGGCCCCGATACGGTCGGCGCGATCTGTCTGGAGCCGGTGACGGCCGGCGGCGGCGTCATCGTGCCGCCGGAGGGCTACTGGGAGCGGGTGCAGGAAATCTGCAGAAAGCACGACATCCTGATCCATATCGACGAGGTGGTCTGCGGCATGGGCCGGACCGGGACGTGGTTCGGCTACCAGAATTATGGCATCGAGCCCGATTTCGTCACCATGGCGAAAGGTGTGGCCTCGGGCTATGCCGCGATCTCCTGCATGGTGACGACGGAAGCCGTGTTCGAGAAGTTCAAGGACGACGCCTCCGACCCGATGAGCTATTTCCGCGATATCTCTACCTTCGGCGGCTGCACGGCGGGCCCCGCGGCGGCGCTGGAGAATCTGCGGATACTGGAGGACGAGAACCTGCTGGAGAACACACTCGCGATGGGTGAGCGGATGATGGGCAACCTGCACGGGCTGATGGACAAGCACAAAGCGGTGGGCGACGTGCGGGGCAAGGGTCTCTTCTGCGGCGCGGAACTGGTGGCGGACCGGGACACGAAGGAGCCTGCGCCCGAGAAGATGGTCGCCGCCGTGGTCGCGGACTGCATGGCCCAGGGCGTCATCATCGGCATGACGAACCGGAGCCTCACCGGGCTCAACAACACGCTCTGCCTCTCGCCCGCGCTGATCGCCACGCCGGACGACATCGACCAGATCACCGACGCCATCGACGGCGCGCTGGGGCGGGTCTTTGCCTGACGCCTGCGATCGCATGACCGGAAGGGCGCGCTGACCGATGGGACAGGAGCCCCGGATCGACCTGTCGCCCGACCTCTCCGACGAGGTGCGGCAGACGACATGCTACATGTGCGCCTGCCGCTGCGGGATCGACGTGCATCTGAAATCCGGCCGCGTGACCTATATCGAGGGCAACCGCGCGCATCCCGTGAACAAGGGCGTCCTTTGCGCCAAGGGGGCGGCGGGGATCAAGCAGGTCACGGCACCCTCGCGGCTGCGCGCGCCATTGCGCCGGGTCGGGCCACGCGGATCGGGCGCGTTCGAGGAGATCTCGTGGGACGAGGCGCTGGCGCTTGCCGTCTCGTGGCTGAAACCCCTGCGCGAGACGACGCCGGAAAAGCTCGCCTTCTTCACCGGGCGCGACCAGAGCCAGAGCCTCACCTCTTTCTGGGCGCAGAATTACGGCACGCCGAACTACGCGGCCCATGGTGGCTTCTGTTCCGTCAACATGGCGGCGGGGGGCATCTACACGACGGGCGGCGCGTTCTGGGAGTTCGGCCAGCCTGACTGGGAGCGGACGCGGATCTTCGTGCTGTTCGGCGTGGCGGAGGATCACGACAGCAACCCGATGAAGATCGGCATCGGAAGGCTGAAGGCGCGCGGTGCGAAGGTGGTGGGCGTGAACCCGGTGCGATCGGGCTATAATGCCGTCGCGGATGAGTGGTTCGGGATCACGCCGGGCACCGACGGGCTGCTGATCCTGTCGCTGATCCATTGCCTGCTGGCGGCGGGGAAGGTGGACCTCGACTATCTCGCGCGCTGGACCAACGCGCCTTGCCTCGTTCAGGAAAGCGACGGGCTGTTGCTGCGCGACGACGGCGGCAAGCCGCTCGTGATGGCGGCGGACGGGGTGCTGACGCCGTTCGACACCAAGGGCGTGCGGCCCGATCTGGGCGGCACCCACGCGGGCAACCGCACCGTGTTCCAGCATCTGGCGGAACGCTACCTCTCGCCCGACTACGCGCCGGAGGCAGTGGCGGCACGGGTGGGCATCGCCGCCGCGCGTATCCGGGGTCTCGCGGCCGATCTGGCGGAGGTGGCGTTCGACCATCCCGTGACGCTCGACCAGCCGTGGACCGATTTCCGCGGCGAGCGTCATGACACGATGGTGGGCCGCCCGGTCTCCTTCCACGCGATGCGCGGCATTTCCGCCCATTCCAACGGTTTTCAGACGACCCGCGCGCTGCACCTGCTGCA
>JBBSVE010000169.1:0-6396 GCA_038233815.1 Rhodobacterales bacterium
CGACGGGGTGGCGGGCATGGCCGCCCCCGCGGAGCTCGGCTGGCGTCATGGCGAAGGCGTGGCGGTGGAGGTTTGCCGCGCACGGGCTGCCGTGATGCAAGGCCCGTTACCCGACGGCTGGCAGGACGCAATACGGCGCGGCGCCGCGGCCCGGTTTCCCGTGACGGCCGCCGATCTGATGCCGCGGTTCGCGGGGGCGGAGCTTGGCCGCGCCCTGCGCGCGATGGAGGCGCTCTGGATCGCGTCGGACTTTCGCCTGACGCGCGCCGATCTGATCGGCTGAACGGTTTCCCTTTCCACCCCGGATGCTATATCCAGCGGACATATTCCGAAAGACGGCGCAAGCCATGTTCCAGTTCTTCGAGGGTCTTGTCGACCCTTATGGACCCTATACGGAAACCGATGCCCCGCCGCGCCGTCTCTGGCCGTTCCTGAAGGAATACGTGCAGCCCTTCCGCACCGTCTTTGCGGTTACCGGGGTCATCGCGGTGCTGGTGGCGTCGGCGGACGTGGCGCTGATCTGGTATGTCGGGCGGCTCGTGGACATGCTGGGTGCTGCGGGGCCTTCCGCCCTCTGGGCCACGCACGGGGCGGAGGTTGTGGGCGTGGCGCTGGCGATCCTGCTGTTGCGCCCGATACTGGCGGGAATGAACACAGCACTGTTGCATAACACGATCCTGCCCAACTTCGGCACCATGATCCGCTGGCGCGCGCACCGCCACGTGCTTCGCCAGCCCGTCGGCTGGTTCGAGAGCGATTTCGCCGGACGCATCGCGAACCGGATCATGCAGACGCCGCCCGCCGCCGGGGACGCGGTGTTTCAGACCTTCGACGCGGCGGCCTTCGGGCTCGTCACCATCATCGGCGCTACTTTCGTGCTGGCCGATGCCGATCCGCGCCTCACGCTGCCGCTGATCGCATGGTTCGCGCTCTACGCGCTCCTCGTGCGCTGGACCCTGCGCCGCGCGGGCCCCGCCTCCAAGGCCAGTTCGGACGCGCGCTCGGCGGTGACGGGGCGCGTGGTCGATGCCTACACCAATATCCATTCCGTCAAGATGTTCGCCCACCACGACCGCGAGATGTCCTATGCCCGCGAGGCGATCGAGCATGCCCGCGCCACCTTCGCGCGCGAGATGCGGGTCATCACGACGATGGACGTGGCGCTGACGCTTCTGAACGGGTTCCTGATCGTCGGAACCACGGGCTTTGCGCTCTGGCTCTGGTCGGTGGGGCAGGCGTCGGTGGGCGTGGTCGCGGCCACGGCGGCGCTGGTCCTGCGGCTCAACAACATGACCTACTGGCTGATGTGGGCCACGACGAACCTCGTGCAGGCGCTGGGCGTCGTGGCCGAGGGAATGGAGACGATCGCGCAACCCGTGGGTCTGGTCGACCGCCCCGGCGCGGAGCCGCTGCACGTCGCCGACGGCCGGGTGGAGTTCCGGGGTGCCACGCACCATTACGGGCGCGATTCCGGCGGTCTGCGCGACGTCTGCCTTACCGTCGCACCGGGGGAGAAGATCGGCCTCGTGGGGCGGTCGGGTGCGGGGAAATCGACCCTCGTGAAGTTGCTCCTTCGGTTCTACGATCTGGAGCAGGGGCAGATCCTGATCGACGGGCAGGACATCGGCCGGGTGACGCAGGACAGCCTGCGCGGCCAGATCGGGATGGTGCAGCAGGACAGTTCGCTCCTGCACCGGTCGGTGCGCGACAACATCCTCTACGGGCGCCCGGATGCCACCGAAGACGCGATGCGCGATGCCGCCCGCTCGGCCGAGGCGGAGGCGTTCATCCTGACGCTGGAGGATCCGCAGGGCCGGCGCGGCTATGACGCTCATGTCGGCGAGCGGGGGGTGAAGCTGTCGGGCGGTCAGCGCCAGCGGGTGGGGCTCGCGCGTGTGATCCTGAAGGACGCGCCGATCCTGGTGCTGGACGAGGCGACATCCGCGCTCGACAGCGAGGTGGAGGCGTCAATCCTGGACACGCTCTACGGCGTGATGGAGGGCAAGACCGTGATCGCAATCGCGCACCGTCTGTCCACCATCGCGGCGATGGACCGGATTGTGGTGATGGAGGATGGCGGCATTGCGGAACAGGGAACCCATGCCCAGCTTCTGGATCGGGGCGGGCTTTATGCACGCTTCTGGGCGCGCCAGTCGGGCGGGTTCCTGATGACCGAGGAGGATGCGGCATGATGTGGGCCCAACGACTCGGAGGCCTGATCGACGCGTTCCGTCCCGCCGAGGGACCGCCGCCGCGATCGCTTACCGCTTTTTTCAAATGGTGCCTTCGGGGCAGTTGGCCGATGCTCTGGATCGCCGGGGTGTTTTCCTCCGTCGCGGGCGCGATGGAGGTGATCTCGGCGCTGTTTCTGGGTTGGGTGATCGACGCGGCACTGGCCTCGGGCGTGCAGGATTTCTTTCCGCGCCATATCGGCCTGCTGGCGGGGTTCATCGGCTTCTACGTCATCCTGCGACCATTGGCATTCGGTCTGTCTTCGGCCTCGAACGCGGTGATCGTCGGGCCGAACGTCCTGCCGCTGGTCCTGAGCCGCCTGCATCGCTGGACGCTGGGGCAGGCGATCACCTTCTTCGACAACGATTTCGCGGGCCGGATCGCGCAAAAGCAGATGCAGGCCGCCCGCGCCGTGACGGACTGCGCGACGGAGATCATCAACACCGTCTGCTTTGCGCTGGCCTCGGTCATAGGATCGGTGATCTTTCTCGTCTCCGTGGACTACCGGGCCGCGCTCGCGCTGGGCGTCTGGCTGGCGGCTTACGTCCTGCTCATCCGCTTTTTCATGCCGCGCATCCGGGTCAATTCGGCCGCACGGGCCGCGGCGCGGGCGATGGTGACGGGGCAGGTCGTGGACACGATCACCAACATCAAGACGGTGAAGCTGTTCGCCCACGCCGCGTTCGAGGACCGGGTGGCGCTGAGCGCGATGTCCACGTTCCGCGACCGCTCGCTTGAATTTGGCCAGATTTCCACGCTGTTCCGGCTGTCGCTCATGACGCTGTCCGGGGTGCTTCCGGTGCTGCTGATCGGCGGGACGCTGGCGCTTTGGAGCCAGGCCAACGCGACCGCGGGTGCCATCGCCGCGTCGGGCGCGATCGCGATGCGGATCGCGCAGATGTCGGGCTGGGTCAGTTTTACGCTCATGTCGATCTACACCTCGGTGGGCGAGGTCGAGGACGGGATGAACACGCTGGCCTCGCCGCACACTCTGGCCGATTCGGCGGGCGCGCAGGATCTGCCACGGGTGGCGGGCGAGGTTCGGTTCGACAACGTATCCTTCGCCTACGGTCGCAAGCGCGGCGGCGTGGCGAAGATCGACCTGACGATCCGGCCGGGGGAAAAGGTCGGGATCGTGGGCGCGTCCGGGGCGGGGAAATCGACGCTCGTGTCGCTCCTTTTGCGGCTCTACGACACGGAGAGTGGTGCGGTCCTGATCGACGGCCATGACGTGCGCGGCGTGACGCAGGAGAGTCTGCGTCGCCAGATCGGCATGGTCACGCAGGAAACCGCGATGTTCAACCGCTCCGCCCGCGACAATATCCTTTACGGGCGGCCCGACGCCAGCGAGGCCGACGTGATCGCCGCCACCGATGCGGCGGAGGCGCGAGGCTTCATCGACCTCATGGCCGACCACAAGGACCGGCGCGGGTTCGACGCCTATCTGGGCGAACGGGGCGTGAAGCTGTCGGGCGGGCAGCGCCAGCGGATCGCGCTCGCGCGGACCTTTCTGAAGGACGCGCCGATCCTCGTGCTGGACGAGGCGACCTCCGCGCTGGATAGCGAGGTGGAGGCGGCGATCCAGGAGTCGCTGGCCAAGGTGATGGAGGGCAAGACAGTGCTCGCCATCGCGCACCGCCTGTCGACCATCGCACAGATGGACCGGATCATCGTGCTCGACGATGGGCGGATCGTGGAGGAGGGCAACCACGAGGCGCTGCTCGACCGCTCCGGCCTCTATGCCCGCTATTGGCATCGCCAGTCCGGCGGCTTCTTCGGGCTGGAGGAAGCGGCGGAGTGATCCTGACCGTCGACCGCCTGGGGCACAAAGGCGACGCGATTCTGCGAGGGCCGGACGGTCCGGTTCTGGCTGGTCCGTTCCTGCCCGGCGAGGTGCTGGAGGGGGCGGTCGCGGATGGCCGCCTGACCGCCCCCCGGATCGTGACGCCCTCGCCCGACCGCGTGCGCCCGCCCTGCGCCCACGCCCGGACCTGCGGCGGCTGCCTCCTGCAACATGCGAGCGAGCCGTTTCAGGCGGCGTGGAAGACGGAGCTGATCGCCTCGGCGCTGGCGGGGCGGGGGATCGCGGCGCCAATCCCGCCGATCCTGACCTCGCCGCCCCGGTCGCGGCGGCGGGCGACGCTATCCGGGCGCCGTACGAAATCCGGTGCCATGATTGGGTTTCATGCCCGCGCGTCCGCCGACATTGTGGAAAACCCCGAATGTATCCTGCTCCATCCCGACCTGATGGCGGTCCGACCTGCGCTTGGGGCGCTCGTTATCGCGGGCGGATCGCGGAGTGCGGAACTGGCGCTGACGGTCACGCGCACGTTGGGCGGGGTCGACGTGGCGGTGACGGGGGGAAAGCCGCTCGACGGACCGCTGCGCGCGACGCTCGCGCAGGTGGCGGAGGCGCGGGGTCTGGCACGGTTGAGCTGGGACGGGGAGACGGTGGCGCTGCGCACCCCGCCCGGTCTGGCGATGGGGCGGGCGACGGTCGTGCCCCCGCCGGGCGCCTTCGTGCAGGCGACGGCGGAGGGGGAGCAGGCGCTCCTTTCCAGTATTACAGAGGCTGTCGGGTCCGCGCGCCGGATCGTCGATCTTTTCGCAGGGCTCGGCACCTTCTCCCTGCCGCTGTCGGATCAGGCGGAGGTGCTGGCGCTGGAGGGCGAGGCGGCGATGACCTCGGCGCTGGACCAAGGCTGGCGTCGGGCCGAAGGGCTGCACCGCGTCAGGTCGGTGACGCGCGACCTTTTCCGCCGTCCGCTGGAGCCTGCCGAGCTGAAACCCTTCGACGCCGCCGTGATCGACCCGCCCCGTGCGGGGGCGGAGGCGCAGACCCGCGCACTGGCCGCCGCGCGCGTGCCGGTGATCGCCGCGGTCTCCTGCAATCCTGTCACCTTCGCGCGCGACGTGGGCATCCTGATCGAGGCCGGATATCGGCTCGACTGGGTCCGGCCTATCGACCAGTTCCGCTGGTCCGCCCATGTCGAGCTGGCTGCGCGGTTCAGCCTCTAGCGGCGTTGCCTTCTTGCGTCTCGCCGCTGGCTTTGTCCGCGCGTCCGGGCTATGGATCTTGCAAAACAAGAACGAGATTCAGGCAGTGATACGGGTTTTTCTGGCTTTGGCAGTTGCGTTCGGGCTTTCCGCCTGCGCGTCGAAATTCCGCACCTACAAGGGTCCGGCAGTGACCTTCGTGCAGGTCGACAAGTCCGCGCGCAAGATGCGGCTCTTCCACGAGAATGCGGTCCTGAAGGAATATCCGATCTCGCTCGGCTTTGCGGCGACCGGGCCGAAACAGTTCGAGAACGACGGCAAGACGCCGGAGGGGCTCTATTTCATCAACCGGCGCAATCCTGACAGCCGCTATCACCTGTCGATCGGCGTGTCCTATCCGAACGCGCTCGACATGGCCTTTGCCGAATCGCAGGGCCGCAAACCGGGCGGCGACATATTCATCCACGGACGCACGGACTATCGTGGCGGCAACCGGGGCGACTGGACCTGGGGCTGCATCGCGGTCAAGGACCGGCAGATGGAGGATGTCTACGCCATGGTGCGCGACGGCACGCCGATCCGCATCAATCCGTAACGGTCAGTTCGCCGCCACTGCCACCGGGGCCGGCGCGAACGCGCTGCCGGTTACAAGCGTCCACCAGATCTTGCCCGAGGTTTCCTGATACCACGAAAACCCGATCTGGCTCGCCCCGGGATCGAGCAGGATGGCCCGCGTGTCGGCCTGCCCGGTCCAGTCCGACAGCACCTCGAGTTCCGTCTCGAACGTTTCGGAGATCAGTTCGCCCAGAAGATGTCCCCGGTAGCCGACCCGCTGCACGCGGTCGAGCGGCGAGGATCCGTCTGACCCGAAGTGCCACGGCCGGTTCTGCACCGCCATGTCGCGCGCATGGGTGGCGGCGGCGGCATTGAGCGGCGCGTTATATTGCAGCGGAGCCGCACCCTTCGCCGCGCGCAGCGTGTTGACCGAATCGAGCAGGCGGAACTGGATCGTCGCCGTGTCGCCCGGTGCGATCTTGTAGACCTTCGGCAACGGCCGCCCGTCGGGGCCGAGCGTCATCGCGCCCGAGGCGCATCCCGCCAGGGCAAGGCCGGCGCCGAGGGTCAGAAGCGATCGTCTGTTCATCCGGTCCACCAATCAAATCCACC
>JBBSVE010000170.1:0-6221 GCA_038233815.1 Rhodobacterales bacterium
CGGTCGTAGAGCACGACCTCGCCCCCAAGCGCGCGGGTGTTGTCGATCTTGATGCGCGGGGCGTCACGGGGCATGACGATGACCGCGCCGATGCCGTGCTGGCGCGCCGCGAGCGCCACGCCCTGCGCGTGATTGCCGGAGGAGAAGGCGATCACGCCCCGCGCCCGCACCGCAGGCGCCATCGCGGAAATCGCGGCCCACGCCCCGCGATATTTGAACGACCCGGTGTGCTGGAGCGATTCCGCCTTCACCCAGACCCTGCGCCCCGCGATCCGGTCAAGGAACGGTGAGGTCAGCAGCGGCGTCGTACGCGCATGGCCCGCGAGCCTGCTTGCGGCCGCCTCGATCCGGGCGATGTCGGGGGGGGCATCTGTCATCGGGCGGTCCTTGTCCTTACGCGCGGGCGATACCGGGAGAGAGGCCGCTTTCAGCGCAGAATGCAACCGTCCCGTGCCCGCGTTAAGCCGTCGTTAACCATCTCGCGCCAAGGGTCGGTGACGGGCGGGGGATAACGATGCGCTGGCTGGTCCTGATTGTCGCGCTGTTCCTTGGGTCGCAGGCCTGCGCGGGGGCATGGCCGCGCGAGGCGGGGCATGCCTTCATCGATCTTTCCGACGATGGCTACCGCTCCAAGCTCTATGCCGAATACGGCCTCAAGAACGACATTACGATGGGGCTGGAGGTCACGATGCCGCGCAACCGGCGGCTGCCCGATGTGGTGCAGTTCGTCCAGCACCCGATCTGGAAATTCGCCAACGGGGCCATCCTGTCCGGCGGCGTCGCCTACGAGCTGCGCGAGACGACCGCCGCGGGGCGCCTCCCCGGCCTTAAGGGCGTGTCAGAGAGTGCCGTCCGGGGCGGATTGTTCTTCGGCAAGGGGTTCGGGAGCGGTCACAAGGCCGGCTGGATGGAGGTCGATGTCCAGGTTGAGCGGATCGTCACGCAGGACTGGCTGGGCCAGCCGTGGTCGGGGAAGTTTGACGCGACGCTCGGATGGAAGCCGGGCGACCGGGCGCTCTTTTACGTGCAGGCGCAGACTTATCGGCGCGATCCCGACCCGGTCTCGATCCGGGTGGAACCGACCGCCGCGCTGAAGCTCGGCCGGTCGCATCTGGTGGTATCGCCCTCCTTCGGGGTGAAGGGGCCCAGGGATCCGCGCCTCAAGTTGGGCCTTTGGCTCGATTTCTGACGGCGTCGAGAAAGGCATGGATCAGGGCCACGCTCTCGGGTTCGTCCAGAAAGGGGATATGGGCGCGCTCTGGCACCTCGGCCAGCATCATGTCGGGTCTGCGCCGTTGCATCTCAGCCACCGTGTCACGCGTCAGAAGGTCGGAGTTCGCGCCCCGGATCAGCGCAAGCGGCAGGTCGCCCGCCGCATCGAACAGCGGCCAGAGGTCGACCTCGGGGGCCGCCACCGCCGCCTCGAACGCTACGCGCAGGTCGGGATCGTAGGTGATCGCGAGACCCTCGGGCGTGACGCGGGAATGACGCTGCGCCTCTGCCATCCAGCGGCTTTCGGGAACATTCGCAAAGCCCGGATTGCGCGTGGGCAGGGCGGTGGCGAGGTCGGCGTGGCTCTGGAACGGAAGGTTGTGGCCGACATGGCCCGCGATCCGCTCCAGCCCTGAGCGGTTCAGGACCGGTCCCACGTCGTTGAGGCACAGACCCAGCAACCGCGCCCCCGCGGTGGCCGCGAGGACCATCCCGATCAGCCCACCGCGTGAGGTGCCGAGCACGGCCGCGCGCCCGACGCCGAGATGGTCGAGAAGCGCCAGCGCATCCGCGGCCTCCTGCGCCACGGTGTAGGAGGCCGCCCCGCTCCAGCCGCTCTCGCCCCGGCCGCGGTAGTCCATCCGGATCAGGCGCAGGGGCGGCAGATGCGGCGCCATATAGTCGAAATCCCGCATCGTCCGGGTCAGGCCGGGCAGGCAGAGAAGCGGCAGCCCCCGGCCCTCGTCCCGGTAAGCCAGCGCGGTGCCATCCGATGCGGTGAACCGCATCGGCGGATCGGTGTCCGTTCGCGCGTTCCAATCCGCCATCGCCATCTCCCTTTGCGTCAAGGCTCGCACGGCACAGGGGGGCGCGGCAACGGGGCGCTTGCGGCCATCCGTCGCCCGGCCTAGATCCCGTGGCAAAAGGAGACTGGCCATGGCCCGTGGACCGATGCTCGAAGAACGCGACAGATCCAGACGCGTGGGTGCGCTGACGGAACTGATGCCGTTCGTGGTCCCCTACCGATGGCTCGCCGTCGCGGCCATCCTCTCGCTCGTCCTGACGGCGGGCGTTTCGCTCATCCTTCCGCTCGCGGTCCGGCGGGTGATCGACGGCTTCGGCGCCGACCGCGCCGCGCTGCTGGACCAGTATTTCAGCGCCGCCCTCGGGATCGCCGCACTGCTGGCACTGGGCACGGGCCTGCGCTACTACCTCGTCACGCGGTTGGGGGAGCGGGTCGTGGCCGACATCCGCCGTGCGCTCTTCGACCGGGTGCTGGGCATGAGCCCCGCGTGGTTCGAGCGGATCCTGACCGGCGAGGTGCTGAGCCGCCTCACCACCGACACGACGCTGATCCTGTCGGTTATGGGTTCCTCCGTCTCCATCGCGCTGCGCAATGCGCTGATCCTCGTGGGCGGGCTCGTGGCGCTTCTGCTGACCTCGGCCAAGCTGACGCTTCTGGTCCTGTTGCTGGTGCCGCTGGTGATCGTGCCGATCGTCGTGCTGGGACGCCGGCTGCGATTGCTCAGCCGCGAGAATCAGGACTGGATCGCGGCGAGTTCCGGCAATGCGTCCGAGGCGCTGCTGGCGGTTCAGACCGTGCAGGCATTCACCCACGAGGCCCGGTCCCGCCAGACTTTCGGCGATGTCACGGAAAAGAGCTACAATACCGCCCGGCGGCGGATCGGCACCCGCGCGCTGATGACGGTGATCGTGATCTTTCTGGTCTTCACCGGCATCGTCGGCGTCCTCTGGGTCGGCGCACGCGATGTCCGCGTCGGCGCGATGAGCCCCGGGGAGCTGATCCAGTTCCTGATCTATGCCGTCATGGTCGCGGGATCGGTCGGGGCCCTGTCGGAGATCTGGGGCGAATTGCAGCGCGCGGCGGGTGCGACGGAGCGTCTGGTGGACCTTCTGGCGGCGACCGATCCGGTGCAGGACGTGGCCTCTCCCGCGATCCTCGCGCGCCCGGTCCGGGGTGCGATCCGGTTCGAGGACGTGCATTTCCGTTACCCCGCGCGGCCCGGCATCTCGGCGTTGGACGGGATCGACCTCAGCGTGGAACCGGGGCAGACGGTGGCGCTGGTCGGGCCTTCGGGGGCGGGAAAGACGACGATCCTGCAACTGATCCTGCGCTTTTACGATCCGCAGGACGGGCGCATAACGCTCGACGGGGTTGATTTGCGCCAGCTTGCGCGCACCGACTTCCGTCGCGCGGTGGCGCTGGTGCCGCAGGATCCAGTGATCTTCGCCGCCTCCGCGCGGGAAAACATCCGCTTCGGACGCCCCGATGCCACGGATGCGGAGATCGATGCCGCCGCCAGGGCCGCCGCCGCGTGGGATTTCCTGAGCGAACTTCCCGACGGCATGGAGAGCTACGTGGGCGAGCGCGGCGTGATGCTCTCGGGTGGCCAGAAGCACCGCATTGCCAGTGCCCGCGCGGTGTTGCGCAACGCGCCGGTGCTGCTCCTCGATGAGGCGACCTCCGCGCTCGACGCCGAAAGCGAGCGTGCGGTCCAGCGCGCGGTGGAGGAGATGGCCAAGACCCGCACCACCATCGTCGTGGCCCACAGGCTCGCCACCGTGAAGAAGGCGGACCGGATCGTGGTGTTCGACCATGGCCGGATCGTGGCTGTCGGCACGCACGATGCGCTCGTGGCGCAAGGCGGGCTCTATGCGCGGCTGGCACGGCTCCAGTTCACCGACGGCATCGCGGCGGAGTAGGCGCGCGGCCTTGTGCGGCCCGGCCAAAGACGGCACCTTTGTCCCCGGGTGCAGGTCCGCGCGGCCGGGGGGACGTTCCAGCGATGAGACAGTTTGCAGGTCGCGCGGACGTGGCGGCAGTGGAGGCCGAAGGCCCTTGGGAAAGCTGCGACCGCGCAGCGACGATCCACCAGTTGCTTTCGCGGACCGAAGCCCGCTTCGGAACCCGCCCCGGCCTTTCGTTCCAGCTCACCTCCGGCCCGAAGGACGCGTCCGAGACGCTGAGTTGGGCCGAGGTTGCGGCCAAGGCGCGTCAGGCCGCCAACCTCTTTCGCAGTCTCGGGGTGGGGGAGGGCGACGTGGTGGCCTTCGTTCTGCCCAACACGGTGGAGACGGCGCTGGTCCTTCTTGGCGGGGCCATCGCGGGGATCGTGAACCCAGTCAACCCGCTCCTCGACCCGTCGCAGATGGCCGCGATCCTGAGGGAGACGGGGGCAAAGGTCGTCGTCACCCTGCGCGCGTTTCCCAAGACCGATATCGCAGCGCGGGTGGCCGAGGCCGTGGCTCTGGCGCCGGGTGTAACCACGGTGCTGGAGGTCGATCTTGGCCGCTATCTGACGCTTCCCCGGCGCTGGATCGTGCCGCTGGTCCGGCCCCGGCAGCGGGTGACGCATCAGGCAAAGGTGCTCGACTTTACCGCCGAATGTGCGCGCCAGCCGCGGGATCTGACGTTCGAGGACCGGGACAGCGACCGGGTCGGCGCGCTCTTTCATACCGGCGGGACGACGGGCATGCCGAAGGTCGCCCGGCACCGGGTCTCGGGGATGGTCTACAACGGCTGGCTCGGCGCGACGCTGCTGTTCGACGAGCGTGACGTGGGCATGTGCCCGCTGCCGCTGTTCCATGTGCTGGCGGCCTATCCGGTGCTCATGTCCTTCGTGACGGCGGGGGCGCATCTGGTGCTGCCGACGCCCGCGGGCTACCGGGGCGAGGGCGTGTTCGACAACCTCTGGTCGCTGATCGGACGTTGGCGCGCGACGTTCCTCTTCACCGTGCCGACGGCCCTCGCCGCGCTGATGCAGCGTCCGGTCGATGCCGACGTCTCGACCCTGCGCGGCGCTTTTTCCGGCTCCGCGCCCCTGCCGCTCGACCTCTACCGCCGGTTCGAGGCGGCGACGGGGGTGCAGGTGATCGAGGGTTACGGCCTTACCGAATGCACCTGCGTCGTGTCGATCAACCCGGCGCTCGGCACCAAGAAGGCGGGCTCCGTCGGTCTGCCGCTGCCCTACAGCGAGGTCCGCATCCTGCGCGGCGACGGGCAGGGCTGCGGCACGGACGAGGTGGGGGAGATCTGCGTGGCGAGCCCCGGCGTCTATCCCGGTGCGACCTATACCGACGCGACGAAGAACCGCGATCTCTACGCCGACGCGCGCTATCTGCGAACCGGTGATCTGGGCCGGATCGATGCGGACGGCTATCTCTTCATTACCGGTCGGGCGAAGGATCTCATCATCCGGGGCGGGCACAACATCGATCCCGCGCTGATCGAGGACGCGCTGATGGGGATCGCGGGCGTGTCCTACGCGGGCGCCGTAGGTCAGCCCGACGCGCGGGCCGGCGAAATGCCCTGCGCTTACGTGGAGCTGGAGGCGGGCTCCCCCCTCACCGTCCGCGATCTGGCGGAGCAGGTGCGGGCGCGGATCGGCGAACCTGCCGCGATGCCAAAACATATCGAGATCGTGCAGACGCTGCCAAAGACCGCGGTCGGCAAGATCTTCAAGCCCGACCTACGGCGGATGGCCATCACCCGCGTCTTCGATGCGGCACTGGAGGCGGCGGGGCAGGGGGCGCGGGTGGACCGGGTCGCCGAGGATCCATCGCGCGGTCTGGTCGCCCGGATTACGCGTCCCGAGGGCGTCGATGCGGCGCGGGTGGCGGAGGTTCTGGACGCCTTCCCGTCCCCATGGGACTGGGTCTAAAGCAGGTCCCCTTTTACTCTGAAATCGTGGGGAATTCCCGCGCGTGTTTACTTGTCTGGTTCACGTCCTCCAGGAGGTGGAGGATGGGCAAACCTTACGTGATGGATCCACGCGAACGGGTTTTGGAGGGTATCGCGGCGGGTCATTGCTGCCGGTCAGCGGCGCGGGGTTTCCGGGTCAGCGCCAGCACGGCGGTCCGGCTGGCAGCCGATCACCGCGACGCGGCACGATCATACCGAAGCGACAAGGCCGCGTACCGGGCACCGCCGGCAAGCTCACGCCGCACGGGACGTTCCGTCAGCGAGATCGTGCGCGGAGCCGGACATC
>JBBSVE010000171.1:0-6220 GCA_038233815.1 Rhodobacterales bacterium
CATCCTCGGGGAGAAGGTCGGCTGGCGGCGCTGGCTTGCGATCTTCATCGGCATGGCGGGGGTGACGGTGATCCTGCAACCCGGCTCCGGCGTGTTCTCGCCCGACCTGCTGCTGCCGCTGTCGGCGGCTTTCATGTTCGCGCTCTATTCGCTGCTGACCCGGATTGCCACGCGGGACGAGCCGGCGTTCCTGTCGCTCTTCTGGTCGGGCATCCTCGGTGCTGTGATGATGACCGCGGTCGGGCTGCTGTGGTGGACCGCGATGACCGGGCCGGACTGGGCGATGATGCTGGTCTATTCCGGGCTCGCCATCCTCGGCCACGCGCTCCTGATCCGCAGCTACGAGGTGGCGGAGGCGAGCGCGCTCCAGCCCTTCGCCTATCTGCAGATCCTGTTTGTCTCGACCATCGGCATCACGGTATTTCACGAGACATTGCGGCCCAACGTGATCGTCGGCGGCGCAATCGTCGTCGGCGCGGGGCTGTTCACCCTGTTCCGCGCCCGCGTGCGGAACAGGCCCGCGCGCTGATCCGGGTCAGACCGGCTTGCGGAATGTGACGGCGGTGTCGCGGTCGAAACCAGCGTGGCGGGTCCGCGCCGCCTCCGCGAAGCCAAGCGTCCGGAAGGCCGCGTGATTCTCAACCAGTTCCACCCGTGTCTGCAGCTCCAGCGCGGTCAGGCCCAGCGCACGGGCGCGGGATTCGGCGACCCCGATCAACGCTCGCGCATGGCCGCGCCTCTGCTTGTCCGGTGCCACGGCCAGCTTGCCCAGGTAGAGCACATCGCCCTGCACCGTCAGCATCACGCAGGCCTCGACCGGACCCCCGATCACCCAGACCTCGCCCGGATGGGCGGCAATGCCCGCAGCCGTCAGCCGCGTCAGCGAGGACGGCGGGTCAATCCGTCCCGCCATCCCGGCGAATGCACGCTGGATAAGCGCCAGAAGCGCATCCCAGTCGAAAGGACCTTCGGCGCGATAGGCCGTCACGTCTGCCATGCGGACGTCATCCCCCGAACCTGCGGTGCCGTCAATCATCCGCGCGGTTGACAGGCCCCGCCGCGTCCCCGACCATGCCCGCCACGCACATTCCCAGCCGGAACGCCGCCTTGCGCTTCACCCGCCTCCGCCTCAACGGATTCAAGAGCTTCACCGACCCGACCGAGCTCGTCATCCGGGACGGGCTTACCGGGGTCGTGGGCCCGAACGGCTGCGGCAAGTCGAACCTGCTGGAGGCGCTGCGCTGGGTGATGGGAGAGAACCGCGCCTCCGCGATGCGGGGCGGCGGGATGGAGGATGTGATCTTCGCAGGCACCGCCGCGCGCGGGGCGCGCCATTTCGCCGAAGTGGCGCTGGAGATCGACAACCGGGACCGTCTGGCACCGCAGGGCTTCAACGAGGCCGACACGATCGACATCGTGCGCCGGATCACCCGCGACACCGGCTCGGCGTTTCGCGTGAACGGGCGCGAGGTCCGGGCGCGCGACGTGCAGATGCTGTTCGCCGACGCCTCCACCGGTGCGCATTCTCCGGCGCTGGTCCGGCAGGGCCAGATCGCCGAGCTCATCGGCGCGCGCCCCAAGGCCCGGCGCCGGATCCTCGAAGAAGCGGCTGGGATCTCCGGGCTTTACCAGCGCCGGCACGAGGCTTCGCTGCGGCTCGACGCGACGGAGGCGAACCTCACCCGCGTCGAGGATGTGGTGGAGGGGCTGGCGTCGCAGTTGGCCATCCTCGCACGCCAAGCGAAGCAGGCGGCGCGTTACCGGGAGATCGGCGCGGACCTGCGCCGGGCCGAACGGATGCTCCTCTGGCGACGCTGGCGCGAGGCCGATCTGGCGGTGCTGGCGGCCCGGACGGGGCTGCGCGAGCGTCTGGCGGCGGCGGGCCATGCGGAACGGGCGGCGCGCGAAGCGGCGGAGGCGCGCGGTCTGGCGGAGGCCGCCCTCCCCCCCGCGCGGGAGGAGGAGGCGATCGCGGGCGCCGTCCTGCAACGCCTGACGCTGCAGCGCGACGCGCTGGCGGAGCGGGAGGCGGGCGCGCGCCGGACGGTCGACACGCTCCGGGCGCAGACGCTCCAGCTTGCCCGCGATCAGGAGCGGGAGGCAACGCTCCACACCGACGCGCACGATACGATCGCCCGGCTGGAGCAGGAGGGGGCGACGCTCGCGGGGGTGGAGGACGGCCATGCGGAACGCCTGGCCCGTGCGGCGGAGGCTGTCCGCACCGCCGAAGCCGGTCTGGCGGAGCGCGATGCGGCCATGGCGCGGTCGACGGAGGAGACGGCGCGCCTCTCCGCGCGTCGCCAGTCCGTGCAGCGCGCGCTCACCGACGCCCGCGGAGCGGCGGCCAAGGCGCAAGCCGGGGCTGCACGCGCCCGGACTGCGCAGGCTGAGGCGGATACGGCGCTGACCCGCGCCACGGACGGTCTTGCGGACGCCGAGGCGGCGCTGGCAACCGCCACGACCTGCGCGCGGGGGGCGGAGAGCGCGCTCACCGATGCGGAAACCGCCCGTGCCGTGGCGCAGACTTGCGAAGCCACGGCACGGGCCGCGCGGTCGGAGGCCGAAGGCGAGACGACGGCGCTGAAAGCGGAGGTCGCGGCGCTGAACCGGCTGGTGGCATCGGAAAGGGCGGCGGGAGATCAGGTGCTCGACCTCCTGACAGTCGCGCCGGGGTTCGAGGCGGCGCTGGGGGCTGCACTCGGGAACGAGCTCCACGCGCCTCTGGCGGGGGGGGGGCAGAGTCGGGTTGGGCCGAGATGCCCGGGCGCGGTCCGGCGGCTCCTCTGCCTCCGGGCGCAGACCCGATTGCATCGCATGTCGCGGCCCCCCCGGCGCTTGGCCTGCGCCTGTCGCAGATCGGGCTCGTCGCGCGGGCCGACGGGGCGGCCCTGCAATCCGCGCTGCGCCCCGGCCAAAGGCTGGTGAGCGTCGAAGGCGATCTCTGGCGCTGGGACGGTTTTCGCGCGGCGGAGGCCCCATCGGCGGCCGCGGCACGCTTGCGGCAGTTGAACCGACTGAAGCACCTGACACGCGACATGGACCGGCTTGCCGTCACCGCCGGGACCGCGCGTCTGGCGCATGAGGAGGCGCAGGCGGGGCTTGCACAGCGAACCGATGCCGACCGGACGGCGCGCGAGGTCCGGCGCGCCGCCGATGTCCGTATGACCGACGCCGATCGCGTGTTGGCCCGGGCGGAGGCCGACCGAACGATCGCAGCCGGCACGCGCGATGCGGCGGGACAGGCCTTGCACCGGCACGATGCCGAGGCGCGCGAAGCCGGTGCGGCACTTGTGGCAGCGGAAGCGGCGGACGCCGATCTGCCAGACGGCAAGGCCACGCGCGAAATCATGGAGACCTTGCGGACCGGCCTCGATGCCGCGCGCACCGCCATGATGAACGCTCGCGCGGCTCACGACGCGTTGCGGCGCGATGGCGACATGCGGACGGCCGGCGCGTTGGCGGTGGCGACGGACCTCTCCGGCTGGCGCCAGCGACTGGCCACGGCGCAAGCGCATGCGGCCGATCTTACCGCGCGCCGGACTGCGGCGGAGGCGGAATTGCTCGCCGCGACCCGCGCGCCCGAGACCATCGCGGCGGAGCGTGTCGGTCTGGCGGAGGCGCTGCGGGACGCGGCATCGCGCCGGACCCTCGCCGCCGACGCGCTCTCGGTGGCGGACGCGGCGCTCCGCGAGGCATCGGCGCGCGAACGCGGCACCGAACGCGCCGCGGGCGAGGCGCGGGAGGTGCGCGCAGGGGCCGAGGCGCGGGTCGATGCCGCAACCGAAGGACGCGATGCCGCATCGGCCCGGATCGCGGAGGCGGCGCAGACCACGCCGCAGGGCCTGCTCGACGGGCTGGGCACCGGTCCCGACACGATCCCCGAAGCCGATCCGCTCGAAGAGAGCGTGTCCCGCCTCAAGCGGCAACGCGAGTCCCTCGGCGCGGTAAACCTGCGCGCCGAAGAGGATGCGGAGGCGCTACAGAGCGAACACGACACGCTCGCCGCCGAGAAAACCGATCTGGAGGCCGCGGTCCGCACCCTGCGCGCCGGGATTGCGGGCCTGAACCGGGAGGGACGCGAGCGCCTGCTGGCCGCATTCACGCAGGTCAACGCGAGCTTCGGCACCCTCTTTGCCCATCTCTTCGGCGGCGGCGAGGCGCGGCTCGTGATGGTGGAGAGCGACGATCCGCTGGAGGCGGGCCTTGAGATCATGTGCCAACCGCCGGGCAAGCGGCTGAGCCTCCTGTCGCTTCTGTCGGGGGGCGAGCAGACGCTGACGGCGATGGCGCTGATCTTCGCCGTGTTCCTCGCCAACCCTGCGCCGATCTGCGTGCTGGACGAGGTGGACGCCCCGCTCGACGATGCCAACGTGACGCGCTTTTGCGATCTGCTGGCGGAGATGACCCGGCGCACCGACACGCGCTTTCTGGTCATCACCCACCATGCCGTCACGATGGCGCGGATGGACCGGCTGTTCGGCGTGACCATGGCCGAACAGGGGGTGAGTCAGCTCGTCAGCGTCGATCTGGGCCGGGCCGAGGCGATGGTGGCCTGAGCGCGGGCGACCCTTCGGCATGGACAAGACCGGCCCGTCCTGTCTTATAAGCACCATTCGGCGCAGGCCTCACCGCCGGCCGGTCAAGATCCGCACCACAGGGAGGGTATCAATGGATCGTCGTTCCTTCATCCGCACCGCAGGCATCGCAGGCGTCGGGGCCGCGGGCCTCGCCGCACCCGCCATCGCACAGGGCAACATGACCTGGCGCATGGTCACGACATGGCCGAAGAATTTCCCCGGCCTCGGCGTCGGCGCGCAGCGTCTGGCCGACCGGATCACCGCGGCCTCCGGCGGGCGACTGACGGTGCAGGTCTATTCCGCGGGCGAACTGGTCCCGGCGCTTCAGTCGCTCGATGCCGTGATCGACGGCACGGCAGAGATGAGCCACGGCGCCGCCTACTACTGGCAGAACAAGTCGACCGCGCTCAACTTCTTCACCGGGGTGCCCTACGGCATGACCTCGCGCGAGCTGACCGCGTGGATGCGTTACATGGGCGGGCAGCAGCTCTGGGACGAGGTCTATGACCAGTTCGGCGTGCAGGGATTCCTGTCCGGCGACACCGGCACGCAGACCGGCGGCTGGTTCAAGAATGAACTGAAATCGGTGGACGACATCAAGGGCCTCCGGTTCCGCACGCCGGGCCTCGGCGGCCGGGTGTGGGAAAAACTGGGTGCCACCGTCACCAACATGGCAGCGGGCGACATCTTCCAGGCGCTCCAGTCCGGCACGCTCGACGCGGCCGAGTTCGTGGGGCCCTACAACGACCTCGCGCTCGGTTTCTATCAGGTGGCCAAGAACTACTACCTGCCCTCCTTCGTGGAACCGGGGCTCGCCACCGAACTGGTCGTCGACAAGAAGAAATATGCGGCCCTGCCCGAGGATCTTCAGGCGATCATCCGCGATGTGAGCCAGGCGGAATACGATCAGGTCGCCTCCGACTTCGCCGCCAACGATCCGCGCGCGCTGGATACGCTGGTGAACAAGCATGGCGTCAAGCTCCACCAGTTCCCGGATGCGATCCTGGAGGCGGGCGGCAAGGCGTCGCTGGAGGTTCTGACCGACGTGCGCGACAGCGGCGACGCGATGACGAAGAAGGTGGCCGAGAGCTTCGTCACCAACCTCAACATCCTGCGCCAGCGGTCCGAGCAGATCGACGGCGCCTTCGTTCAGGCGCGTCAGAAGTATTTCAAGATCACCTGAGCCGCCGCGACCCTGAAGGCCCGGACCGCGAGGTCCGGGCCTTTGCATATCAGCCGCCGATATAGCGCGGAAGGAACGTCACGATCTGCGGGAACGCGAACAGGATCGCGATTGCCACGACCTGCAGGCCCACGAACGGAATGATCCCCTTGTAGATCGCAGAGGTCGGAAGGTCCGCCGGTGCCACGCCGCGCAGATAAAAGAGCGCGAACCCGAACGGCGGCGTCAAAAACGAGGTCTGCAGGTTCACGCCCACCAGCACGCCCAGCCAGACCGGGTCCACGTCGAGCGCGAGAAGAACCGGGGCGGTGATCGGGATCACGATGAAGATGATCTCGAACGTGTCGAGGATGAAGCCCAGAAAGAACATGATCGCCATCACCACGGCGACCGGCATCAGCACCCCGCCGGGCAGGTTCGACAGGAACTCGTGCACCAGATTGTCGCCGCCCATCAGCCG
>JBBSVE010000172.1:0-6121 GCA_038233815.1 Rhodobacterales bacterium
CAAGTGGGCCGCCGACTCCAAGGCCTACATCAAATGGGATTGACAGGATGCGTGATCACGCCGTCGCCGAAATTCCAGACACCAGGTTGCTCAATCTTCCTTTGATCGTTGAAGCATGGCTTGCTGTTTTTTTTAGGATGCAATTGTTTGGGAGGTCGCAGTGGGAAACCGATCCATACTTCGTCTGAGTACAGGGGCGCTGTGCCTTGGGCTGCCAATCTTGTGCGGCGCAGCGAGTGCTGCGGCCGTTAGCGTCGTCGCTACGGGTAGTTTTCAGTCAGAGTTGGGTTGCGGCAGTGACTTCCAGCCAGACTGCACCATCTCCGCACTGCTCTACGACACGACGGACGACGTCTGGCAGCGTGTGTTGAACCTTCCCGGCGGAAGCTATTCCTATATTGCGGCTTTGAACGGCAGCTTCACCGAGAGCTATGGCCTCCACGCGAGGCCCGGAGGTGCGAACATCCCGCTCGCAGTTCCTCGGGTAAGCGACGTGAAGTTCTACTACGACGACAAGTCCCACTGGATGACGGACAATTTGAATTCGATCAGTCCGGTCTTGGCGGGCAGCTTCCAGAGTGAGCTTGGTTGTGGCAGTGATTTCGATCCTAGTTGCCTGCGCTCATGGCTGCAGGACCCGGACGGCGACGGCATCTATACGTACGCAAGCGTTCTGCCTATTGGCAGTTATTCAACCATCGTTGCCATCAACGAGAGCTTTGACGATCGGTACGGGGCGGGAGGCCTCTTTGAAGGCGAAAACATCGACTTCCTTGTCGGCAACAACGCGCCCGTAACTTTCCGCTATGACGGCGGCACACATGTGCTCACCATCGACGACGGGACCATACCGGCGACGGTGCCGATACCTGGCTCGCTACTCCTTATGGCTACCGCATGTGCCGGATTTGCGATGGCAGGGCGCCGGAAAGTTTGAAGCCCGCCGTTCGAACATTCGATCGAAAGTGCGTCGTTAGTACGGGGCCGATTTTGCGAGCAACCGGCGTGGCCGCTGATCACGACCAATTTCCTGCCGAGGGCTTATTTGATCGCAACCGGGTTGGCCAGCAGATTTCGATGGATCCAGATGCTATTGGGCGTCAAGGGCCGCATCAGCCTTTCTGGCGTCGCTCCGCCCTCTCATTTCTTGCCGACGAGCGCAGACGCCGCCTGCATGCCGCCGCCGATCGTTCCTGCCGTGCCGTTTCCCCCAGGCCCAACCCTGATCGCGCCAATCCCGTTAGCCGTAATGTAGGCCTCAACCACTGGAATGTCGCCGGAGTTTGCCAGTTGGAATGACGGCGCCGCCTCGCCCGACGTCGCCGTCACCGAACCATGATCACCATACAGGTCCAGGCTGCCGAGCGTCGTCGCACTCAACTGCGCCCGTGGCTTTCCGGTTGCGATCTCGTCCAGCGCAAGCACCCCCCCGGCGGCAGCTGCACCCAGCCGCACTGCTATGCCACCACCACCGGGGCCGTTCAGCACCATCGAACCGCCAAATCCACTAATCGGTTTGCCAAGCGTCACCATGGTCTTGCCGGCCTCATCGCCCAGACGAAGCCCGCCGCCATGCTCCTTGCTGAAACGCAACCCGGCGAAGTTCATCTTGTCCTTCGACAGGAAGAGACCGACAGCATCCGTCTCGACGTCGCGCCCTAGATCCAACGCCATCTCGGCATCGCTCAGCTGCATCCGGGTCTTGGTGGCGGTCGCCGAGAAAAAGGCGCGCTCGTCCTTGTTGTTATCGTAGAGGCTGAGGTAGGTGCCGCTGCCATCGCTCAGAACGCCGGTCTGCAGGTGTGCGGCCTCAGCCGGGCCAAGGTTCATCTGCACGGCGTCGGTCTTCGCATCGACCGAGAAGACGTTCTTCGATTGCCCGTCAATGATGGCGACCGCCAGATCCCCGGGGTCGGAGGACAACGTCACCCGGTCGCGCGCATCGCCGTCGAACAGCGCCAGATAGGCGCCGGCTCCGCTGGACGGCACGCCCGCGGCGACGTGGGACTTCGCCGGGTCGCCCAGCGTCATCGTGGCGAGGCCGTCGCGCTGACTGACGGTGAATAGCTCAGCGCCCTGTGCGTCCGAGACCGTGAATGGTGCCGTGTCCGGTTGCGACGACATCAGGATGCGCTCGGACTTCGAGCGGTCCGAGACGCTCAGAAAACCGCCGTCGCCACCCTGGACGAGGCCGACCCGGACGCCGGCGCCATCGACACTGCCCAGCTGCATCTGCGCGCCGCCTCCGTCGGTCTCGAAACTGACCACGCTGGCGCCACCGTCGTCGTGAAGAGCCAGCGGCACCTTGCCGTCAGAGGACAGCTTCACCCGCATCTTGCCTGCATTGCTGTTCAGCGCCAGTTCGCCGCCCTCTCCGGCGGAGGAGACCTGCGCGTGACGCTGACCCTCCCGGTCGAGAAAGAAGCCGCTCTGCGCCCCGTCCGCCGAAGAACCGAGGACGATGTGCGCCTTGCCGTCATCCAGAACCAGCTGTGAACTCTGCGGAAGCGCGGCGATCTGTGAGCGGATGCCGCCACCCGAATCCCGCAGGACGATCACCGAGCCCTTGTCCTGAAAGCCGAGCCCGATCGCCGCTCCACCTCCGTCGCGCAGCCGCAGCCGGGGACTGCCGTCGCTGTCGATAGCGACAGACAGGATCTCCTGCTCCCCATGTGTCACGATCAGGGGTGCCTTGATGGTGGACGCATCCTTTTCGAGACGCTCCACGGCTTTTTTCAGCGCATCCACGTCTGCCCTTAGCGCGCTGATCTGATCCGCGTCAGCAGCAGTCTCCAGCGGGATTTCCTGCGCCGACGCGCGTCGCCAGAAGAAAGGCAGCGCGCCGACGGCAAGGGCTGCCATCTTCAGATAGGTCCGACGTTCGGTTCCTGGGGACATCTGCACCTCCCGCGTGATAGATTACGATGAAGGTCATCTTAACCCGACCCGGGGTCCGGTTATGAAGAAATCGAAAGTTCTCCTGCTAGAGGCGGCATTCTGTCTTGCGGTGGCGACATCGGACGGCTGCGCAATGGCCGATGGGATGAATGTGCCTTTTGCCGTCGGTCTCGTCGTGACCAGATCGGCACAGGACGCAGGCGCGGATTACGAGGCAATCAGCTCGCTCGTCGCGCTGGACGACAAGGACGCGACCTTCGAAATCCGCTGGCCAAATGGCGGAGACGTCGGCGGCAGCTTCTCGCTCATGCAGGTCATCGAGCAACGCGATCTCGATGATGCGAACCGGATCGTCGCGTATTTTCATGAGGAAGACCCGCCCCGGTTTCCCGGATCTACCTCGGGCCAGACGTCCCGAAAGATGATCGCGGCACTTAAGACCGGGAAACCGGTTTCCATCGTGTTTGGCACGGCCTCGGGACCGCTCGGGCTCATCGGCGCGCGCAAGTACTTTCGGGGCGACATCGCCCGCGTCGAACCGAGCGCAGTGCCGGTGAATGTCCTGCTGAATGGCACGCCCACGGCGCTTCCCGCACTCCATGCGAAGGGCGTTCTGAAAGTCGGCGCCAGCAGTGGACCGGCCGAGTTCTGGTGGCTCGACCAGGAGGACAACGCGCTGACGCTGGTCTGGACGTTCATGGACAGCGCGGCACGCGTCACGCGCATCGATACGCCGGTGGCGGAACCGGCGGCCGAAGTCGCGGAAATTGCCGCTCGGTTGAGCGGTCAGGAGTGTCGGGCCGAGTTGTATGGAATTTACTTCGACACGGGCAGCGCCGTGCTTCTTACGCAGTCCATGGACCGGATCGCGGTTGTGGCGCAGCTTCTCGACGATCGTCCGGACTGGGATCTGACGATCGAGGGTCATACCGACGACATCGGCAGTGCGAGCTCGAACGTGGCGCTGTCGCGCGCTCGCGCCGAGGCCGTACGAGACGCCCTTGTGACGGATTGGAGAGTCGATCCTGGCCGATTGGCTGCGACCGGCTTCGGAGAGAGCAAGCCGGTGGACACAAATGACACGCTCGAAGGGCGTGCCCATAACCGACGCGTCGAACTTTCGAAGGATTGCGAGTGATGCGCCTGATTTTTCAACCTTTCGTCCTTATTGTCGCTCTGGCCGCGTTAAACACGCTAGGGCTGCCCCGTCGCGCCCATGCCGATGCTGCCAGTCCCTGTGCGCTCCTTCCCGCGGCCGCCGTGGAGGAGGTCCTGCACGCGCCGCTGGCGACACCCCCGTTTCGCGCAAACGGCGTCGACCCGTCGCCAACGGGTGACGACTGCCGCTACGAGACCGCCACGTTCCGGGCGATCACCGTGCATGTGGACTGGACGGACGGCGGAACGACATTCGGCTTGTTGAATGGCATTGCGCGCCAGACCGCCGCGGCCGGACTGAAGGGCGTCGTGGAGTTGTCGGACGGATCGACGGTGCGCGGCAACTGGGACGAAGCGCGGGGCTTCATGTGCTGTCAGTTCCTCGCATTACGTGGGGAGGAACTGGTGACTGTCGATGTCAGTGGCTCGGATGCAACCCTCGCCGGTGCCGCGTCGCTGGCCAACCTCGCCGTGAAGGCGCTCGATGCGCCAGCGGCCGTCGATGACGCCGTCGCCGTTAAAGCCGCGTCGGCGCTTGAGGCGGCCCGCCCCGCCATTGTCCCGGTCTGCTCCCTGCTCAGCCAAGATGAGGTGGAAGCGATCCTCGGAGCGCCACTGACCAGAGAGCGCGAGGGGGGAGCGGATGACTGCACCTACGACTGGATCATGTCCGACGGCAGTTACGATGCGACCCTGACCCTCAACGTAACCTGGCGCGGCGGTTTCAGCGACATGCGGACGTCACTCGCCGCGCTCGGCATCGCACTGGACGCCATCGACCCGGCTGGCGATCTTTCCGACACCACACAGCAAACGGAAGGGGCTGGGGCCGACGCGCTGGTTACATCCTTCATCGGCGTCTCCACGGTGCGAAAAGACGTCCTCCTGAGCATTGAGACCGGTGGAATGAACGGTGACATCGCCACTGCGCTGATCCAAGCCGCCGCCGCGAAGCTTTGAACCTTCGGTGCAGATACAAGCTCGGATGCGCGCCGAGGTCGAGCATCCATTCCGCGTCATAAGCGCCAGTTCGGTATGTGAAGACCCGCTACCGAGGATTTGCCAAGAATGCACCCGGCTTTCGCGCTGTTTGCGCTCGGCAACCTATTTCTGATGCAAAGAAAATTGATGACATGAGGAAAGGTCTGTCTGAACCCCTCTACCGTCTACCGTCTACCGTCTACCGCCTACCTCTACCGTCAACAGAGCGGAACTGAACTCGAGAAAAACGGTAAGCATCCGGTGTGGGCCGCGGCTAAGCAGCCTTGCGTGAGGCTGGTGCCGATCGCCAGTTCCACGGGAGAAGATCTGGTACGCGGGATGCCGTCATGTCGGGCAGCCGGGCGAGAACATCGGCGAGCCAGGCCTGTGGGTCGATGTCGTTCATCTTCGCGGTGACGATTAGCGAGTACATGAAGGCGGCGCGGTCGCCGCCGCGTTCGGAGCCGACGAAGAGCCATGACTTCCGGCCGAGGGCGATACCGCGGAGCGCTCGTTCTGCTGCGTTGTTCGTCAGGCAAATCCGGCCGTCGTCGAGGAACCGGGTGAAGGCCTGCCACCGGTCCGTCTTGAACATATAGGCGATCGCCTTGGCGACGGGATTATGCTTGGACATCGTGCCGCGTTCGACAAGCAGCCAGTCGTGAAGCTCCTCGACCAGGGGGCGAACCAGGCGGTGCCGGGCTTCGAGCCGCGACGCCGCATCCATGCCGTTGATGCCGCGCTCGACATCGAAGATCGCATCGATCCGGGTCACGGCCTCCAGGGCGACGGGCGAGATGTCGTGAGCGGGTTCGCCCTTGCGGACGTTGCCCCTGATGTCGGCGAGTTCGAAGAACATGCGCCGGGCATGGCTCCAGCACAGCGCGCTGTCGATCGGGCCGGGATCGCGATCGCCGCGATAGAGATCGTTGTAGCCCCCGTGGGCGTCGGCCTGGAGAATGCCCTGCCATCCGGCGAGGTGTCGGTTGGGGTGTGTCATCTCCCTGTCGCACGAGAAGTGGAACAACGCGGCCGGCGGCGCTCCCCCCGCAAACGGGCGATCGTCGCGGACATAGGTCCAGAG
>JBBSVE010000173.1:0-6110 GCA_038233815.1 Rhodobacterales bacterium
ATTATCGTGGCCGCGACGAACCGGAAGGACGTGCTCGACCCCGCGCTGTTGCGCCCGGGCCGCTTCGACCGCCAGATCCATGTGCCCAATCCCGACATCAAGGGGCGCGAGAAGATCCTTGGCGTCCACGCCCGCAAGGTGCCGGTCGGGCCGGACGTGGATTTGCGGATCATCGCACGCGGATGCCCGGGATTCTCGGGTGCGGATCTCGCCAACCTCGTGAACGAAGCGGCGCTGACAGCGGCGCGCGTGGGCCGGCGGTTCGTGACGATGGATGATTTCGAGCAGGCCAAGGACAAGGTCATGATGGGCGCCGAGCGTCGCTCGATGGTCCTGACTGCCGAGCAAAAGGAGATGACCGCCTACCACGAGGCCGGTCACGCCATCGTCGGCATGGCGTTGCCGAAATGCGATCCGGTCTACAAGGCCACGATCATTCCGCGCGGCGGTGCGCTTGGCATGGTGATGAGCCTGCCGGAGATGGACCGCCTCAACTGGCACAAGGATCAGTGCAAGCAGCGGCTCGCCATGACCATGGCGGGCAAGGCGGCCGAGATCATCAAGTGGGGCGAAGAGTCCGTCTCCAACGGGCCGTCGGGCGATATCCAGCAGGCCTCCGGGCTGGCGCGGGCGATGGTGATGCGTTGGGGCATGTCTGACAAGATCGGCAACCTCGACTATGCCGAGGCGCACGAGGGCTATCAGGGCAATACCGGCGGCTTTTCGGTCTCGCCCGAGACAAAGACCCTGATCGAGGAGGAGGTGAAGAGCCTCATCGACGAAGGCTACCAAGAGGCACGCCGCATCCTGATCGAGAAGAACGAGGAGTGGGAGCGTCTGGCCAAGGGTCTTCTCGAATATGAGACGCTGACTGGCGACGAGATCAAGAAAGTCGTTGCGGGTGAGGCTCTGGGCGGGGATGACGATGCCGACAAGCCTTCCGGTGGGCTGCCCGCCTCCTCGGTCGTGTCGATCCCCAAGACCAAGCCGAAGGTCGTCAAAGGTGGAATGGAGCCTGAGCCGTCGGCCTGAATGTGAGGTCGGATAGCCTGATACAGCAATCGCCCCGGTCGCAAGGCCGGGGCGATTGTCGGATGGCTGCGCACGGACGGGCGTCTGATACGATCGATGGCCAACGGGCTCCGCCATGCCTGCCTTGAAGAGGACGACATGGGTGGCGGAGGTGACTTGGCTCGGTCTCGTGCGCAATCGCGACGCGGCTCTTGAGGCGGAGGCGGTGCCGTCGATGGCACTCAGGTTCGGCGGGCCGGAGGGGGAGGCGCACGGCGGTCTGACGCGGCCCTCCTGTAGTCGCGTCCTGGCGCAGCACCCGCGCGGCACGGTGATCCGGAACACGCGCCAGCTTTCCATCGTGTCGGTGGAGGAGCTGGAGTCCATCGCCCGGGTAATGGGGCTCGACAATCTCTACCCGGCGCTCGTTGGGGCCACGGTTGTGCTGTCCGGTCTACCCGATTTCACGCATCTGCCGCCATCGTCGCGGCTGCAGGCCCCGGACGGGACGACCCTCGTCGTCGATATGGAGAACCGGCCCTGCGTGTTGCCGGCCCGCCCGATCGAGGCACGGCACGAGGGCTTCGGCGCCCGGTTCAAGACCGCAGCCGAGGATCTCCGGGGCATTACAGCGTGGGTCGAACGGGAGGGCACGATTGCGCTCGGCGATCCTCTGACGCTTCACATTCCCGACCAGCCGGTCTGGGCCCATCTGGACGCCGCGCGGCGCACGTGACGGGTCGGGGCTGGCGGTTCCCGACCGGAAGCCGTCGGAAATGCGCCCTCCAGCCCGATGCAGCGCGGCTAGACCGGGCGCGGGGCCCGCTGTGGGCGGTATGATGAGGATGGCCATGAAGACCGATATCGAGATTGCGCGCGCGGCGTCAAAGAAGCCGATCATGGAGATCGGGCGTGCGCTCGGTATTCCGGAGGCGGATCTGCTTCCCTACGGGCATGACAAGGCCAAGGTCGGGCAGTCGTTCATCGCATCCCTGGCGGACAAGCCGATGGGCAAGCTGGTCTTGGTGACGGCGATCAACCCGACGCCTGCGGGCGAGGGCAAGACGACGACAACGGTGGGTCTGGGTGACGGGCTCAACCGGATCGGGAAGAAGGCGGTGGTCTGCATCCGCGAGGCCAGCCTCGGCCCGAACTTCGGGATGAAGGGTGGGGCCGCGGGCGGCGGCATGGCGCAGATCGTGCCGATGGAGGAGATGAACCTCCACTTCACCGGCGATTTCCACGCCATCACCTCCGCGCACAACCTGCTGTCGGCGATGATCGACAACCACATCTACTGGGGCAACGCGCTGGAGATCGACGCGCGGCGCATCGTCTGGCGCCGGGTGATGGACATGAACGACCGCGCATTGCGCGATATCGTGGTGAACCTCGGCGGGATTGCCAACGGCTTTCCGCGCCAGACCGGGTTCGACATCACGGTGGCGTCCGAAGTCATGGCGATCCTGTGTCTCTCCAATGACCTCACCGATCTGCAGGAGCGTCTGGGCAACATCGTGGTGGCCTATCGCCGCGACAAGTCGCCGGTCTTCTGCCGCGACATCAAGGCCGACGGCGCGATGACGGTGCTCCTGAAGGACGCGATGCAGCCCAACCTCGTGCAGACGCTGGAGAACAATCCCGCCTTCGTGCACGGCGGCCCGTTCGCCAACATCGCGCACGGCTGCAACTCGGTGATCGCCACCAAGACCGCACTGCGCTTAGGCGAGTATGTGGTGACGGAAGCGGGCTTCGGGGCTGATCTGGGGGCGGAGAAGTTCTTCGACATCAAGTGCCGGAAGGCTGGCCTCAAGCCCTCGGCGGCGGTGATCGTGGCGACCTGCCGGGCGATGAAGATGAACGGCGGGGTCGCGAAAGCGGACCTCGGCCCGGAGAATGTGGAGGCGGTGAAGAAGGGCTGCCCGAACCTCGGGCGCCACATCGCCAACGTGAAGGGCTTCGGCGTGCCGGTGGTGGTGGCGATCAACCATTTCGTCTCCGACACCGACGCGGAAGTGCAGGCGGTGAAGGACTACGTGGCCTCGCAAGGGGCGGAGGCGATCCTGTGCAAGCACTGGGCGCAGGGCTCCGCCGGGATCGAGGATCTGGCGCGCAAGGTCGTGGAGCTGGCCGAGGGCGGATCGGCCGCCTTCGCGCCGCTCTACCCCGACGAGATGGGGCTGTTCCAGAAGATCGAGACCATCGCCAAGCGGATCTATCACGCTGACGAGGTTCTGGCCGACAAGTCGATCCGCGACCAGCTGAAGGTCTGGGAGGCGGCGGGCTATGGCCATCTGCCGATCTGCATGGCCAAGACGCAATATTCCTTCACCACCGACCCCAACGTGCGCGGCGCGCCGACCGGCCACTCGGTCCCGGTGCGCGAGGTGCGCCTCTCCGCCGGCGCAGGCTTCGTGGTGGCGATCTGCGGCGAGGTCATGACCATGCCCGGCCTCCCCAGCGTGCCATCGGCGGAAGTCATCCGCCTGAACGACGAGGGCTTCGTCGAGGGGCTGTCCTGAGACGGGCGGTTCGACCAATTCAAGATGGACAGCGGAGGGTGCGGTCAGGATCCGGTCCTGACCGCTCCCTTGTCTCAGAAACGGATCGCCTGATGGATATCGCTCCTCCGGATCACCGGCTTCTCGACGGTCGCGGCGTCCGCACCCGCATTCTGGGCGAGGTCCGCGCGGCCCTTGCCGACGAGGGCACGGCGTCCGGCATCGGCCGCCTCGTCTCGATCTGCATCGGCCACACGCCGGCGGTGGAGGTCTATGTCCGCAATCAGGCCCGCGCGGCGGCGGAGGTGGGTCTGCGCTTCGACGCGCAGATCTGGCCGCAGGATCTGACGCAGGAGGAGGCAAAGGCCCGGATCAGTGCGATGAACGACGATCCTGACGTTCTGGGCATCATTCTGCAACGCCCTCTGCCCGACCAGATCCATGTGCGCTCGCTCCAGTCGGCGGTCCATCCGCTGAAGGACGTGGAGGGGATGAATCCGGCTTCGATCGGCAACATCGTCTATTCGGACGTGGCCCTGACCCCCTGCACGGCGGCGGCTTCGGTCGAGCTTTTGCGTGAAACCGGCCTCACGATGGCGGGTCTGGAGGTCGTGATGATCGGCCATTCGGAGATCGTCGGAAAGCCGGTAGCCTTCCTCCTGATGGCCGAAGGGGCCACGGTCACGGTCTGCCACCACATGACCCGGTCGGTGGCGATGCACTCGCGTCGTGCCGATGCTGTCGTGGTGGCGGTGGGCAAGCCCGGCTTCCTGCGCCCCGACATGATCCGCCCCGGGGCTGCCGTCATCGACATCGGCATCAACCGGATCACCGGTGCCGACGGCAAAAGCCGGATCGTGGGCGACGCCGATACCGACGCGGTGAAGGAGGTCGCGGGCTGGATCACGCCGGTGCCGGGCGGCGTCGGGCCGGTGACAGTGGCGATCCTGATGCGCAACGCGCTGACCGCGTTCCGGCGTCAGCGTCAGGCGGGCTGGCTCTGACGCGCTTCCCGGATCAGGACGTGCGGGCGATCACGAAATCCGCCCTCAGCCCGCCCAGATCCGCACTTTGCCCCAGCCGGAGCTGCCCGCCGTGCGCGCGCGCGATATCGGCGGCGATGGAAAGGCCAAGCCCCACGCCCCCGCCCCGGTTCGGATCGCGCGCCTTGTCTAGCCGGGTGAACGGGTTCAGCGCCTCCTCGCGCAGATCCTGCGGGATGCCCGGTCCGTCATCCTCCACCGTGAAGCGGACGGAGCGTTCGGCCGAGGCGACCGACAGGACCGCACGGCTGCCATAGCGGATCGCGTTGCCGATCAGATTCTCCAGCGCCCGCGTGACAGCCATCGGGCGCATCGTAACCTCCCCTGCCCCACCGCACGACCCGAGGCTGACCGCAAGGCCGCCGCGTTGCGCATTGTCGGCCACCTTGTGAACGAGATCCACCGGATCGGTCGGCGCCGGCTCCTCCGTCGCATCGCCCCGCGCGAAGGCCAGAAACTCGTCCACCAGCCGCTGCATGTCGGCCACGTCCGCAAGCAACGCCGCCGTTTCCGGGTCCTCGGGCAGCATCGCAAGCCCGAGCCGCAGCCGCGTCAGAGGGGTGCGCAAATCGTGGCTGACACCGGAGAGCATGAGCGTGCGCTGCTCGATCGTGCGCTCCAGCCGGGTGCGCATGTCGAGGAACGCAGCCCCAGCCGCGCGCACCTCGGACGCACCACGCGGCCGGTAGGGCAGATGCTGACCGCGCCCGAAGGCGGAGGCTGCCGTCGCCAGCCGCTTGATCGGGCGCAACTGGTTGCGCAGGAAAACGAAGGCAATCAGCGTCATGAGGACCGAGGTCGACAGCATCAGCACCAGAAGCTGATGCGGGTTCGACGCCGACACGCGGCTCCGGTCCATCACGATGACGACAGGGCCCTTGGTGCTCGTGAGCGTGATACGGACGCGGCGCGGCTCATCGAGAAGCTGCACCGCCCGAATTGAGGGTATGTCCTCACGCAGCGTCGCGATCACCTCGCGCCCCGACCAGTCCCAGAAGCCCCGCTCGTCGCGGGAGGCGGCATCGGGACTGCCGAGGTCCGTCTCGAACCCGAGGATCCGGGAAAGGTCGCGCGCGCTGTCCTCGGCGCTGATCCGGCCGGGAGCCCGATCGATCCGGCGCTGAATCAGGTCGATTTCCCCCACCACGCCGCTGGTAAGCTGTCGGGTTACGCCCTCGAAATGGCGTTGAATGAAGGTGACCAACACAACGACCTGGATTGCCACGACCGGCACGATGAGGATGAGCGCCGCCCGCCCGTAAAGGCCCCGCGGCATGATATTCTTGAGGGCGCCGAACATGGACGGGATGGTAGCGCCCGCGCGCCGTGATCGGCAAGGTGCGATAGGCGCGAGGAATGCCAGGCAGCTACATAAAGCGCATCGATGGTTTAGCTGAGCTACTCCCCCAAACTTGGACAGTTTCCGGTGTGATTTAAGCTACGTCCTGCACCTGCTGATCGGTTTCAATGCTTTTGAAGCAGACCACGGGGGGCGGTTTTCCGCCATGGGGTGCGTGGGGCCGCAAGTGGTTGTAGAAGGTGATCCAGCGCCCGA
>JBBSVE010000174.1:0-5974 GCA_038233815.1 Rhodobacterales bacterium
CGGCCCCGCCGCGAAACCCGGGCCCGCCTTTCACCTGAAAGAATTCTGGGCTACTACACCCGGAGCGCGACCCGCAACAGCCTGCACCCCACCTGAGCCAGAGGAACCTGTCCCATGAAGTTTTTCGTAGACACCGCCGACGTCGAGGCGATCCGTGAGTTGAACGACCTCGGCATGGCGGACGGGGTCACGACAAACCCCTCGCTGATCCTGAAATCGGGGCGCGACATCCTCGAGGTCACCAAGGAGATCTGCGACATCGTCTCCGGCCCCGTGTCGGCCGAAGTGGTGGCGACCGAGGCCGAGGAGATGCTGTCGCAAGGCCGCAAGCTCGCCGGCGTGGCGCCCAACATCACCGTGAAACTACCGCTCACATGGGACGGGCTGAAGGCCTGCAAGGTGCTGACGGACGAGGGCCACATGGTCAACGTGACGCTCTGCTTCTCGGCCAATCAGGCGCTGCTTGCGGCAAAGGCCGGGGCCACGTTCATCTCGCCCTTCATCGGGCGGCTCGACGACATCAACATGGACGGGCTCGACCTGATCGGCGACATCCGCACGATCTATGACAATTACGATTTCAAGACGCAGATCCTCGCGGCGTCGATCCGGTCGGCCAACCATGTGTCGCAATGCGCGCTGCTGGGCGCGGACGTGATGACCGCGCCGCCGTCGGTGATCAAGGCGCTGGTGTCCCACCCGCTGACCGACAAGGGGCTGGACCAGTTCACAAAGGACTGGGCCAAGACCGGCCAGAAGATCATCTGACACGGCGGGGCTACCCGAAGGCCAGGAGTTCGGACATGATCGAACAGGATCTGCGCGACCGTATCCTCAGCGCCCCCGAGGCGATCCTTGAGGACAAGGATGTGATGCGCGCTCTCGTCGCCGCAAACGAGCGGGCGATGGGGGCCAACATCGTCGATCTGCGCGGCATCGCGATGGAGCGGCTGGAGGGCAGGCTCGACCGGCTGGAGGGGACGCATCGCTCCGTCCTCGCCGCCGCGTATGAAAACGTCGCGGGCACCAATCAGGTGCACCGCGCGGTTCTGCGGTTGCTCGATCCGCCGAGCTTCGACGCGTTCCTGGAGCGTCTGACCTCCGACGTGGCAGAGACGTTACGCGTCGATCATGTCCGGCTGGTGCTGGAATCGGCGCAGGAGGACCGCGATCCGGCCCTGCGATCGCTGGGTGCGGTGCTGTTCGTGGCCAAGCCCGGCTTCATCGCATCCTATGTCGCGGCGGGGCGGGACCAGCCCCCGCGCCCCGTCACGCTGCGCAAGGTAGCGTCTGCGTCCGACTCGCTTTACGGCGAGGCCGCGGTCGATGTGCGGTCGGAGGCGCTGATGCTGCTCGACCTTGGCGCGGGGCGGTTGCCGGGAATGCTGGCGCTCGGCGCCAACGATCCGGGGCAATTCCGGGCGGCGCACGGCACCGACCTTCTGGCCTTCTTCGCCGGCGTCTTCGAGCGGACGATGCGCCGCTGGCTGTCGTGACACTCCCGATGGCCCCCGCCGCGCGCGATGCCCTGTCGCGCTGGCTGACACATCTGCGCGCGATCGACGGACGGGCGGAGACCACCGTCAAGGCCTACGGCGCGGACGTGGCGGGATGGCTCGGGTTCCTCACGACGCACCGGGGCGGGACGGAGGGGCTGGCCTCGCTGGTCGACGTCTCCGTCACCGATCTCCGCGCATGGATGGCGCGGGAACGCGGGCGGGGTCTCGGGGCACGCTCTCTCGCCCGGTCGCTGTCGGCGGTGAAGGGCTTCACCGCATGGCTGGCGGAGCGTGAAGGGCTCGATGCGACGACCGCCCTCTCCGCCCGCACGCCGAAGTTCAGGCGTAAACTGCCCCGCCCGCTGTCCGAGGAAGCGGCCGCCGAGGTGCTCGACACAATCAGTGACGATGCAAGCGCGCCCTGGATCGCGGCCCGCGACGTGGCCGTGGCGACGCTGCTCTACGGCTGCGGGTTGCGGATATCCGAGGCGCTGGGGCTGCCTGCATCGACCAATCCCCTACCCCCGGTCCTCAGGATCGCGGGCAAGGGCGGGAAGGAGCGGCTGGTGCCCGTCCTGCCCGCCGCACGCGAGGCCGTGGCCGGCTATGTGCGCCTGTGCCCTCATGACCTCGGCGCGGGACCGCTCTTTCGCGGTGCGCGGGGCGGGGCGCTGAACCCCCGCCTGATCGCCGCCGCGATGGAGCGGACACGAGGGCTGCTCGGCCTGCCCGCGACCGCCACGCCGCACGCGCTGCGGCATAGCTTCGCCACGCATCTGCTGTCGGCCGGCGGCGATCTGCGCGCGATCCAGGACCTGCTGGGCCACGCCTCCCTGTCCACCACGCAGACCTACACGGCCGTCGACACCGCCCGCCTGATGGAGGTCTACGCAAAGACCCACCCCCGTGCCTGACCGAAAGCGAACCCAGTGCCGATACCCCTGAAGCTCAAGGCCCTCGCGGTCCATCTGCTGACCGCCACCGGCGCGGTGCTGGCGATGCTCGCGGTGCTGGCGGCGGTGGACGAGAACTGGTCTGCAATGTTCTGGTGGCTGGTGGTGGCGCTGCTGGTCGACGGGATCGACGGGCCGCTCGCGCGCCGTTACGACGTGAAGCGGAACTTTCCGACCTATGACGGCGTGCTTCTCGACCTCATTATCGACTATCTCACCTACGTCTTCATCCCGGCCTTTGCACTGTTCCGCTCGGGCCTCCTGCCGGACTGGACCGGTTGGATCGTCATCATCGTGATCGTCTACGGCTCGGTGATCTATTTCGCCGACACGCGGATGAAGACCAAGGACAACTCCTTCTCCGGCTTTCCCGGCTGCTGGAACATGTTCGTCCTCGTGATGTTCACGCTGGAGCCGGGTTACTGGTGGATCCTCGTCATGGTGATCGCGGCGACGATTGCGATGTTCCTGCCGCTGAAGTTCATCCACCCGACGCGGACGGAGCGGTGGCGCATGATCTCGTTGCCGATGGCGATCGGCTGGATCTTCTTTGCGGGCTGGGCCACGTGGGTCGATTTCCACCCCGAAAGCTGGGCCAACTGGGGGCTTATCGTGACCTCGCTCTGGCTCGCCTTCGCGGGGATCGCGCAGCAGATCTTTCCCGCACGGACGGACGTGCGGACGATCCGCTGAGGATCGCCGCCGGCCCGTCCCTACCCCACCGCCGCGTCGCACCGCGCGCAGAGCCCGGGATGCGCATGGCTCCCCACGTCGGGCAGGATCTTCCAGCACCGCTCGCATTTCGTGCCGTCCGCAAGTGCAAAGACCACCGCCACGTCCGGCACCTCGGCCAGCAGGAACGCATCTTCGGGTGCGGCGTCGCCGGTCACCCGCACATCCGACGTGATCGCCAGTTCCGCGAAATCGACCGCCTCCAGAAGCGCCCGCGTCGCCTCCGGCACATGGACGACAGGTGAGGCCTCGAGGCTGGAGCCGATGACCTTCGACGTCCTCTGCACCTCCAGCGCCGCTGTCACCACGCGGCGGACCGACCGGATCGCGGCCCATTTGGCGGCCAGCGCCGGATCGAGCCAGCCCTCCGGCGTGCCGGGCATGTCCTGCAGATGGACCGAGCTCTCCGCGCCGGGAAAGCGCGAGAGCCAGACATCCTCCATCGTGAAGACCAGCACGGGGGCGAGCCACGTCGTCAGCCGATGGAACAGCAGATCGAGCACGGTGCGCGCGGCCCGCCGTCGCAGGCTGTCCGCCGGATCGCAATAAAGCGCGTCCTTGCGGATGTCGAAATAAAGCGCGGAGAGGTCCGAGGTCGCGAACGAGAACAGCTTCTGGAACGCGCCCTGGAAATCGAACGCCGCATAGCCCTTGCGCACCTCGGCATCGAGCTCCGCCATCCGGTGCAGCACCCAGCGTTCGAGTTCGGGCATCTCGGCCTCGGCAACGCGCTCACCGTCCGAGAAGCCTGCGAGGTTGCCCAGCAAGAAGCGCATGGTGTTGCGCAGGCGGCGGTAGCTGTCCGCCGTGCCCTTCAGGATCTCCTTCCCGATGCGCTGATCGACGGTATAGTCCGACAGTGCCACCCAGAGCCGCAGGATATCCGCGCCGTAGTCCTTGATGATCTCCTCCGGCCCTACGGTATTGCCGACGGATTTGGACATCTTCATGCCACGCTCGTCGAGCGTGAAGCCGTGCGTCACGACGTTGCGGTAGGGTGCGCGCCCCAGCGTCCCGCAGGCCTGCAGGAGCGAGGAATGGAACCAGCCGCGATGCTGGTCCGTGCCTTCCATATAAACGTCCGCGATCCCGTCCGGGGTGCCGTCGGGACGGTCCCTCAGCACGAAGGCGTGGGTCGAGCCGCTGTCGAACCACACGTCCAGGATGTCGAAGATCTGGGTGTAGCCGTCCGGGTCGTGCAGCCCTGCAAGGATGCGTTCCTTGAAGCCTTGCCCATACCACACATCCGCGCCGCCCGCCTCGAACGCCTCCACGATCCGCGCGTTGACCTCGGCGTCGCGCAGCAGGAAGTCCGCGTCCCCCGGCTTCGCCCCCACCTTCACGAAGCAGGTAAGCGGCACGCCCCACGCCCGCTGGCGCGAGAGCACCCAGTCGGGGCGCGCCTCGATCATCGAGTGGAGCCGGTTGCGCCCCGTCCGCGGCGTCCACTCCACCAGGCTGTCGATGGAAGCCAGCGCCCGCGCGCGGATCGTATTCTGACCCGTCGGCTGATCGAGCCCGTCCTCCAAGCTCCGGTCGATCGCCACGAACCATTGCGGCGTGTTGCGATAGATCACCGGCGCTTTGGAGCGCCACGAATGAGGATAGGAGTGCTTGATCGTCCCCCGCGCCAGAAGGCCGCCGACCTCGGCAAGCTTCTGGATGACCGCGGTATTCGCGTCGCCCTCCCAGGGATTGGCCTTGTTCTTCTTGTTCGGCGCATCGCGCAGGATCGCCTTGCCTCCGAAGAACGGCAAGTCGTCGCGAAAACGCCCGTCGCCCATGACGTTGTAGGTGATGACCTGCTCCAGCATCCCCAGATCGCGGTAAAGCTCGAACTCCTCCATCCCGTGGCTTGGGGCGCAATGGACGAAGCCGGTGCCCTCGTCCTCGGTCACGAAATCGGCGGCACGGAAGTCACGCGGGGCGTCCCACTCGCCCTTGGACCCTTCGACGCCGCCCAGCGGGTGGCCAAGACTTGCAATGTCGCCAGGATCGACGTCGTGAAGCCTGCGCCACATTCCGTCTTCCAACCGTGCCTTGGAGAGAACCTCCGCTGCCAGCCTGTCGGCCAAGACATAACGGTCGCCAACCTTCGCCCAGGACTGTTCCGGCGTGCCGATAATTTCGTAGAGGCCATAGGAAATGCCCTCGCCGTATACGACGGCCTTGTTCGACGGCATTGTCCAGGGAG
The DNA here is from genome assembly GCA_038233815.1 of Rhodobacterales bacterium. Classification (GTDB taxonomy): domain Bacteria; phylum Pseudomonadota; class Alphaproteobacteria; order Rhodobacterales; family Rhodobacteraceae; genus JBBSVE01. The sequence continues at coordinate 5,379 of JBBSVE010000174.1, forward strand.
TCGTCGTCCAGATCACGACATAGGCACCGTCCAGGTCAGACGCAGCGCCCCGCGTCCGGTCGGCGTGTTCGTCGCTTTCGAGACCGGAGGCTGTCAGTTCCTGATCATTGCTGACCCCACTTCTTTTTGGTTTGACCCGGAACTTCACCCAGACGGTGAAGCTTTCCTTGTCCTGATACTCGACCTCCGCCTCCGCCAATGCAGTTTCTTCCACCGGCGACCACATCACCGGCTTCGACCCTTGATAGAGCGAGCCGTTCATCACGAACTTCATGAACTCGGCCGCGATCACCGCCTCGGCGTGGGGATCCATCGTGAGATAGGGGTCTGCCCAGTTGCCGGTGATCCCCAGCCGCTGAAACTCCGCGCGCTGGATATCGACCCAGCCCTCGGCGAACTTGCGGCACTCCTGCCGGAAGGCGACCACGTCCACGTCGTCCTTGTTCAGACCCTTGGCGCGGTATTGCTCTTCGATCTTCCACTCGATGGGCAGGCCGTGGCAATCCCAGCCCGGCACGTAGCGCGCGTCAAAGCCCATCATCTGGTGCGAGCGCACGATCATGTCCTTGATCGTCTTGTTCAGCGCATGCCCGATA
>JBBSVE010000175.1:0-5938 GCA_038233815.1 Rhodobacterales bacterium
CCCGTCTACATCTGGGTCTCGGGCGGGCCGAGGCTCGCGCGCGCACGGTCGATCTGCTGACCCGCCTGCGCATCCCCGAGGCGGGCGCTGTCTGCGAGACCTATCCGCACCAGCTGTCCGGCGGCATGAAGCAGCGCGTCGTGATCGCCATCGCGCTGGCGGGGGAGCCGGACCTGATCGTGGCGGACGAGCCCACGACCGCGCGCGACGTGACTGTGCAGGCGCAGATCGTGCATCTTTTGTGCGGGCTGGTGCGCGAACGGGGGCTGGCGCTTATCCTCATCACGCATGACATGGGGGTCGTGGCGCAGGCCTGCGACAGGGTCGTCGTGCTCTATGCCGGACGGCTGGCCGAGGCGCGGGGCGTGGGGCCGCTGTTCGCGGATCCCGCCCATCCCTACACCCAGGCTCTGATCGACTGCATCCCGAGGGAGGGGATGGCACCCGGCAGTCTTACCGGCATTCCCGGTGCCGTGCCGGGGATCGCGTCCTATCCCACCGGTTGCCGGTTCCATCCGCGCTGCCAAAGGGCGGGGACCGGCTGCGCCGACATCGTGCCTGCACCCCAGCGGATAGAGGATGGCACCGTCGCGTGCCACTTTCCGCTGGATGGGACGGTGCAGGATGGCTGACACGCTCCTCCGTCTCGACGCCGTATCGCGCCGGTTCGAGACACCCGGCGCGTTCCTGAAAAAACCGCGCGCCATGCTGGCCGTGTGCAACGTATCGCTGAACATCGCACGCGGCGAGGTGGTCGGCGTCGTCGGCGAGAGCGGCTGCGGGAAATCGACGCTGGCGCGGCTTGCGCTGCGGCTTCTGGCACCATCGGCGGGGACGGTGTCGTTCGATGGCACCGATCTGGCAAGCCTCTCGCCCCGCGACCTCCGCCGGGTCCGGCGGCGGATGGGAATGGTGTTTCAGGACCCCTATTCCTCGCTTGATCCGCGCCACCGGGTCCGGGACGCGGTGGCGGAGGCGTTCGCGGTGCAGGGCCTGACGCCCGAGCCGGGGCGGATCGACGACCTGCTGGCGCGGACCGGGCTTTCGTCGGCGCTCGGCGACAGCCACCCGCACCGGCTTTCGGGCGGACAGCGCCAGCGCGTGGGGATCGCGCAGGCGCTGGCGTTGAGCCCTGGCCTCGTGGTACTGGACGAGCCCACCGCCGCGCTCGACGCCTCGATCCAGGCGCCGATCGTGATAAGGAGTTGCAGGCCGACCTCGACCTCAGCTAGCCGTTCATCAGCCACGATCTGGGGCTGGTGCGCTACGTCTCTCACCGCATCGTGGTGATGTATTTCGGCGCGGTGATGGAGGTGCTGCCGGGCCCCCACGCCGCCCCCCGCCACCCTGATGGAAAGCACCTTCAAAGCTGCGATGGTCGGACGGACTGGGCCCGGAACGCCGCGCGCGGCTTGTCCAATGCTCGACGATCCCGACGGCGGGCGCACACACCGACGCGGTGCCGCTGGTGCCGCTCCATGCCCGCGCGCTGGTGCATGAGGGGAACCGGGGATCCGCGCGGTGTCGCTCAGCACAGGCTTCAGCGACGCGGATATCGGCGAGATGGGGCCGTCGGTTCTGGTGACTGCTTTGACGCAGGACAGCGAGACCCGCGCGCGCCATTGCGGACGCTCTGGCGCAGGGGATGCGGGACGCGCGGGACACGCTGGCCAACGAGTTCTTGAGCGTCGGGGCCGCCTGTGCCATCGCCACGAGCCATGAAGTCGCAGACGGTCCGCTGGTCATCGCGGACGATCTGGTCATCGCGGACGATGCCGACAATCCCGGATCGGGGGCCAACGACGATGCGACGACCCTGCTCTGGCCGCGCTCCTAGAGGCGGAGCTGGAGGATGCCTGCCGCGTCCCGATGAGCGCCCTGGTGACGAAGCGGAGCTTACGCGCCGTACCCGTGAGCGACGTCCAGACGGTGCGTGTGGGCGGGCGCAATGATCCAGCCTTTGGCGGCGGGCCGCTCGATCCGACGGGGAAGGTGCGGTGCGTCTCGGACGGGGTGCTGGTGGGGAGCGGCCCGACGATCGGCGGCCAGACCTTCCGCTTTGGCACCAGCGCCGTTCTGCGCGTGGAAGGCGTCGATATCCTCGTGGTGCCGGAACGCGGCCAGATGCTCGATCTCGAACAGTTCCACGCTTTCGGGATCGGACCCGCGCCGCGCCGCGTGGTCGCGCTCAAATCCATGCAGCATGTCCGCGCGGCGTTCGAGCCCATCACCGGGCGCATCGTGGTCTGCGACAGCGGCGCACTCTCGACCCCCGACATGTGAAGGCGTCCCTACGCCCGGCTGCGGCGTCCAATTTCGCCGCTCGATCCCGATGTGGCGTTCCGGGCTTGAGATCGGGCCCGGCAGGGCGCATCCCGGGGGCGAGGCGGGGGCATGGCACGATGAAGCTCGCGGTATGGCAGACCGACCCGCTGGACGGGATCGACGCGGCGCTGGAGGCGCTGGACCGCGCCGCGGCGGAGGCGGCGGGCGCGGACGTGCTGCTCACGCCCGAGATGGCGCTGGGCGGGTATGCGATCGCACCCGACCGCATCCGTGCCCATGCCGACCGTGCCGGGGAGGTCGCGGCCCGTGTCGCGGACCTGGCAGTGCGCCACGATATCGCGGTGGTCTGTGGGCTGGCCCTGCCGGGGCACCCGCTGCCCCGGAACGGCGTGCTGGCCATCGCGTGCACCGGCCGCGAGGTCGCGCGCTACGCCAAGACGCATCTCTACCGCCCGACCGACAACGGCCGGTTCGCTGCGGGCGATGCGCTGTCCCCGGTGTTCGACCTCGCGGGATGGCGCGTGGCGCTCGCTGTCTGTTACGACATCGAGTTCCCCGAGGTGGCGCGCGCGCTGACATTGAAGGGGGCGGATGCGATCCTCGTGCCCACTGCCAATCCGACGGGGTTCGACACCGTGCCGCTCCGCCTCGTGCCCGCGCGGGCGGAGGAGAATGCGGTCTGCATCGCCTACGCCAACCTCGCCGGGGCCGAGGGGAGCGTGACATTCGGCGGGCTTTCCTGCATTTCGGGCGCTGACGGGCGCGATCTCGCCCGCGCGGGGGCGACAGGGTCGTGCGTCATCCGCGCCACCCTGTCGCGCGACGCGCTGGAGGCGGCGCGCGCCCACCAGACCCACCGCGCCGACCGGCGGCCGGCACTTTACTCCTGACCCCGAAAGCCCTCTGCCATGCCTGCGATGTCCCTCTTCGGCCCGGATTTCCCCTTTGCCTATGACGACTGGATCGCGCATCCGGCGGGGCTCGGCACGTTGCCCGATGGCGCGCTGGGCGGGTCGGTCGCGATCATCGGCTCCGGGGCCGCGGGGATCGTCGCGGGATATGAGCTGATGCGGCTTGGCGCGAAGCCCACGGTCTACGAGGCCGGGGCGTTCGGCGGGCGCCTGCGCTCTCACCTGTTCGAGGGGACGGACGTGATCGCGGAGATGGGCGGCATGCGCTTTCCACAATCCTCGCGCGCCTTCTGGCACTATGCGGACCTGTTGGAACTGCGGCGGGCGGCATTCCCGAACCCGCTGACCCCCGCCGCGGGGTCCACGGTGATCGACCTGCTGGGCCAGACGCATTATGCCCGCACGCTGGCGGACCTGCCGCCGCTCTACGCCGAGGTCGCAGCCGCCTACGACGCGGCGCTGGAGCAGGGCGCGGGTTTCACGGCGCTGAAGGCGGCCATCGCGGCCCGCGACCCGGCCCGGCTGAAGGAGATCTGGAATCCCATCGTGCGACAGTGGGACGAGCGCACCTTCTACGATTTCGTCGCCTCCTCCGCCGCGTTTCAGGCGCTCAGCTTTCGCCACAGGGAGGTGTTCGGACAGGTCGGCTTCGGCACCGGAGGGTGGGATTCGGACTTTCCCAACTCGATGCTGGAGATCCTGCGCGTCAATGCCACCGAATGTGACGAGAACCAGCATTCCATCGTCGGTGGCGTGGCGCAGGTGCCGCACGGTCTCTGGCGGCACGCGCCGGACCGGATCGCGCATTGGCCGCGGGGGACGACGCTGGCCGCGCTCAACGGCGGCGCGCCGCGGGCGGGGGTTGCGCGGCTCCGGCGCGGGGCGGACGGGCGCATCGCGGTCACCGACCGCTGGGGCCGGACCGACAGCCACGACGCCGTGATCGTAACCTGCCAGAGCCATATGCTGACCACCGCGATCGACACGGAGGAGCGGCTCTTCAGCCACGATCTGTGGATGGCGCTGGACCGGACGCGCTACATGCAGTCGGCCAAGACCTTCGTGATGGTCGACCGCGCCTTCTGGAAGGACCGCGATCCCGTCACCGGGCACGACACGCTGTCGATGACGCTCACCGACCGGATGACGCGGGGGACGTATCTGTTCGACAACGGTCCGGGGCGGCCGTCGGTGATCTGCCTCAGCTATTCGTGGATGACCGACGCGCTGAAGGTTTTGCCCCTCCCGGTGGAGCGTCGGGTGGAACTGGCCCTGTCCGCGCTGGGTCAGATCTATCCCGGCGTCGACATCCGGGGCCATATCGTGGGCGAGCCGGTGACGATCAGTTGGGAGGCGGAGCCGAATTTCCTCGGCGCCTTCAAGGGCGCTTTGCCGGGGCATTACCGCTACAACCACCTGATGTATGGCCACTTCATGCAAGACGACCTGCCCCCACACGAACGCGGGATCTTCATTGCAGGCGACGGGGTCAGCTTCACGCCGGCGTGGGTGGAGGGGGCGGTGCAGACCGCGCTCAACGCCGTGGCGGGGGTGATCCGCCATCTGGGTGGGACGTTCGAGGTGCAAAACCCCTCCCCCTGCGACCGCTACGGCGAATGGGGGCCGATCCGGTTGCCGGGCTAGGCCGCCGGCTCAGGTCGGGGCGATGCGACCGATCCCGGCCCACTGGCGCAAGGCCACGGGGGCGATGAGCGCCAGACCGATGAGGCTCGAGATCAGGTTCGGCGCCACCAGCAGGATCGCGGCCACCGCCAGCAATGCCCGCTCATACCGATAGACCGGCGCGAACAGCCAGCCCGCGAAGGCCGAGGACAGCGCCCAGATCCCGAGCATCGCCCCGCTCGCGGCAAGAAAGAACGCCTCCCACGTGAAGCCGTCGGTGACGAGCAGCAGGGACGGCGAGAAGACGAACACGAACGGCACCAGCGCCTTGCCCATGCCGAGCCGGAAGGCGGTGTTGCCCGCCTTGAAGGCGTTGCAGTTGGCGATCCCCGCGGCGGCATAGGCGGCAAGCGCCACGGGGGGCGTGATGTCGGCCAGCACGCCGTAGTAGAAGACGAAAAAGTGCGCGACCAGCGGCTGCACCCCAAGAAGGCCCAGGATCGGCGCCGCCACCGCGATCATGATGAGGTAGTTCGCCGTCGTGGGGATGCCGCAGCCCATCACGACGCAGACCACCGCCGTCAGGATCAGCGTGAAGAGCAGCGTGAGCCCCGGCAGCGTCATCACCTCGAACGGCAGGACCGAGAGCCAGCCCGTCACCGTCGCGGCCCAGCCCGCAGCCACCCCGGTGACCATGTAGGCGATCTTGAACCCCACCCCGGTCAGCGTCACCACGCCGATGATGACCCCCACCAGCGCCGCCGCCGCCGTCACCGACAGCGAGTATTTCGCGCCCAGAACGAAGCCGTCGAAGATCCCCTTGACCACCGCCCGGCCCGCCGCGCGGAGCGGCAGCTTCGTCACGCTCTGGATCACCAGCACCGCGATGCAGGAGGTGATGCCCCAGAATGCCGCCGCATAGGGCGTCATGCCCGACAGGAGCACCGTCACCAGCACGATCAGCGGCACGACCGTCAGCCAGCCCTCGCGGAGCACCTTCCATATGTCGGGCAACTCCTCCTTCGTGAGGCCGCGCAGCCCGCGCCGGCGCGCCTCCAGATGGACCTGCGTCAGGACGCCGAAGAAATGCATGAAGGCGGGGACCAGTGCCGCCGTCA
>JBBSVE010000176.1:0-5910 GCA_038233815.1 Rhodobacterales bacterium
GATGGCCTCGCGCCCGAGCGCCACGGCCAGATGCGTCTTGCCCATGCCCGGTGGCCCGAGCAGCAGGAGCGCGTCTTCGTTGGCGATGAACCGGCCCGTGGCGAGGTCGCGGATCTGCGCACGGTCGACGGAAGGCTGGGCGGCATAGTCGACGTTTGCGAGATCCCTCACGAAGGGGAACTTCGCCAGACCGAAGCTCATGTCGATCCGCCGCTGGTCCTTCCGGGCGATCTCGCGCTCGCACAGGAAGGCCAGTGCGTCGCGCAGTGTCATCTCCCCCCCGCATGGCCTCGTCGAGAAGGCTGTCGAGTTGATCCCGCATCGCCGTCAACGTCAGCCGCGTGAGCATTCGGTCGAGGTCGTCCTGCGTATGTAAGCCCATCACCAAGCTCCTCCGGGCGCGGCTTCGTACTCGGCGAGGGGACGCAGCAGCGTCGGTATCGGGACCTGCATCTCCTCGTCCGCATCATTTCCCTGCACTCTCACGATCCGCGCCACCCGGCCCGCGGCCCCGGCGACGCCTTCGAAGTGCGCGCGGTCGATGATGCGTCCACGCCGACCGGCACTGCGCTGGTGGCAGGCGACCTCGGTGCCGGCATGGGTGACGCGGACCACCTCGGCCATGACCAGCACCCGGACCCGCTCGCCGATCAGCCGCCACGGGACCGAGTAGGCGTTCGTTTCCATCTCGAGCCTAGAGCATCTAAAGCTGCAAAGTACCGGAACTCTAATCAGGAGCAGATTTCAATGCTCGGCCTATGATGTCGTCCTATCGAGCATCATTCCTGCCATATTCTGTCCACGCCGCAGGCTGCCCGCATCGGCGAACATCTGTGCCTGGGCGATTGCGCCGTCGATCAGCAGGTGCAGGGACAAGGCCAGGTCATCGGGGTCTGCGACGTCCATCCGCATCGTTTCCCGTCGGAACATGGCGACGAACGCGCGCTTGTGCTCGACGGCGATCTGGCGGGCGGGGTCGCGGGGTTCGGGATATTCGTTCGCCGCCTTCAGGAACAGGCATCCGGCAAAACCGACAGGGGTCTCGAGTTCCCCCTCGACCCATTTATCCACGGCACCGAACACTGCCAGGATCCGGTCGCGAGGCTCATCCCCGGCGGCTTTGATCCCGTCCTGAACGGTCGCGAGCAGGGCTTCGGATCGGCGCGTAAGGGTTGCGAGAACAAGCGCCTCCTTGTCCGGGAAGTTGTTGTAGAGTGTCATCGGCACAACGCCAGCTTCGGACGTGATCCGATTGATGCCCGTCGCGCCGAACCCTCGCGCCGAAAACAGCGCCTCGGCGGTATCGAGTAGGATATCCCGCTTGCTGCTGCGTCCCATGATGCGCTCCCGCGTGTCGCCCTCGGTCGAGGGATAGCCTTATCCCGGTCGACTTGCACCCGGATCGCGCCGAAGTGAACGATCGCAGCGCATCCGGGGGGTTCCCATCCTCCCATATTATGTAGATATACCTAATTGAAATTTGGAGGGATAACGAGAATGAGTACGGCATCGAAAATGCAAACCAGACCCGCGATCTGGCCGACGAGATTGCAAGACATGACGCCGTCATTGCCGACCTCAGACGAGATTTCGCCGTTCTGTAGGAGAAGCGCTGGCTGTTTCAAGGATGCCGGGATGACTAACTCCCGTCCGCCGCTACCACCTTTCACAGCGGACACCGCCGCGCAGAAGGCCCGTCTGGCAGAGGATGCCTGGAATCGTCAGGACCCGAAATCGGTCGCGCTGGCCTATACGCCGGACAGAGTCTGGCGGAACCGCTCCACCTTCCTGCAAGGGCGCGAGGCCATCGTCGCCTTTCTGACCGCCGAATGGGAGCATGAGCACGACTACCGCCTCATCAAGGAGGTCTGGGCGTTCCACGGCAATCGCATCGCCGCGCGCTTCGCCGATGAATTCCGCACTGCCGGCGCCGACTGGTTCCGTACCCATGGCAACGAGCAATGGCAGTTCGACGTGGACTGCCTGATCGAGCGGCGCGAGACCAGCATCAACGACGTCGCCATCGCCACAACTAACCACCTGTTCACATGGGGCCCAGGTCCGCGCCCCGACGACTTTCCCGGCATGACCGATCTTGGCCTCTGAAACCCCGAAGAAGGATACCGACATGAACCCCAAGTTCGCGGGCCGCGCGCCCGTCAAACTTTACCGGAACCCGCTCTCGGGCCATTGTCATCGGGTCGAGCTGATGTTCGCCTTCCTCGACATCCCCTACGAGACCGTCGACCTCGACATGGCCAACGGCGCGCACAAGGCGCCCGAGTTCCTGGCCATGAGCCCGCTCGGCAAGGTGCCCGCCATCGACGACAACGGCACGGTTCTGTCGGATTCGAATGCCATCCTTACCTACCTGGTCCGTGCCTACGACGACGGGCAGGGCTGGCTGCCCGACACCCCGCTGGAGGCGGCCGAGGTGCAGCGCTGGTTCTCCCTCGCCGCGGGAGAGATCGCCTGCGGCCCCTGCGCCGCGCGGCTGGTCCATGTGTTCGGCGCGGAGCTGGACTGGAATGTGGCCAAGGGCATCACCGATGGCCTCTTCGCTGTGATGGAGCCGATGCTCGCCACCCGCGCCTTCCTCGCGGGTGACGCGATTACCGTCGCCGACGTGGCGGGCTACAGCTACATTGCCCACGCGCCCGAGGGCGGCGTGCCGCTCGACGCCTATCCCAACATCCGCGTCTGGCTGGGCCGGGTCGAGGCGCATCCCGGCTTCGTCGGCATGGCGCGCTCGCCGCTGCCCGCCGCCGCCTAAGGGGAGGGGGCCATGGACGAGAACCGCACTCCATTCCACGCGGGCGAGATCGCGGTGCAGACCCGCGCGGGCGTGGCGGAAGAGGTCGACGCTACCGGTATCCGCAGCGGCATGCCGGACCAGCATCGACGGTTCTTCGAGGCGCTGCCGTTCCTGGCCCTTGGCCTGCTGGACTGTGCGGGTCGCCCTTGGGTCGTTCCCGTCTGGGACACGGAGATCTTCGCCCGCTCGCCCGATTCGCATCACCTGGCTTTGAACGCGCCCCTGCCCTTCGCCACCGCGCTCGATCTCGACCTGTCGGAGGGCTCGCATGTCGGCGTTCTGGGGATCGAGCCGGAGACGCGCCGTCGCAACCGAATGAACGGCAGGCTCACCGATGCGACCGGGAATGGCCTGACGATCCGCGTCGATCAGAGCTTTGGCAACTGCCCGCAGTATATCCAGCGACGCGGCCTGACATTGCTGCCCCCCGTCGCCCCGGTCGAGGCGCGCACGGACACCTTATCGCAGGCAGCGCACGATCTGATCGCACGGGCGGACACCTTCTTCATCGCCTCGCGCACCGCCGATCTCGGCCCAGATCCGCGCAGGGGTGTCGATGCCTCACATAGGGGCGGGCGTCCGGGCTTCGTCTGCGTCGATGCCGACAGTTTGCTGACCTTTCCCGATTTCGCGGGCAACCGCTTCTTCAACACGTTGGGCAACATCGAGGCCGATGGCCGCGTCGGCCTGTGCTTCCCCGACTGGCAGACCGGCGACATTCTCTTTCTCACGGGGCACGCGCGCATCGTCTGGGACAGAGCGCGCATCGAGGCCTTCGCCGGAGCGGAGCGGCTGGTGGAGGTGCAGATCGATGACAGCCTCTTCGCGCCCGCGGCCTTCGCCACCAAGGGCGACCTGATCGAGGCCTGGCCGCCGCTGGACGATACCGGCACGTGGCCCGAGGCGGCGGCCGATGCCCTGCGCCGCGACGGCTGGCGTCGCTTCCGGATCGAAGCCCGTGTAGACGAAAGCGCAGTCATTACCTCCTTCTATCTGGAGCCCTCCGATGGCGGTCCGGTCGAGTCGTATCTGCCGGGACAGTTCCTGCCCGTGCGCCTGAACGGGGATATTTTGCGCAACTACACCCTATCGCAGGCGCCGACGAGCAAAGGCTACCGGATTTCCGTGAAGCGAGAGGCGCATGGCACCGGGTCACGATATCTGCATGACCGGGTACAGGTCGGCGACGGGATCGAGGTCGGCAAGCCCGCCGGCGCGTTTACCCTGACGGACGGCGACGACCCCGTCGTCCTCCTGTCTGCGGGCGTGGGGATCACGCCGATGATCGCCCTGCTGGACGGGCTGGCGCAGGCGGTCGAGCGAGGTGCTGCTCCCCGGCCCGTCTGGTTCATGCATGCCGCCCGCAACGGTCGCAACCGGTCCTTTGCCGGGTATCTCGACGGGTTACGTCTGCGGCACGACTGGCTGCATGTCTTCACCAGTTTCTCGAGGCCCGACGTGGACGATGCCTTGGGGGAGACCCATGACGGGGAGGATCGTATCGACATCGAAACGCTGAAGACGCTGCTGCCCTTCGCGGCGCATCACTTTTACCTCTGCGGTCCCAAAGGATTCATGTGCTCCCTCTACGGCGGCTTGCGCGACACCGGTATCGACGTTGGTCACATCCACCACGAGTTCTTCGGCGACGGCGATCTGGGCGATGCGGCACCGCAGGAAAAGGCGCTACCCGTGCCCGATACCGCCTCCGTCCACTTCGACGTCTCTGGTACGGAACGGGTCTGGACGTCCGAAAGCGGCTCCCTCCTCGATTTGGCGGAATCTGCTGGCCTGTCGCCCAAATTCAACTGCCGCAAAGGCAACTGCGGTACCTGTGCAGTCCGCCTGATTTCCGGGAAAGTTGCCTACGACATAAAGCCGGCCGTCACGCCGCCCGAAGGTCAGGCCCTCATCTGCTGTGCGCGGCCCGCGGACGAGGAGGGGGTCGTGCTAAGGGTCTGATCCATCCGGCAAAGAAAGGCCTTTCGCACAACGTCGATGCTCAGTGGACAAGCAAAATTTCTTGCACCGATGGAGCGTGCGCGACCCCGTGGAAAAGCCGACAAGGATGCACGATATGCCCCAGCCGTGCTTGCGAATCGACTTGGCGCTTCCATCCGCGGGCGAGCGATCCGCCTCCGGCAGAATCACTGGCGCGACGTTCAGGACACAGATGGTGCAAACTTGCACGACGGACTTCTGAAACGCTTTACCCGTCACAGTAGAGTGGCTTCTACGCATTTGAAACGATCTTAGACATGGGTCTGAAGGCTTTTGAAACGGCTTTCCATTGGTCGCCATCGCCAAAGCAGTCGTTCATGCTGCACGCCGCATCGGCCAATGGGGCTCGAGCCGGACCTTCGCCGCGTGGCACCCGAAGGCCCGCAGTGCGGGACAAAATGGGCTTTCGCCGCGCCATGCATGAATGTCAGCTTTAGCCGGGTGTGACGCTTGAGAAGGTTCAGTTGGAAATGACGAGACATTTGCGTGTGAACGCGAACGACCCACAAAGAAAGACGGTCATGGCAGCATAGGCGGCCATTGCATGGGGTGCGAGCGAGGGGACACCATGAACGAGAAGTGCGCCGTTTCCGCCGGGGACGACCGCGGCTGCGCACCCCATCAAGGCGCCGCCAATCAAACAGCGCAAGGTAAGCCAAACCGACGGCTTGCACAAATGGAATGTCCCCGAGCGTAGCGCGGCCGTGACGCCACCGGCGACCAGCGAGAGTGTGGCGTTCATTGCCGGTAGCGAACTTCCGTTTGGGGTATCGTTGACGAAATATTCGGCCTGATCGGACAGAACGCTCATATAGGTCCAGCCGCCTTCCTGCTCGAAAAGCAAGCCTGCACAGATTCCGATCACCAGCATCGCGCGGAACGGACCGAAACGCGTCGCACCCGGACGACGCAGATCGCGCAGCCATCGCCACGCGCGGCGATACAGGGTCAGTAGTATCCCTCCGGCGGGGGCCGTCTGACTTGATTTCGAGGCTGGTGATACGTCCGACCTTATGGCCGACCATAAGTTCAGACCCGAGATAGAAGTTCTGTCTGCCGCGGATGCCGCACGCCGGCGACACTGGAGCGATGCC
>JBBSVE010000177.1:0-5869 GCA_038233815.1 Rhodobacterales bacterium
CGCCCGTTTGACGGCCAGATAGGCCTCATTCTCCGCCGTCAGACCGACGCGAAGCGGCACACGCTCCGCCACGGCGATGCCCATCGCCTCCATCACGCCGATCTTGCGCGGGTTGGTGGTCAGGAGACGCACCGTATCGAACCCCTGATCCTGCAACGAGTAGGCACGCAACTTGTTGGCCAGCCCGATCCCGCGCCCCTCCTGATTGAGATAGAGGAGCACGCCCGCGCCTTCCGCCCCCATCCGCGCCAGCGCCGCATGGAGCTGCGGGCCGCAGTCGCATTTGAGGCTGCCCAGAACATCGCCGGTAAAGCACGCGGAATGGAGCCGCGCCAGCACCGGGCGGGCGCGGTCGGGGCGGCCGACCTCCACCGCAAAATGCTCCGGCCCGCCATCGTCGGGGCGAAAGATCTGCACGCGCCCCGCACCCGCCGCCGCCATCGGAAGCCGCGCTGCGACGACGGGACTGAGATGTGCAGCCTCGCCCAACGCCTGCACCAAAGCGTCCAGCGGCAGGCGGGTCAGCGCGTCCGGCATCGCGTCGACCGCGACCGTCACCACGGACGGCAACAGCATCGCAGATTTGGCCAGCGCCAGCCCCGCGCGCGCCACCGTCGCCGCCCCGCTCCGCAGACCGAGGAGAGGGCCTTTCATCGGCACGCGCAGATCATGCTCCGGGTCGGCCAGCGCGCGCAGCCAGGCGATGTCGGTGCCGTCCGGCACCGCGATCCGGGCCAGATCGCCGTCGTAGGCCGCAAGGCGCAGCGTCTCCGCCCGCCATGCGGTCAGCGCCAGTTCGGGCGCGCCCGCTGCGCGCAGATCGTCCAGCCGCGCGTCGGTCAGCGCCTCCACCGCGGCGACCAGCACCGGACCCTCGGGGGCCATGATCCCAACCGGCAGGCCCATGCGCAGATCGGCGCGCGCCCGGGCCAGCCGCTCCGCTATCGTCAGCACGAGTGCCATGACCGGCCTCCTTTGCGCGCATCTAACCACGCCCGACCGCGAATGAAACATCCCGGACGGAACCGACACATGCGCGTGAGGCGTTTGCAGCATATCTTGCCGGTGACGTGAGCGCCGCCGAAATCCATTCCAACGAAGGAGAGCGCCATGCCATCCCTGCGGAAGATCCTGCTCGTCGACGATGACGAGGACCTGCGCGAAGCCCTGAGCGAACAACTTGTGATGACCGAGGATTTCGACGTCTTCGAGGCCGGCACCGGCGCCGACGGGATGGAGAAGGCGCGCACCGAGCTCTACGATCTGCTGATCCTCGATGTCGGACTGCCCGACACCGACGGTCGCGAGCTGTGTCGCCGGATGCGCAAGGTCGGCGTGAAATGTCCGATCATCATGCTGACCGGCCACGATACGGACGCGGACACGATCCTCGGCCTCGACGCGGGCGCCAACGACTATATAGCAAAACCGTTCAAGTTTCCCGTGCTCCTCGCCCGGATCCGCGCGCAGTTGCGCCAGCACGAACAGTCCGAGGACGCGATCTTCCAGCTTGGCCCCTACACGTTCAAGCCGTCTCAGAAGATGCTGCTCGACGACAAGGAGCGCAAGATCCGCCTGACGGAGAAGGAGACGAACATACTGAAGTTCCTCTACCGCGCCAGTCAGGGCGTGGTCGCCCGCGATGTGCTGCTGCACGAGGTCTGGGGCTACAACGCCGGTGTGACGACCCACACGCTGGAGACGCATATTTACCGCCTGCGCCAGAAGATCGAGCCTGATCCGGCGAACGCGCGCCTTCTGGTGACAGAATCCGGCGGATACCGGCTTGTTGCATGACTGCCATGGTGCGCATGAATTGACCCGGTGGGCTTCACAACGCACGATTGCACGATAGATTGAATCGACGGTTCCCCTTGTCGCGTCGGGGTCGATTGGCGCGGCATCCTCCCTGTTGGACCTGGCCGGGCCTTGTGCCCGGCCTTTTTTCATCCCACAGCCGTCAGGACGCCTTTGCCAAGGAGCCGACGCATGGCCTTTACCCTCGCCACATGGAACATCAACTCCGTCCGGCTGCGCGAAGGCCTCGTCACCCGGTTTCTGGGGGAGGAGGCGCCCGACATCCTCTGCCTTCAGGAATGCAAGAGCCCGGTCGAGCTGATGCCGCTCGCGGCCTTCGCGGCGCTGGGATACCGTTATGCGGTGGCACGGGGGCAGAAGAGCTACAACGGCGTGGCGATCCTGTCGAAGCTGCCGATGCGCGATGCGGGCGACCGGGATTTCGCGAGCCTCGGCCACGCCCGGCATGTCGCGGGGGTGCTGGACAACGGCGTGGTGATCCACAATTGCTATGTCCCCGCGGGCGGCGACATTCCCGACCGCGACGCCAACGTGAAGTTCGGCCAGAAGCTCGACTATCTGACCGAGATGCGGGACCACTTCCGCACGGAAAGCCCGCGCAGGGCGATTCTCGTCGGCGACCTCAACATCGCGCCGCGCGAGGACGATGTCTGGAACCACCGCCAGCTTCTGAAAATCGTGAGCCATACACCGGTCGAGGTGGCGCATCTCGATGCCGTGATGGAGGCGGGCGGCTGGGTCGACGTGACGCGCGCGGACGTGCCGTCGGGGTCGCTTTATTCGTGGTGGTCCTATCGGTCGCCGGACTGGGACGCGGCGGACAAGGGGCGCAGGCTCGACCATGTCTGGGCGACGGGGGACATCGCTGCATCCGCGCACGGCAGCCGCATCCTGCGCGCGGCGCGGGGGTGGGACAAACCCTCCGACCACGCGCCGGTCATGGCGACGTTCGATCTGACGGTCTAGAGCGCCGCCACCGCTCGCGCGACCGCATCCGCGAGGGCGGCATGGCCCTCCGGCTCGAAATGGATGCCGTCCGTGTCGCTGGTCGCAAGGACGGTGTTCGCGTCCAGAAACCCGATCCCGCGGCGGGCCGCGTAGTCGGCACACGCCCGGGGCAGGGCGACGCCTATGGCCTCCGCCCCGAGGAACTCCGCCCGGACCAGCCCCACCTCGCGCACCGCTGGCGGACAGATGAGCAGGATGCGCAGCCCCGGATGCCGCGCCGCCATCTCCAGCCCAAGCGCCATGTCGATGAGCCCCGCGAGCCCCGCTACGATCCGCGCAGCGTCGGCGCCGAACCGGGTCTTGGTGTCGTTGGTGCCCAGCATCAGGGTCATGACGTCGAGCGGCCCGTGGCTCTGCATCGCGATCCTGAGGCCGGTGCGCGCGTCCATGTGGTCGCCCATCACGGGGTCGCGGAACGCGGTCGTCCGCCCCGGCAACCCCTCCTCCACAAGCTGCCAGTCCGGGCCGAGCGCACGGGCCGCGCGGGTCGGCCAGCGGATGTCCGCGCCGTAGCGCGCATAGGCCCCGCTCGCGACGATCGGCGGGGTGCCGTGGGTGTTGCTGTCGCCGAACGCCATCAGGACGGGCATCGGAACCTCCCGGATATCCGGGCCCAGAGTTGCCCGCCTTCCCCGCCCCTGCCAAGCGAATTCGACCCGATTGCCCCTTGGCCTCCCCCCGCCGGGCGCTCATATAGACGCGATCCGAGCCGATCCAGAGGAGACCCCGATGCTGACGTTTGGCGACAAGCCCCAGCCCGTGCCCGACAGTGCGGTTCCCGATACGACCGAGGCCACCTTCATGGCCGACGTGATCGACGCGAGCCGCGACGTTCCCGTGATCGTCGATTTCTGGGCGCCGTGGTGCGGGCCCTGCAAGACGCTGGGACCGATGCTAGAGGCGGCGGTAAAGGCCACGAACGGCAAGGTCCGCATGGTCAAGATGGACGTGGACCAGAGCCCGACCATCGCGGCCCAGCTTCGCATCCAGTCGATCCCCACGGTCTATGCCTTCTTCGACGGCAAACCCGTCGATGCGTTCCAGGGTGCCTTGCCGCAGTCGGAGATCAAGGCCTTCGTCGACAAGCTCGCCGGCATGGCCGGGGACGGGGGTCTGGGCGAGGCGCTGGCCGCGGCCGAGATCATGCTGGCCGAGGGTGCGGCCGTCGATGCGGCGGAAACCTTCGC
This sequence comes from Rhodobacterales bacterium, assembly GCA_038233815.1. GTDB lineage: Bacteria > Pseudomonadota > Alphaproteobacteria > Rhodobacterales > Rhodobacteraceae > JBBSVE01. Next base: position 4,014 of record JBBSVE010000177.1, read on the forward strand.
CGCGATCCTTGGCGAAGAGCCGGAGAACCCGGTGGCCTACGGCGGTCTCGTGCGCGCGCATCTGGCGCTGGGCGACGTGGATCAGGCCGAGGCGCTTCTAAAGGCCGCCCCGGCGCGGATCGCGGGCGCGCAGGAGATGGAGGCCGCCCGCGCGCAGATCGCACTTGCCCGGCAGGCGGCCAACGCGGGGCCGGAGGCGGACCTGCGCCGTGCGGTGGAGGCGGATGCGAACGATCTGCAGGCCCGCTTCGATCTGGCATTGGCGTTGCAGGCGGGCGGCAAGACGGAGGAAGCGGTGGACCAGCTTCTCGACCTCTTCCGGCGCGACCGGGAGTGGAACGAGGGGGCCGCGAAAGCGCAGTTGATGATCCTGTTCGATTCGCTCAAGCCGCAGGATCCCGTCGTGCTCAAAGGTCGCAGACGCCTCTCCTCGATGATATTTGCCTGAGCCCGTTTGCAGCCTATCTGGACGTCCATGAAAAGCACCGTCGATCTGCCTGACACGATCCCCGTATTCCCCCTCCCCGGCGCACTCCTCCTGCCTCGCGCACGGTTGCCCCTCCACATCTTCGAGCCGCGCTATCTTCAGATGATCGAGGATTGCATGAAGACCGAAACGCGGCTGATCGGGATGATCCAGCCGCGCGAGGTGCCCAACGGCCAGACCGAGAAGCGGTTGCAGGCGATCGGGTGCGCGGGCCGGATGACGGCCTTCTCGGAGACCGAGGACGGGCGCTACATGGTCACGCTTTCCGGCGCGTCCCGCTTTCGCATGAAGGAGGAGGTGGAAGGCTTTGCCCCCTACCGCCGCGCCGTCGTCGACTGGGGCGGCTTTGCCCGCGATCTCGGCCCGGTGGAGACGGACGAGGGCTTCGACCGCGATGGCTTCATGGAGATGCTGCACCGGTTCTTCGAGTCGCTCGATCTCTCCACCGACTGGTCCAGCCTGAAGGAGGCCGAACCGGAGTTGCTGATCAACTCGCTCTCGATGCTCTGCCCCTTCACGCCGGAGGACAAGCAGGCGCTATTGGAGGCGCCGTCGCTGAAGACCCGGCGGGAGACGATGGTGACGCTGATCCAGTTCGCCCTGCGCGGCGGCAGCGGTGATGAGGCGGTCCAGTGACGGACGCCAAACCCCTGTTCGACCGCCGGATGCTGGAGGCGCTCGTCTGCCCCCTGACGCAAACGGTCCTTGGATACGACGCGGAGGCGGGGGAGCTGATCTCCAGGGCCGCGAATCTCGCCTTCCCGATCCGCAGCGGCATCCCGATCATGCTGGCGTCGGAAGCCCGCACGCTCAACTGAGGCGGCCCGTCAGATTGCGAGGCCCTGCATCAGGCGCGGCAGATCACCCTCCAACCCCGCCGCCGTGCGGATGAATCGACGGCGCAAGCCGGGCAGCCTGCCGACCGCGCCGAGGCCCAGATCGCGACCGAGCCTCAGAACCGGATTGTCGTTGGAGAACAGTCGGTTGATCGTATCCATCCCCATCGCCATCGCAGTGGTGTCGAAGCGGCGCCAGCGTTCATAGCGTTGCAGCACATCGGCCGCACCCACATCCTCGCCCCGGCGGCGGGCGAGGACCAGCACCTCGGCCAGCGCGCCCACGTCGCGGAGCCCGAGGTTCAGACCTTGCCCCGCCAGCGGATGGACTCCGTGCGCCGCATCCCCCACCAGCGCCAGCCGCGGAGCGACGAAGCTGTTGGCGAGGCTCAGCGACAGCGGGTAGGTGAACCGCGTGCCGGTCAGCGCGATCTCACCCAAGAAATCGCCGAACCGGGGCCGCAGGGCCGCGAGGTAATCGGCGTCGGACAGGGCCTGCACCTCGGCTGCGCGGGCCTCCGTCTCGGCCCACA
>JBBSVE010000178.1:0-5833 GCA_038233815.1 Rhodobacterales bacterium
GCTCGAACGCCTCGTCAGCGCAGTGCTGGTCGAGATCGACGACAAGTGGGCCGCCGACACCAAGGCCTACATCAAATGGGAATGCCAGGATGCGTGATCACGCCGTCGCCGAAAGTCCAGACACCAGGTTGCTCAATCAACAGGACCTTCATCGTCAGGCAGGTCTGAATGGCAGGATCGCTGTAGACGGGCTGCCGGCCCCCCTTGCCGGTGGGCTTCGCCGCCCACGTCATGTCAGGATCAAACCAGATCGTCAGCGCGCCCGGGCGCTTGAGCGCCTCATTGTAGGTGGGCCAGGTCTGCGTTTTGTAGATCGCTGTCTTCGGTCTGCTCATCTGCCCCAGCTGTCACGCTGGATTCACAAGATGAATCCCCTCAGGCTATTTGTGCAACAGAGCCGTTGAGATCGCCGTGGGAACGCCACACCGCTACCCGACGCCGCCACCATCTTTGGCTTCATCGCCGGATGGTTCGAGGACGACAACGAAAACTACCCGCATTCGGAGTCGAAGATGAGCGCGTCGCACGAGGTCAACGCAGGCCAAATCATAACCGCCTGAGTATCCGATAAAACGGGGGAGGAATCAGTTCACGTTTCCGACGCAGGCCCATCTGCCTACATACCAAGCCCGCCGACCCTTCAGCCTTCGTCCAGCAACGCCCGGGCAGTCTGTTCGTCTGTGATAAGCGTCGTCACGGCAAGCGTCGCGAGAGACGCGCGGAGCGCCACGATCTTCTCCCGCCCGCCGGAGATCATCACCCTCTCCGGCGCGCGGCGCAGGTTCGCGAGCTTGACCGAAATCGCGCGCTCGTTGACCTCGTGCGCGACCGCGCGGCCCTGTGCGTCGATAAAATTATAGAGCACGTCGCCCACCGCACCCGCCTCGATCAGCGAGCGGCGGTCGGCCTCGGACAGATAGCCGGTGCGGTAGCTCGTGGTGAGCGTCGAGATGCCGCCGACCGACAGGAGCGCCATGTCGAGCTTGTCGGCCATCTCGAAGATCGCGGCCAGTCCGCACCGCTCCAGCAACGCATGCTTCGTCTCCACGCTGTCCACGACCGCGGGCGCGGGGATCAGAAAGCCTTCGCCCTGAAAAAGCTCGGCAAATTTCCATGCGAACTCGGCAGGGTTGAAGCGGCGGGCGGCGGCGATCCCGCCCAGAAGGGAGATCACGCGGAAATCAGCGAGCGTGCGGCCCTCGATGAACGGCAGCATGGTGTGCAGCGTCCGCCCCCAGCCGACGCCGACCGTCATGCCGGGCCGGAGTTCGGCCGAAATGAAGGCCCCGGCCGCCGCGGCGATCACGCGGACCGGATCGCCCTCGGGGTCGTCGAAGGGGGCCACGACGACGCGGCGGATGCCGAATCCCGTCTCCAGCGCACGCTCCAGCCGCACGAGGTCCGAGAGCGGCGACGAGATCGTGATCCGCACCTCGTTGCGCCGTTTCGCATCGGCCAGAAGCCGCACCACCATCACGCGGTTGATGTCCAGATGCTGGGCAATGTCGTTCTGCGTCATCCCCTCGACATGGTAGAGCCAGACCGCCCGGGCGCGCAAGCGGTCGGCTTCGTTCGCGCCGCCCTCCAGCGTCGCGGACAGGCGCGGGGACAGGCGACTGCGCTCCGTCATCCGGGGCGGTCGGTCGCGAGGAGCAGACGCGCCACGATCGGTGCGACCCTGCCGGGGCATTCGATCTGGGGGATATGGCCGGCATCACTGAGCAGATGGACGGCATTGTCGCCACCCGCCGCGATCCCTTGCGCGAAGGGCAGGATCGCGTCCTTCCGCCCCCAGATGATCTGCGCGGGCAGAGTCAGCCGCTGGATGGCCGGGCGCAGGTCGAAGGCCTGCACCCCGTCGGGAAAGAGCGCGTCCGCCATCGCCGCCTGACAGGCGCGCAAGGCCGGATCTCGGCGCGGTGCCATGGCGGCACGGACGTAGTCGTCGCCGATCGCATCCGGGTGGGCCGTCAGGCGGCGCAGCCATGGCGCGAGGCTCTCCACCCGGCTGGCACGGACGATTCCGTCGATGGTCGCCGCATCGATCTGGGGGCCGAGCCCGGCCGGCGCGATGAGGCTCAGCCCCGCGACCTTTCGGGCGCGGATGTCGGCAATGGCGAGCGCGAGTGCACCGCCGAGGGAATGGCCGACGATATGGACGCGGTCCAGATCGCGGGTCGCGTCATCGAACGCCTCGACCAGCATCCGGGCAAGGGCTGCGAAGCCGTCGATCCTGCGGCGCGGAGATGTCCCGTGGCCCGGCAGGTCAATGCGGATCAGCGGACGCCCTGCGCCGAGCGCCTTTTCCAGAGGCGCCCACGACGGGCTGTCTGCGGTGAAGCCGTGGATCAGCACGACCGGCATGCCGCGGCCCTTCCGCCGGGTGACGGACAGCGGGCCACTTTGCGGCGACCAGCCCGGCACGGGCGCGCTGGCCCCTGCGCGGTCCGCCTGCATGGCGGCGGCGACATCCGCCGCCTGCAGACGCCCGTTCGGACCGCTTCCCCGGATCGTTTCCAAAGACAGACCGGCCTCGCGCGCCGCCTTCCGTGCGGCGGGGGTGGCACGGACCCTGACCCCCGCGCCCGGCGCGGGGTCTTCGGTTTCCCCAATCTCCGCGGTGTCAGGATCAGACGGGCGCTCCTGTCCGCGATCCTGCGGCATCGTCTCTGCGACAGGGCCCGGCGCACCGGCGGCTGCGGGGGGCGGTCCCACATCCTCGCCCTCGGCGTAGATCCAGGCGACGGCGGCACCCACGGCCACCCGGTCGCCCGGCTGCGCGGCGATGTGGTGGAGAAGGCCGGACGCAGGGGCCTCCACCTCCATCGCGGCCTTGTCGGTCTCGATGTCGAAGAGGGCGGCACCCTTTTCCACGGTCTCGCCTTCGGCCACATGCCAGACGGCGATCGTGCCGTGGGTCATGTCCATGTCTACCTTGGGCAGGATCACCTCGACCGGCACGGGCTCAGACCCCCCCCCGCGCCAGACGGCGGGCGGCGGCGAGGATCGTGTCGGACTGCGGCACCGCCGCGCGCTCCAGATCGGGATTGTAGGGAATCGGCGCCTCCGCCCCGCCCAGCCGCAGGATCGGCGCGTCGAGAAAATCGAACGCATCGCTTTCGGCGACCATGGCGCTGATCTCCGCACCGACACCGTAGCTTTTGACGCCCTCATAGACGACCAGCAGACGCCCCGTCTTTCGCACCGAGGCGAGGATCGTCTCCCGGTCCACGGGCCGGATCGAACGGAGGTCGATCACCTCGGCCTCGATCCCATCCCCGGCGAGCGTCTCGGCGGCCTCCAGCGCGCGGTGGACCATGATCGAGCCCGCCACGATCGTGAGATCGCTCCCCTTGCGGCGCACGGCGGCCTTGCCGATGGGGGTGGTGTAGTGGCCCTCCGGCACCGGACCCTTCATCTTGTAGAGCAGCTTGTGTTCGAAGATCAGCACCGGGTCGGGATCGGCAAGGGCGGCCAGAAGCATCCCCTTGACATCTTCGGGCGTGGAGGGCTGGATCACCTTCAGCCCCGGCACATGGCCGAACCACGCCTCGAGGCTCTGGCTGTGCTGCGCCGCCGCCCCGGTGCCGGACCCGGCGGGCATGCGGAAAACCACCGGCACCGACGCCTCGCCGCCCAGCATGTAGCGCAGTTTGGCCGCCTGATTGACGATCTGTTCCATCGCGAGCGTGGCAAAATCGGAGAACTGGAACTCGAACACCGGCTTCAGCCCGGTCAGCGCGGCCCCCACCGCGACGCCCGCGCCGCCCAGCTCGGAGATCGGCGTGTCCATCACGCGCTCCGCGCCGAACCGCTCCACCAGATCGCCGGTGACGCCGAAGGCGCCGCCGTAGACGCCAATATCCTCGCCCATCAGGATCACGGCGGGATCGGCCTCCATCGCCATCGCCAGACCTTCGCGGATCGCCTCGGCGTAGCTGAGGGTGCGGGGCTCGGTCACGGGGCGGCCTCGGCATGGACGTAGCGCGTGACCTCGCCCGTGTCGGGTGCGGGGCCGGATTTGGCAAAGGCGATGGCCTCCTCGACCTCGGTGACGGCGGCGGCCGCGACGGAGTCCGCACCGGCCTCGTCGAGGATCCCGTGCGCGATCAGTTCCGCACGGAAATGCGCGATCGGGTCGCGCGTCATCCAGTCCTCGATCTCCTCCTTGGTGCGGTAGCGGTTGCGGTCGGATTTGGAATGGCCGCGCCACCGGTAGGTCAGGTTCTCCACCAGCGACGGCCCCTCCCCCGACCGCGCCCGCGCGATGGCACCGTGCACCGCTTCGGCCACGGCGGAGAAGTCATTGCCGTCGACCGTGAGGCCCGGCATCGCATAGGCCGCGGCACGGTCGGCGATCCGGGGCACGGCGGTCGAGCGTTCGACCGAGGTGGACATGCCGTAGCGGTTGTTCTCGCACACGAAGACGACCGGCAGTTTCCAGAGCGCGGCCATGTTCAGCGCCTCGTGGAACGCGCCCTCGTTGTTCGCGCCGTCGCCGAAAAAGCAGATCGTGACGTCCGCCCGGCCCAGCCGCTTAGCCGACAGAGCAGCCCCCACCGCAATCGGCAGACCGCCCCCGACGATCCCGTTCGCGCCGAGGTTTCCGGTCGCCACGTCCGCGATGTGCATCGAGCCGCCGCGCCCGTGGCAATAGCCCGTTTCCTTGCCGAAGAACTCCGCGAACATCCGGCCCACGTCCGCGCCCTTGGCGATGCAATGGCCGTGGCCGCGATGGGTGGAGGTGATCTTGTCGCTGTCGGAAAGCTCGATGCAGGAGGCGACCGCACTCGCCTCCTGCCCGATGGAAAGGTGCATCGTGCCGTGGATCAGGCCGCGCGTGTAGCTGTCCTCCGCGCCCTCCTCGAAGCGGCGGATCAGATACATCTTGCGCAAGGCCTCGCGCAGCGTCTCGGGCGGGTAGGTGCGGACCGCGAAGGGCCGGTTGTCGGCGTCCATGCTCAATACCCCAGCATCGCGTCCTGTCGGGCACGCAGGCGCGCGATGGCGCTGTCAGCCGGCAGATCGGCATTGGCCCGCGTGATGAGATCGCCCTTGCGGATCGACGCGGTCGCTGTAGCACCGGCGAGAAGCCCGCACGGGATGGCCCCCGCCTCCCGCGCCGCGTCGGCCCGCATGATCCAGGCGCGGTAACAATATTCGCCGATCTGATCCAGCGTCTCGCCCACAGAGAGATCACGCTTGGCCACGGCACAGACCTCCGCCACCGGGCGCGCCATCGGCACCATGTCGGCCTTGCCATGAAGCACGACGCGCGCGCAGGTCAGCGGCACCTCCAGCGAAGTGAGGTGATAGGGCCGGAAGAAGGTGAAATAGGGGCCGCTCCCCATCTTCAGATCCTCCATCCGCTCCCGGATCCGGGGGTGGTCCATCTCCGCCACGACGAACACGCCGGGCGCCACGCCCTTGCCGATCGTATAGTCCACGCGCCCGTCGGCGGAGGACAAGAGCCCGCCGTCCGCTTCGGGAACGAGCACCCGGTTCAGCTCCTCGCGCGAGCAGGCAGGCCCGTGCATCCCCGCCTTGTCGGGGGTCAGACCCGTGGCATTCGCGATGGCGGCCATCTCCACCATGGTCTTGGAGCCGTCGACAAACTCCACCAGCATCCGGGGGTTCATGTGACGACGCGCCGCCTCCTCGATGTAGGCGTCGGGGGTCGCATCGACGTTGAGAGGGTTGTTCTTGCCCTTGCCGGCGCTGATGATCCGGTGGCCCATCGCGCTGACGAACTCCACCAGCTCCATGCAGGACGATGGCTCATCGCCTGCGCCGAGGGTGTAGACGACGCCCAGCCGCTCGGCCTCGGCGCGCA
>JBBSVE010000179.1:0-5793 GCA_038233815.1 Rhodobacterales bacterium
GACGACAAGTGGGCCGCCGACACCAAGGCCTACATCAAATGGGAATGCCAGGATGCGTGATCACGCCGTCGCCGAAAGTCCAGACACCAGGTTGCTCAATCTCTATGTCAGCGGTTCGGATGCCCGGCTGGTGATCTTCGTGCAAGACGGGGCGGATCTCGGGCCGTTGCGTGACAGGATCGCGGACCGGTATCATCTCCCGCACGGCGCGATCCTGCTCGCCCCGATCGAGGGTCCGCCGCTGCTGTCCTCGGGCAAGGTGGATTACAAAGCGCTGGCCCGCGCGGCCGAAGCACTCAAGCCCGACGTGCAGGAGTCCGGCATCAGCACGCGAAGCCTGTTGCAGCAGGCGCTGCGCATGCCTGTTCTCGACCTGGACCGAAGCTTTCTGGAACTGGGCGGTGACAGCCTGGCCTATCTCGAAGTGCAGATGCATCTGCTGACCGAACTTGGCACGGTTCCCGACGACTGGGAGCATCTGCCTCTGCGCGAACTCATGGTTCACCGTCGCGCGGCGCTGTCGGCGCTCACCCCCGTGAGGCCGGCAGTCCAGCCGGTAAGGGCGGACCTTCTGGCGCGCGTGGTCGCCATCCTGGCTGTCATTGCTCTCCACAGCACGGCCCTGCCCACGGGAGGCGGTTCCTATCTCCTGCTCATCCTCGTGGGCTATTCACTGGCCCGCTTCCAGAGCGGTGTGCTCTTCGAAGGCAACGTGTTGCGCACCTGGCGCAGCATGCTGGTGCCGATCCTCGTGTGCTACTACCTGCTGATCGGCCTGATCGCGCTGCTCTGGTATCCGGTCGGCGCGCACTGGTTCATGCTGACGGCAAATTTCGAGCACGCGGTTCCGGCAAAAGGTCTGCGGCCCTACTGGTTTGTCAGCACCTATGCGCAGATCATCCTTCTTTTCACGCTGCCGTTCCTCGTGGCGCCGCTCCGGCGTAGGATCGGAAACCGCCCCCTCGTTGCGGGATTGCTTGCGCTGACGGGCGTGGTTCTGGCCACGCACCTCTCCGCAGTGTTGGAGATACCATCGCAGATCCGCCAGCAGCATCCGCTGGGCGCGATTGAACTCCTGCTTCTGGGCTGGTGCATCTGTTTCGTGCGCGATTTGCGGCAGAAGGTTCTGGTGACTCTCGTTACCCTGTTCGTGTGGTGGTTCGGATGGAGCGATGCGGACCGAAGCACCGATATCCTCATGCTCGGCGGGACGATGGCGATGATATGGGGCCTGTCAGTCCACCTGCCGGTCTGGCTTGCACGCGGGCTGATGCATGTGGGCTCGCTGACCCTCTTTCTCTACATCGTCCATGCCCCTGTCATTTCGATCGTGGGACATCTGCGGATTCATTCCAATGTCATCAGCTTTGTCATTGTGACATTGATAAGCTTGGTGGCTGCGGCAAGCTTCAAGGCCGGGTACGACTGGATTGACGGCCGATTGTCTGTCGGACGGACACGGATGAGTGCGGCGGTGAGGAACTGATCGGGAGGAACGGGAACCGCCTCCGGTCTAGGCTCTAACCCGCTACCCCCATCAACCCGCTTGCGAGCGCGAGGGCGCGCTGAGCCACTTGCGGCACCAAGGGGGGTGCCGCCACGACCAAGATGTTCCTGCTGTCCGAGGCCTAGATGGCGCGGATATCGCCGTTCTTTCCGCGCTCGCACGGGGTGCCGCGTGTGGATGACCGCCGGGTTGTCAGCGGCCTCGTGTTCGCAATCCTGAACGGCCTCTGCGCTGGCGCGACGTGCCGCCAGGCTACGGGCCGCACAAGACGATCTACACCGCCTCGTCCGAGGGAGCGAAATGGGCGTGTTCGGGCGCATCTTCGTCGAGCTTGCGAAGGGCTTCGGCGCGATCGACGAGGTCATGATTGATGCGACCCGCCTCAAGACCCACCGGACCGCGGCCAGTCTGCTCAAAAAGGGGCCGTTCCCCGGTATGTCGGGCGGACGAAAGGCGGTTTGAACTTTTGGCTGCACGCGGTTTGCGACAGCGAAGGAAGGGCGCGAACCCCATGTCCGACCGCAGGTCAGATCAGCGATTGCACGGGTGCCGCGGCTCTGCGGTCGTCGCTGCCGCTGCCGCTGCCGCTGGCGAAGGCCCTCCTCGCCGACAAGGGCTTTGATGCCGACTGGTTCCGCGACGCCCTCGCCGGACGACCGATCGAGGCCTGCATCCCGTCAAAACCGAACAGGACAATTCGGATCCCCCACGGCAGGGTGCTCTGCCGCAAGCGCCACAGGATCGAGACCATGTTTGGAAAGCTCAAGCACTGGCGGAGGATCCACACCCGCTACGATCGCTGCGCCCACACCTTCATGCCCGCCATCGCTATCGCTGCCATCGTCATCTTCTGGATCTGATCGATGAGTCCCGAGACTAGACCTCTCCGTCTTCAGTCTTGCAGCCGTTCCTCGAGCAGGCGTCGGATGATCTCGGGTCGGGAGGGGATGAACTCTTCTTGGCGTCTGAGATCGTCGATCTTCTCGAGCAGCCGCTCGGAGATCCGCAGAGTCATGGGGACGTTGTCTTTCTTCGGGGGTGCCATCGGGGGCGTCCTCAATTCGATGTCGACATCATGGATATTGGATGGCGGTCTGCCCGGGCGAACGCAAGGCCCGACAGGAGCTGAGGCTCGCCGCGGCGATCGAGAAGCTCGACAAATATCACCCGCTCGCCCTCGACGTTCTGTCATACGTCCAGAACAGCCAGGCCATGACGAGCGTCCTGTTCAAGCTCATCAGCGCCCGATATGAGCGCCGATCCATGATCCTTTCAGGCGACTGCCTGCAATCACCTGCCAGGCAATGGACCACCGCAAACCAGCCCTTCGGTGCATGCGACTCTGTCTTTCCCGACCCCGCCGTGACCGTCGCCGCGATCGACGTTCGTCGGGCGGGCCTTCCACTGGAAGGCCCACTGATCCGGCTCACCGTCCATCATGCCATCATCCTGGAGATGAACACCGACAGCTATCGCCGCAAAAGCGCTCAAGCTCGTGCTGCCTCGTCGAACGCTGCGCAAACCTCTCAACCTAAGTGACGCGCTAGCCCAAACCTTGACCCCGCACGACACTTGGGAGACCGCCATCCTGGCTCTCCGGCGCTCATCATAATCGACGCAGCCGCTCATCCCAATCGTCGCTCAACAGCGTTGTCGCTCCCGATCAAGGGGGAGTTGCCGCGCGATGCGTCGGGGCTGGACGTGCCGCTGATCCTGAAGCGGATGCACGATCTGGTACGCGACATGCCAGGATTCGAGGTGCTGGACGCCTGCGCGATCTCCATTTTATCGTTTGCCAAGTATCTGATGTGCGAAGACCTTGTCGACCGGACCGACGATCTGCGCGGCAGCCGGCTGGTGGACCATCTTATCGACGCTCCCGACACGCCGTTCGTTTGCGACGGCGCGCCCGGTCTGCGGCAGGCGCGGGGCTCTGATGCACGCCTGCCCCCCCGAGGAGGTGTTTGCGCCCCTGCCCGCTGATGCCCCGCAGCTGGCCGCCGTGATCGGCGCGCAGAAGGGGCGCGACATGATTGTCGTGGGTCCGCCCGGCACCGGCAAGTCGCAGGCTATCGCCAACCTGATCGCGCAGTGTCTGGCGCAGGGAAAGACCGTCCTGTTCGTGGCGGAAAAGGGAGTGACGCTCGATGTCGTCCACTGGCGTCTTTCGGCCTGCAGACTGGCCGACGCGGTGCTGGAACTCCATTCGAGCAAGGCCGACAAGGAGGGCATGATCGCGCAGCTCGGCCGGGGTGGGTGCGGAATGCAAGGACCGAAGGGCGCTGGCGGCAGATTTGCCACGACCTCGGGCCGACCCGCGAGGCGCTGAACGTCTATGTGGCGGCGCTGCACAAGCGGCACGCGAACGAGCTTTCGGTCTTCGATGCCATCGGGATGGTGGGTGAGGGGACAGATGCCAGGATGGTTGGGCAGGGCGCGCGGACGCTGGCGATTGAGTTGGGGGCGGCGGCTCGGCAGCGGGGGGATGCGGCTGCGCTCGCGCTCGTCGGGGCGCCGGAGGGGGTTGGTCCTATGGCTGGGACGGCCGGCTGATGGCGGCGGCGGCCGCGCAGGAGAAGGCGCTGGCGGCGCAGGTCGCGGCGTTTGGCACCTTCGCGGAGGGCTGTCGCTGGGCCGGCACGGACGGGCACCGCATGTTGCCGCCGCTCACCCGCGATTTGTTAGCGGAGCGGGAGGGCGACCGCGCGGCGATGGGCGCGCGGGAGCCGTCGGCCGTATCACAGGCTGCGGGCGATTTTGCGGACCGGCAGGCGTGGCTTGTGGCGCCGGCCGGCGGGTTTTCGACGCGCTATGGCTGTCGCGAGATCGGGCACGTTCCGGTGGCGGAGCTCGATGCCGCATGGCGTCGGGTGGGCACGAGGATGTGGCCGTTTTCGGCGTTGGGGCGGCGGGCGGTCCCGCGGCATCTGGCGAGCTATGCGAAGGGAAAGGTCGATTCGGCCCGTGATCTGGCCATGCTTTCGGATTTGCAGGACGGTCTGGCGGCACTTGAAAAATCGCCGCTGACCGCCCTGCCGGGCTGGGCCGGGCGGGAAAACCGACGCCGCAGCGACGCGGGCCATGGCGGGGCGGGACTGCAATCTGGCCCCTGAGGCGCTTTGCGAGGCGCTGCGCAGTCTTATGGTCGCGCGGCAGGGCTTGCCGGACTGGGTTCATCACTGGCGGGATCTCTCGCTGCGCGCGGATCAGGGTGGCCTCGGGCCGCTGGGGGAGCGTCTGGCGTCGTCGCCCAATCTCGATGCGGGGCGCGCGTTGGACGCGGCCTGTGCTGACCGGTGGCTGCCGCTCGCCATCGACGCGCAGCGTGAGTTGCGCGGGTTCCGGCGTTGGGAGCATCCGGACCGGATTGCGCGTTTCCAGGCGCTCGATGCAGCGCATCACGAGACGTTGAGCGTCATCACGTCCAATATCCAGCAGAAGCAGTTGATCTTCAGCCATCTCGACGGGATGCGAACCGAGGATTTGCGTCTTGAATGGTTCTTCGAGGATGCGCAGGATTAGCCGGTGATCGTCAAGAATCTCGAGAACATTCAGGGTGACGAGCGCGACGTGATGTTCTTTTCGGCGACATTTGGGCCCGATCCGGCGGGCCGGATAATGATGAACTTCGGCGCAGTGAACCGGAATGGCGGCGAAAAGCGCCTGAATATTGCCGCCATGCCGACGCGGAACGAGATGCATGCCTTTGCTTCGCTCGACGCGTCCGACATCGACATCGGCAAGACGCGGTTTCAGGGCGAGCGCGATCTGCGAGATTTCCTCGACTATGCCGCGCGCGGTCTGGTGGCGCTCGGCTCGGGCCATGACGGATCGGTGGGCGGCGTTGACAGTCCGTTCGAGGCGGAGGGTATGGCGGCGCTGAAGCGGCGGGGCTGGGAGGTGCGCACGCAGATCGGGGTCTCGGGCTACCAGATCGATCTTGGCGTGGTGCACCCGGACCGGACAGGGGCCTATCGCGCGGGCGTGGAGTGCGATCATCCCTCGGTCAGCGCGCGCGATCGCGACCGGATGCGGGAACGTACTCTGCGCGGCCTCGGGTGGGAGATCAAGCGGGTCTGGTCCACCGACTGGTTCACGCAGCGCAAGAAGGCTTTGGACCGTCTGGACGCGGCACCGACGGCGCTGCTGGAGATGTCGCGTGTGGCGGCTATGCATGTGGAAGCGGCGATCAGGGCGGCGTTCGAGGTAGCCAATCCGCCGACCCGGCCTGAAATCGACCCTAGCCGTTTAATCCGTCGGTTTGATGGTGCGATCCTTTCTCAGGA
>JBBSVE010000180.1:0-5787 GCA_038233815.1 Rhodobacterales bacterium
CGGGCCACCCCCCGCCCCGGCCCCCCGGCGCGCCCCCCCCGGCCCCGCCCCGGCGGGCGCGACCCCCCGGCCCGCGCAATGCCCCGGCCCGGCCGCGCCCCCCCCCCCCCCGCATCCCGCACCGCGCGCAGTGCCGCCATCAGGCGGTCGCCGAACGGACCCCGCTCGGCGTAAAAGCCCTCCACCATCGCGCGAGGGACACCGTCGTTGGCCAAAAGGTTGCCTGCCGCGAGAGCCCCGTCGCCGCGCGCATCCGTCCAGATCCCCAGCGCGTTCGGTCCGGAATGGATCGCCGTGCGCCCCTGCGCGTCAACCGCCAGAACCTGCCGGTAGTCCATGAACCGCCCCTGCGTGCGCGCCGCCTCCACCGCGTCGCCCGCCGAAGCGCCCGCCGCCATGGCTTCCAGCGTGAAGGGCCCCAGTGCCGGATCGATGGCGTCCTGCGAGGCCACGGCCCCCACACCCGCCCGCAGATGCGAACAGCGTGCCGCCACCGCGGGGGAGGAGGAGGCGGTCACGATCCCCATCTCCCCACATCGCGCGACAAGCGAGAAGGTCATTCCGGGATCACCGCCGTGCCGTCGATCTCCGCCAGCCACTCGGGCCGGGCGAGCGCCGTCACGACAAGCCCGGTGGAGACCGGATGCACCCCCTCGATATAGGTGCCCATGGTGCGGTAGACCGCCTCCCAGTGGCGCACGTCGGTGATGTAGACCACGACCTTCACCAGATGCTCCATCCGCCCGCCCGCCTCCTCGATCAGCTGGCGGATGTTCTGCATGACCATGTGGGTCTGCTCCACCGGGTCATGGCTCCCGATGCTTTTTGCGGTGTCGAGATCCTGCCGACACTGGCCGCGCAGCCAGACGGTGCGCCCGCCCTGCGTGACGACGGCCTGACAGAGGTCGTTCGACAGGGCCTGTTCGGGATAGGTGTCGCGGGCGTTGAAGGGGCAGATCCGGGTGTGGGCCATCTACGCTGCTCCGACCGCATCCGCGCCGTTGACGCGGGCGGAGAGATAGTGCGCGAAATCGTACTTCGGGCGTTCCAGATGCGACAGATGCCCGGGCCGCGCGTCCGCCGCGCAAAGACCGCGATAGACCTTTTCGGTGCAGCCGCGATCCTCCACGTTCACCTTGTCCAGCAGCGCCTTGAGATCGGCGAAGTTCTGCGCGGCATCCGGGTCGCCGGCGAAGTCGTTCGACATGCCGCCGCCAAAGCGGATGTGCACGCAGCCCGGCGCCAGCGGATAGAGCGAGAGATACCAGAAATATCCCGGTGTCAGCGTCACCATCAGCGACGGATAGAGCACGAGCAGAAACGATGTGCGCCGCGCCTCCCCCTCCAGCCGCGTATTGAACGGATGCGCCAGCCCGATCCGGAGCGATGTGTCCTTCAGGATCGTGTGGTAGTTGAAGGCAGGCGGGCCGGGGGACAGACCATCTCCTCCAGCGTCGACAGTCCGCCGATGGTGCCGGCGTGGCAGACCGGCAGGTGGCAGCTTTCCATGAAGTTCTCGGCCAGCACCTTCCAGTTGGTGTCCCAGACATGCTCCTCGCGGAAGGCCTCGGAATAGCTCGCCATGTCGTAGCCCGCGATCAGATCGGCGGCGCTGGTGAGGCGGCTGGCCACCGGCGCCGTCCCCGGATCGAGCGACACGAAGATCCAGCCCCGCCACTCCTCGCAGGCGATCTGCGGCAGGGCGTAATCGGATTTGCAGAACCCCTCGTTCAGTGTCATCGCGGGCGCGCCGCGCAGGGAGCCGTCGAGGTTTGGGTCCAGGCGTGATAGGGGCAGGTGATGGCGCGGACGTTGCCGCGTCCTGCGAGGAGGGTGGACATCCGGTGGCGGCAGACATTCGACATGGCGCGCAGCGCACCGTCCCCGTCACGCAACACGACGATGGGCTGCCCGGCCAGATCGTGGGTCGCGTAGTCGCCGGAGTTCGCCAGCGCATCCGCGCGCCCCATGCAATACCATTCGCGGGCGAATATCTCCGACAGCTCCCGGTCGAGGAACGCCTGCGTGTGATAAACCGACGGCGGCATCGCGAGGGCATACGCGAACGGCACGCGCGATGCGGCGCGCAGCTCCGTCGCGGGATCGGGTGTGCGCGTCACGTTCATGGTCGCGTCCTTTTCTTGAGGCGGGGCTCCGCCACCGGGGCGTAGGCCAGATAGCTCCGCTGCGTCACGATCTGGTCGGCCACATGGCGCGCTTCGTGCCAGCCGCCCCAGATGAAGGACGATCCGCGTCGCGACTGCCAAGGCAGGCCGAGAAAATAGATCCCCGGCTCGGACGTCACGCCGCGCTTGTGATTGGGGCTGCCGCCTGCGTCGAAGGCGTCCACCTCCAGCCATGCGTAGTCGCGGGCATAGCCGGTGGCCCAGACGATGGCGACGATCCCGCTCGCGGCGAGGTCGAGCGTGAGGATCGGATGGCGCAGCGCCTCCGGGTCGGGGGGCAGGCGGCGCGCCTCCGGCTCGGGCGGCAGACCCTCCCCCATGCGGGTGGCATAGGCGTCGGCATCGTCGAGGAACGCGTGGTAGTCCGCATCGCCCCGCGCGATGTTCCGGGCGAGATCGGAGGCGAAATGCAGCACGCCGTCACCATACGCCCCGGTGCGGCCCAGCAGCGTCACGCCTTCGGACACCAGCTGGCGGAAATCCATCGTGCGCCTGCCTTCGGCCCCGCTGAAGGCGATCGTGACATGAGCGGTCCCCGGCGCGGGGGCCGGCGCGTCCCATTTGCCCATGACCCCGAGCCACCAGCAGAAATCCCGCTCGCGATAGCGGCACGGCTGGCGTCCGTGCAGCCCGACGGAAAAGAACACCCGGCGCCCAGCACGCCGCAACTCATCTGCGATCTGCGAGCCGGAGGAGCCGCCACCCACCACCAGCACCGCGCCTTCGGGGAACTGGGCCGGATTGCGACAGGCGTGGAAGTGGATCTGCACCGCCACCGCGCAGTCGGGGGCGAGGTCGGGCATCACGGGACGCTGGAACGGACCCGTCGCCGCGATGACGTTGGTGGCCTCGATGACGCCGCGCGAGGTCTCCACCCGGAAGCGGCGCGCGCCCTCGATCTTGCGCACCCGATCCACCGTCACGCCACAACGGAGCGACGCGTCGATTGGGGCGGCATAGCCCTCGAAATAGCACGCGACCTTCTGCTTGCCGGGAAAGCCCTCGGGGTCGGTCGCAAACAGGCGGTTCGGGAAACGGCCGTGCCACGCCTGGTCGTTCATCACGAGCGAATGCCACCGCGCGCTGCGCCAGCTTTCTGCGATCCGGCCCCGCTCCAGCACGATATGGGGCACGCGCGCGGCGCTCAGATGCTCGCTGGCGGCGATCCCCGCCTGCCCTGCGCCGACCACGACGGTGTCCGTCGTCTCCATCGCCATGCTCCCGATCCCGTCCATGAGCCCGGGCGGGACCATGCGATCGGTCCAGCGCGACAGGACTTGCGCAGATTCGTGGCGGGGATCAGACAGGGACCATGCCCCGCCCCGCGTCCGATATGCTTGCTGCCCCCCCGGTCCGCCGTCGCGCGGATCGGTGCGGTCTCACCGTGGGCGACCTGCCCTCCGGCCCGTGGAACGCGATCACCGATGTGCCCGGCGTGCTGGTCGGGCATTGCACGCTGATCGAGGGCGCGCGGACGCGGACGGGGGCCACGGCGATCCTGCCGCATGGCGGAAACCTGTTTGCCCGCAAGGTGCCAGCTGCGCTCGACGTGCTGAACGGGTTCGGGAAGTTCGCGGGCGGCAGCCAGATCGAGGAGTTGGGCGTGCTGGAGGTGCCGATCCTGCTGACGAACACCCTCGCCACCGGGCGCGCGATCGAGGCGCTGATCGCGCATACGCTCGCCCACCCGGACAACGCGCGAGTCACGTCGCTTAATGCCGTGGTGGGGGAGACGAACGACAGCCGCCTCAACGACATCCACGCGCCCCGCCCGTCGGTGGCTGAGATGCGGGCCGCCATCAGTGCGTCAAGGGGCGGCCCGGTGGAGGAGGGCGCCGTGGGCGCGGGCACCGGAACCGTGGCGTTCGGGCTCAAGGCCGGGATCGGCACCGCCTCGCGGATCGCGGGCGGGCATGTGGTGGGCGTGCTGGTGCAGGCGAATTTCGGCGGCACCCTGCGGATCCGCGGGCGGGCGGTGCCGGACCCCGCGCACGACGCCGACGGGTCCATCGTGATCGTCTGCGCGACCGACGCGCCCCTAGACGCGCGCAGGCTCAAACGCCTTGCGCGGCGCTGCTTCGGCGGTCTCGCGCGGACCGGGGCAGCGTTGAGCCACGGATCCGGCGACTATGCGCTGGCATTTTCGACCGGCGAATCCCCCCTCCTAACCGACGAAGCGCTGTCGCCGCTCTTCATAGCCGCGATGGATGCGACGGAGGAGGCGATCCTCAATTCCCTTCTTATGGCGAACCCGATGGAGGGATGGGACACCGCGACGGGAGAAACCTCCCGCTTCGCGGCGCTGGAGATCTGAGGGGCGGCCTTGAACGGGCCGCCCCGGTGGATCAGGAGATCAGCGCGTCGTCGTAGATCAGGCCGCTGTCCAGAACGAGATAGCCGACATCCTCGTTCGGATGCGTGGTTTCCCGGTCATAGGACTTCTCCTCCTCGATGAAGAAGCTTGCCATCGTGCCCGAAAGCGCCTTCAGCCGGACCGTCGCGGTATCGTTGTCCAGCTCGGACTGCATGTCGGCCAGGAAGATGAAGTCGTCCTGAGCGCCGAAATCGCTGCCGAACGACACCGACGCCGGGCTGTTGGTCACCCGCACCCCGGTATGGCCCGCGAGCAAGCCGTCCGCAGCCGACCCTCCGCTGCTGACCGCGATCCACGACAGGTTTTCGCCGCCGTGGGCCTCTCTCGCCCGTTCCTCCTGATCGAGCTGCACGCTGAAGCCCGATGTCGTCACGGACTGGAGCTGTGCCGTCACCGCGCGTGCGTCGTTGGTGGACGTCACCTGCGAGAAGACAATCGGCGTCCCGTCGCCGAACGCACCTCCGAAGGCCACGCTGCCCGCCGCCCCGGCAAGCGCCGCATTGCCTGCCTTGATCGTCTGACCGCCGACCGTGTGCGTGCCGCTTTCCATTGCGAGCCAACTCACCGTCTCCTTCCCGTGGTCGCCGTCGAGGTAGTCCCACTCGTCGAGCTGGAACTCGAACCCGGTGCCGGAGATGTTGCGGACCCGCATTGTCGCCGGATCGCCGCCGTTGGAGGAGACCGGACCCATGACGACGGACGGGTTGTCCAGCGTCTCGGCAAAGTCCACCCGGAACCAGGCATTGGGCCCGCTCTGGGTGAAGGTGACGCTGCCGCTTTGCCCGATGACGTCGGGGACCGGCACCGGATCGGGTGTGGCTGCCAGCGTGAAAGACCGCATGTCCATCAGATAGCCGTTGTCGGCGGGCGTTCCGTCGAAGGTAAGCCGGAGGGTCTGCACCCCGGCCTCCAGCTGGACCTGGACCGCTTGGGTCTGGCCAAAGCTGGTCCCCTCGAACCCGGTCGCGGCGCCGTTGCTGTCTTGCAGCGCTACCGTCGCCAGCACCGCACCGCCGTCGAGAGAGACGGTGACCGTGTTGCCCCCGATCGGCGTCTTGGCGTTGACCTGCAGATCATAGCTGCCGGCCTGCGCCACGTTGACGGTATATTCCACCCACTCACCCGTCTGGGTGAAGCCGATGTCCTGCTCCGGCCCGACCAGTTCGACATCGGTGTTCACCCGATCGGTCTGGCCGGTGGAGCGGAGCCCCGTGTCGTCGTTCCACG
>JBBSVE010000181.1:0-5659 GCA_038233815.1 Rhodobacterales bacterium
CCGAGGAGATCGGACGCGTCACGGCGGAGGTGATCGCGGCCGGCATTCCCGGCGACAGGCTCGGCATCCACACCCACAACGACACCGGAACGGCGGTGGCGGGCGCGCTCGCCGCCGTGAATGCGGGGGTGCGCCAGATCCAGGGCACGCTCAACGGGCTTGGGGAACGGTGCGGGAATGCGAACCTCACCAGCCTGATCCCGACGCTGTTGTTGAAGGAGCCCTATGCTTCGCACTTTGAGATCGGAGTAAGCCACGCGTCGCTTGCGGGATTGCTGCGGACGTCACGGATGCTCGACGATATCCTCAACCGTGTGCCGGACCGGTCAGCGCCTTACGTCGGCGCGTCGGCCTTTGCGCACAAGTCGGGGCTTCATGCCTCCGCGATCCTGAAGGACCCCACGACCTATGAGCATGTGGCCCCGGATCTGGTGGGCAACGCGCGGGTCATTCCGATGTCGAACCAGGCCGGGCAGTCGAACCTGCGCGCAAGGCTCGCGGCGGCGGGGATAGAGGTCGCGCGCGACGATCACCGGCTGGCGGGCATCCTCGACGAGATCAAAGCGCGCGAGGATCAGGGCTATGCCTATGACGGCGCGCAGGCGAGTTTCGAGCTGCTGGCCCGGCGTGCACTGGGATTGTGTCCTGCGTTCTTCGAGGTCGAGCGTTACCGCGTCACGGTGGAGCGGCGGCGCAACACCGCGAACCGGGTGGTGAGCCTGTCGGAAGCGGTCGTTGTGGTGCGGATCGGCGGCGACGTGATGCTGTCGGTCTCCGAATCGATGGACGAGAGCGGGACGGACCGGGGGCCGGTCAACGCGCTGGCCAAGGCGCTGGCCAAGGATCTGGGGCCGTATCAGGCGATCATCGACGATCTGCGGCTGGTCGATTTCAAGGTGCGGATCACCCAAGGCGGCACCGAAGCGGTGACGCGCGTCATCATCGACAGCGAGGACGGGGACGGGCGGCGCTGGTCAACCGTCGGGGTATCGGCGAACATCGTGGACGCGAGCTTCGAGGCGCTGCTGGAATCGATCACGTGGAAGCTGATCCGGGACGGTGCGCGGTCGTGACCGGGGCGCTTGCCGGATGACGGTAGCCGACTGCGCCCGGTTGGTGGAGCGGGGCGATCCCGCACGCTTCATGGCCGCGATGGCGGCGCCGGTGGAGGCGCGTGCGGTCCTGTTCCCGCTTTACGCCTACAATCTGGAACTCGCCCGCGCGCCGTGGCTGACCGCGGAGCCGATGATCGCGCAGATGCGGCTGCAATGGTGGCGCGATGCGGTCGGGGAGGCTGCGGCGGGGGACGTGCCGAAAGCGCATGAGGTGATGGTCCCACTGGCGGCGCTGATCCGGCGCGCGGAGCTTCCCGGCTCGCTCCTCGATGCGATGGCGGAGGCGCGGGGCACGGATCTGGAGCGCAAGCCGTTTGCGACCGATGCGGCGCTCTTTGACTATCTCGATGTGACGGCGGGGGGGCTGATGTGGGCCGGGGCGCTGGCGCTCGGGGCCGGGCCGGAGGCGGAGAAGGCGGTGCGGGGCATCGGCGTGGCCGGGGGGCTCGCGGCATGGCTGCAAGCGGTGCCGGACCTTATCGCGCGGGGACGGGAGCCGTTGCCGGACGGGGGCGGGGTGGCAGCACTTGCACGGCAGGGACTGGAGCGGATCGCCCGGGCGCGGGCGGCGCGGGCGACGGTTCCGAAGACCGCGCGTGCAACACTTCTGGCGGCGTGGCAGGCGGAACCGCTTTTGCGGCGGGCTGCGGCCTCGCCAGCAGCGGTGGCGGAGGGGGGGCTGCAACTCTCGGAGTTCGCGCGGCGCGGCAGGCTCCTGTGGCAGGCGACAAGCGGGCGCTGGTGACGGGCGGCATTTTCGGCACAGGTGACGATGCCCTCCGAAGGCCGCCGCTTCTGTCCGGCCCGACGATCCGCTAGGCTGAGGGCCGGACATCAGGACGGAGCGGCCCTTTCATGGTCATCACGCGGCGGACTTTCACCCTCATGATCGGGGCACTGGGGCTTTCGGGCTGCGCGGGGGGGGCGATGTCGGACGTGGGGCCCGGCGGGCTCGCCGCCGATCTGCGCCCGAAGCCGGACGCCGGCTACGATGCGTGGGTCATGGGATTCCGGCCCCGGGCGCTGGCACGCGGCATTACGCCCGCAACGTTCGACACGGCCTTCCGGTCGGCGGGATTTCTGCCGGGCGTCATCGCGCGCGACCGCAACCAGACGGAATTCACCCGCTCGTTGCAGGATTACCTCGCCATTGCCGCCTCGGACGAGCGGATTGCCAAGGGCCGGGCTGCAATGGCGCGGCAGGCGGGCGTGCTCCGCGCGGTCGAGGCGCGCTACGGTGTCGACGCATCGGTCGTGGCCGCCGTCTGGGGGCTGGAGAGCATGTATGGCGAGCGGCGGGGCGACATCCCGGTGATCTCCTCCCTCTCCACTCTGGCTTACGAGGGGCGGCGGGGGTCGTTCTTCGAGGGCCAGCTGGTTGCGGCGCTGAAGATCCTCCAGCGCGGCGACACGACGCCGGACCGGATGACCGGAAGCTGGGCTGGCGCAATGGGACACACCCAGTTCATCCCGACCTCGTTCCAGAGCTTCGCGGTCGATTTCAACGGCGACGGGCGGCGTGACATCTGGTCCGACGACCCCGAGGATGCGCTGGCCTCCACCGCCGCCTACCTCGCGAAATCGGGCTGGGTGAAAGGCCAGCCGTGGGGCGTGGAGGTGCGGCTGCCCGCGGGGTTCGACACGGGGCGCGCGGGGCGCGGATCGTCGCGCCCGACCGGGGTCTGGACCGCGATGGGCGTGCGCGACATGGACGGGCGTGCGGTGCCTGACCATGGGGCCGCGTCGATCATCCTGCCCGCGGGGGCGTCGGGACCGGCCTTCATGACCTTCCGCAACTTCACCGCGATCACGCGCTACAACAACTCGGAAAGCTATGTGATCGGGGTCGGGCACCTGTCGGACCGTCTGCGCGGCGGCGGTCCGGTCCGGGGCAATTTTCCGCCCGACAAAGCGGGCATGACGCTGGGTGACCGGCAGGAGTTGCAGCGACGGCTGACGGCGGCGGGGCATGATACCGACGGGACCGACGGTGTGATCGGGGCCAAGACGCGGGCGGCGATCTCCTCCTACCAGACGGCGCAGGGGATGACGGCGGACGGGGAGCCGACGCTCGCGCTTTTGAACCGGTTGCGCTGAGCGGGCTGGGGTGATCGCTCTGGCCATTGGCGGAGCCGCAAGCCCCGGTCCGATCATCAGAAATACTGCCGTTTCGAAATGAACCCGTGGCCCTTGTGGCAGTTTCGGGATGAAGGCCGTGACCAAGGCGACGCCGAGCGCCGCGATGGGGATGTTGATCCAGAAGATCCGGCGCCAATCGGCATAGGTCGTGATGAACCCGCCGAGCGGCGGCCCGATCACCGGCCCCATCAGCGCAGGAACGGAAAGTCACGCAAGTGCGCCCACAAGGCCCGCTTTCGGCGTCGCGCGCAGCACGATGAGGCGCCCGACCGGCACCATCATCGACCCGCCGATGCCCTGGAATACCCGCGCCGCAATCAGCGACCCGAGCGAGGTCGAGGCGGCACAGGCGATGGAGCCCGCCGCGAAGACCAGGATCGCCGCGCGAAAGACCTTGCGCGCGCCGAACCGGTCCGCCGCCCAGCCCGAGGCAGGGATGAAGATCGCCAGTGCCAGCAGGTAGGAGGTCAGCGCGAGTTTCAGAAGGATCGGACTGGTGCCGAAGTCGTACGCGATCTGAGGCAGCGAGGTGGCAAGGACGGTGCTATCAATATTCTCCATCAACAGCGCCGTCGCGACGATCAGCGGGGTGGCACGGGACCGGATGGTGCGGAATGGGCGAAAGGGGTCTCTCAACGGGCGGGTCGCCAGTCTGGCGTGACGTCGTATCTCGACCCGCAGATGGCAGAGGTAAAGGGCAAACCATCTGCAAAGAACGCTCAGATCGCGCGCGCATACCGTCGCCGGAGCGCGAGCCATATGAGCGCGCCGCCCGCCAGCACGAGAAACGGCAGCATCGCGTAGTTCACCGCGTCCCAGCCCTGCTCCACCGTGCCGCCGGAGCAGTTCATCAGCCGCCCCGACGACAGCGATGCAAGCGTCACCGCGCCGAACACCAGGAGATCGTTCAGACCCTGCATCCGCCCGCGTTCCTGCGGCGAGTGCGCCCCGGCGAGCATTGAGGTGGCGCCGATGAATCCGAAGTTCCAGCCGATTCCCAGCAGCACCAGCGCGCCGAAAAAGTTGCCGAGCTGCACCCCGGTCAGGGCCACGGCCCCCGCGCAGGCGAGGATCGCTAGACCTATGGCAATGATCCGCTCTACCCCGAACCGGATAATGAGCGCGCCGGTGAAGAACGACGGAATATACATCGCCAGCACATGCGCGCGCACCACGTCGGCGGCGTCGTCGGTGGCGAACCCGCAGCCCACGACGGCCAGCGGCGAGGAGGTCATCACGAGGTTCATCAGCGCATAGCTGACCGCCGCGCAGATCACCGCCACGGCAATACGCGGGGTGCGGATCATCTCCGCCCGGCTGCGGCCCAGATGCTCGCCCGGTGCGGGGGCAGGGGGCTTCGGGATGTCGAGGAACAGGAACAGCAGCGAGCCCACGATGTTGAGCGCGATCACTGCGGCATAGGTGCCCAGAAACGGCACCACCATCGCCTGTGCGGTGTGCTTGACCAGCTCCGGCCCGATGATCGCGGAGAGGAGCCCGCCCGCCATCACCCACGAGATCGCGCGGGGGCGGTAGGCCTCGGACGCGGTATCGGCGGCTGCGAAACGATAGAAACCCTGCGCCGACATGTAGGTGCCCGAGATCAGCGCGCCGACAAGGAAGATCGGGAACGACGCCGCGATCAGCCCCCACGCGCCGACTGCTGCACCGACCGCGCCAAACAGCGTCCCGGTCCAGAACCCTGCGCGACGGCCATGACGTTGCATCAGCGCCGACAGCGGCGTGGCGGAGATCATCGAGCCGATCACCATGGCGGAGATCGAGAGCGTGGCCCAGCACCGGTTGGAAGCGAGCGTCTGTCCCGCCAGTCCTGCCACTGTAAAGATCATCGGCATCTGCGCGCCGAGGATCGCCTGTGCCGCCACCAACACCGCCACGTTGCGGCGGGCGCGGGGGTCGGCGGAGGCGGAAACCGGGCGCATCCTCCAGCCATAGGTCGGGATGTGGCGGCCTCGCAAGCGGCAAATTGTATCGCCGACAATCGCCGGTCCGGGGGGTTTCGGCATGCGCGCAAAGCCCTTAGGGTCCGGGCATGGCGCACGTGGAACGCATCATCGAGGGTCTGGACTGCGTCGCGGAGGGCGCAGTCTGGTTGTCCGCCCATGATCCGCGCTTTCACGCGGCGCTCGAACGGGTCGGCCCGCTGCCCCTGCGCCGCTACGGGGAGGGATTCCCGGCACTGCTCGACGCGATCCTCGGCCAGCAGGTCAGCACGCGGTCGGCGGCGGCGGTGCGGGCGCGGATGGAGGCGGCGGCGATCTTTTCCGAGGATGGTGTGGCGGGGGCGTCGGACGAGGCGCTGCGGGCCTGCGGCCTCTCGCGCCAGAAGATGCGCTATGCACGCGCGCTGGCAGAGGCGCGGCTCGACTACGACGCCCTGCGCG
>JBBSVE010000182.1:0-5503 GCA_038233815.1 Rhodobacterales bacterium
CAAGGTCCGTACCACTGTCTATTCGTTCGTAGCTGATATCTCGGTCGGGATGGGTCGACTTGTATTCATCGAGGAATTTCATCACGCCGGCGCCGCGTTGCTCGGACCAGTTCTGTCCAGGCGCTGAAATCCCGACGAGCACCCGGATCGGCCCTTCGGCGGGGAAATCTTCCGACATCGCCTGACCCAGCGCAAATCCCGCCGGAACGAAGCCCTGGCCGACGAAGGCCTGTCGCGCGTTGCCTTTGGCGCCCTCGCTGTCGTCCACGTTGACCGCGATCACAATCACGCCCGCGTCCCGCGCACGCTTGATGATGCCGTCAAACGCCCGGTCGTCGACGATCGACGTCAAAAGCACGTCTGGTGATCGCGCGAGCGCCGCTTCCATGTTGGCGACCTGCTGCTCGACGGACCCTTCCGTCTGGGTGAAGACCATCTGGCAGCTCGCCTCGATCTTGCCGCAGGCATCCTCGTAACCCTTCTTGACGGCCTGCCAGAAGGTATTGGACGCCGAGGAATGGTGGGTGAACACGATATTCAACCCGTCGGCATGGGCCGCCCCGCCCATCGCCAGTCCGGCGAATGCGGCTGTCATCAAAAACTTCTTCACGTCAGATTTCCTCCCTGTCATGTGATGGTCGAACCTTACGTCTGTTGCGCGATCAGAAGCTGCCTGCATCGGATATCTTGCGGAACGTCGTGAAAGCGCGGTCGAGGTCTGGGTTCAGTTCCAGTCCAAGACCTGCACCCGGTGGCACGGTGATGCGGCCTTTCTCTACCGGAGGCAGCGCCGTGACGAGGTCGCGGTACCAGGTCCGGTAGAAGGCGCGCACACTTTCCTGCACAAGCGCATTGGGCGCATTGAGCGACAGGTGCGTGGCGGCGCAAAGCACCACCGGCCCGGTGCAGTCGTGCGGCGCGATCGGCAGGTGCCAGGCCTCGGCCATGGATGCGATCTTGCGCGCCTCGGACAATCCCCCGCACCAGCTTATATCGAGGTTGAAGATCCCGGCGACTCCGGTCTCGATCAGGTCGCGGAAAGCCCAGCGGCTGCCCAGCGTTTCCGATGCGGCGATCGGCGCGCGGCTCGCCTCGGCATAGCGCTTGAGACTGGACAGGCTGTCCATCTTGATCGGGTCCTCGTGCCAGAAGGTGCCGTAGGGGGCGAGAGCTCGGGCAATCTCGATGGCGGGCAGAAGCTGCCACATCAGATGGAACTCGACCATGATCTGCATCCGGTCGCCCACGGCAGCGCGGATCTTGTCGAACGGTTCCAGCGCAGACCGGAGATCTTCGGGGAGAATATATTGCCCGCGCGTCTTTTCCGCCGCCCCGTCAAAGGGCCAGATTTTCATGGCCGTAATGTCGTCTTCCAGCAGCGAATGGGCTAGTTCATCCGCGCAGGTCATGAAGGCATTGAGGTCATCATAGCCGTCCGCAACCTCGGGCTTCAGCGCATAGTTCGCCGTGTTCTGCCCCGTTGCCTTTTTGATATATTCGGTGCCCGCGCAAGTGTTGTAGGTCCGGATATCGCGCCTCGTGAAACCGCCGAGCAACTGCGCGATGGGCTGGTTCACCGCCTTTCCGAATATGTCCCAGAGCGCGATGTCGAAGGCCGAATTGCCCCGCATCTCCACCCCCGTGGAGCGGTAGCCGAGATAGCCCACGAGATCGCCTGACAATCGGTCGATCTCCAGCGGATCGCGGCCGATTACGATTGGGGCAAGCGTCTCGTGCAGATAGGCCTCCACTGCCTGCGCGCCAAAGAACGTCTCTCCGAGGCCGGTCAGCCCCTCGTCGGTATGGACCTGAACCCAGAGCAGGTTTGGGCGATCCTCGATACGGATGGTCTCGATGGCGGTGATCTTCATGCCATGCCCTTCATTTCAGCTCGGCCCCTCAGTTTAGCCCGGCATCGAGCAGGACCTTGGTGCTGCTGTCGAAATGCGCCCTCATGAGGTCCGCCGCCCGTTCCGGATCGCCGCGCGCGATGGCGTCGGCGATGTCGATATGAATCCGGACATGCACCAGACGTTGCTCTGCCCGTGTTCGGACCCGCCAGCCAATGGGCCAGCTTTGCCGCGAGACGCCCTGAAACGCACCCACGATCATCGCGAAGACCGGGTTTCTGGACGCCTGCGCGACAGCGAGGTGGAAGGCCAGATCATGCTCCATCACGCGCGCCGCATCGTCGATTTGGGCCAGCATCTGCGCTGCATGATCGCGGATCGCCAGCGCCTCTGCCTCGGTTCGGCGAAGCGCGGCGAGCGTCACGGTCCGGGTCTCGATGGTGCGCCGCACGTCGTAGATCTGTCCCACGCTGATCTGTTCGGTCAGAACGCCATGTTCCATCATCAGCGACATCGCGCCGTGATCGAGCTCCGCCACCGTCGCCCGCTTGCCGGGGCTGAGGGTGATCAGCCTCATCGCCGCGAGCGACCGGTAAGCCTCGCGCACGACGCTGCGCGAGACATTGATGTCGCGCGCGAGGCTGGTCTCGCTGGGCAGCCGATCCCCCGGCATCAATTCGTGGTCCCGGATATGCGTGGTGATGACGCCTATCGTCTCTGACACCATGCCCGCTCCACCACCCGATATGTCCATCGCATCCGTCCGAGAAACCGCCAAAATCTAAATACCTGTAGGACAGGTTTGACGAAACTGACGTTAAGAGATTATATGGTTCTGTGTCAAGAAGGCAGCGGGAGGCAGGTAGGATGTCTGCAGAACTGATCCTTGCGGTGGGTGACATCGTCGGGGAGAGCGCTGTCTGGGACACGCGCGGCGAGCGCCTCTTATGGGTCGACATCATCGGTCAGAGGATCCACGCCCTCACGCCCGCCTCGGGTCGACATGAGATCTGGAAGACTCCGGACCGCGTGACCTCCATCGGGTTACGCCGGGATGGCGGCGCCATCGTGGGCCTGACCCGGACCCTCAGCCTCTGGGACTTCGACGAAACGTTCGACACCTTTGCCGATATTGAGCCCGACATCCCCGGAAACCGTCTGAACGAGGGTGTCGTGGGGCCCGACGGTGCCTACTGGATCGGCACGATGCAGAACAACATTGCCCCGGACGGAAGCCCGAAGGACATCGCGGAGAACACTGGCAGGCTTTATCGCTGCACCGCCGACGGGAGCGTCTCCGCCCTGTCGGACGACAGGTTCGGCATCACGAACACCCTCGTCTGGACGCCTGACGGTGATCTGATCACCGCCGACACCCTTCGCAATGAGCTCTATCGGTACAGCTATGCTCCCGCGACACAGCGTCTGTCCGATCGGCGTCTGTTCCACCGTGGGTTTGAAAGGGGCGCCCCGGATGGATCGGCGATCGACGCGGATGGCTTTGTCTGGAACTGCCGCGTGGCCGGTGGCGGCTGCATTGTCAGGTTCGACCCCGAGGGCGCCATTGACCGTGTCGTGGAGCTTCCCTGTTCATGGCCCACCAGTTGCGCGTTCGGTGGAGCCGATCTCGATACGCTGTTTGTCACCTCGACCCGGTTCACCATGGACGCGAGCTATATTGCGGAGAACCCGCTGGAAGGCGGGCTGTTCGCCATTCGGCCGGGCGTGAAGGGAGTTGCCTGCAACCGTTTCGGGTAGCGGCGGGTAGCCTTGAATGCCCGACGTGCCGGAGTTCCAGAAATCTGGTTCGGGACCCTCGACGTGGCGTTCGGCGTCAGTATCCCTTGGCCGACCCGGCCGTGGCCCGGCTGTCGATCGCACCGATGTAGCGCGGGCCGGTTCCGGTCTCGATCTCGTGCAGGTCCCGGCCGCCGACGAGGATGCCTGCCGCCTCGCCCCAGATTGTCCAGTCCGGGTCCACCCCGACGTCGTAGCCCTCGCCCGCGAGGATGCGGAGCGTGTCGGGTGACAGGGCGCGGGGCTCCATGACGACCCGGTCCGGCAGCCACTGGTGATGGATGCGCGGCGCGTCGATCGCTTCCTGCAGATCCATGCCGTGGTCGATCACGTTCATGATAGCCTCGAGCGTGATGGTGATGATCCGCGATCCTCCAGGGCTGCCGATCACCATGAAGGGCTTGCCGTCCTTCGACACGATCGTCGGACTCATCGAGGACAGCGGCGACTTGCCGGGCTCGACCGCATTCGCCTCCCCCTGCACCAGACCGTAAAGGTTCGGCACGCCCGGCTTCATGGTGAAGTCGTCCATCTCGTTGTTGAGCAGGATGCCCGTGCCCGCCGCGACCTTGCCGGTCCCGAACGAGCCGTTGAGCGTGTAGGTCACGGCGACCGCGTTGCCGTCCTTGTCGATGATGGAATAATGCGTCGTCTCCCTCGACTCGCCGAAGCCCGCAGGCGTGAGATCGGCCGAGACGCCGGCGCGGTAGGGGTCGATCTGCGCCCGGATTTCCGCGGCATAAGAATCGCTCGTCAGCTTCGCCACCGGGTTCTTCACGAAATCCGGGTCGCCAAGCGCCGTGTTGCGGTCCACATAGGCATGGCGCATCGCCTCGACCATCAGATGCGTCGTCTCCGCCGATCCGTAGCCGAGGTAGGCGATCGGATAGCCCTCGAGGATGTTCAGGATCTCGCAAATGATGAGCCCGCCCGAGGAGGGCGGCGGCGCCGACACGATGTCGTAGCCGCGGTAATCGCACGCAATCGGAGCCAACTCGCGAACCTTGTAGCGCTCGAAATCGGCCTTCGCGAGAATGCCGCCGTTGGCCTCGCTCGCCTTGACGATCAGGTCCGCCGTCTCGCCGGTGTAGAAGGCTGGCGCACCGCCTTCCGAGATCGCCATGAGGGTCTTTGCCAGATCGTCCTGCTTCAGCGTGGCCCCGAGGGCCAGAGGTTCGCCGTCTCGCAGGAAGATCTTCGCCGCTGCGGGATCCTGCGCCAGCATGTCGTTGCCGTTGGTGAAGGATTCGATGTCGCCCGGCTCCAGAACGAAGCCGTCGCGGGCCAGTCCAAGCGCCGGTGCGATCAGGTCCTTGCGCGCCATGGTGCCGTATTTCTCGCGGGCGGCCTCGAAGCCCGCGACCGATCCCGGCACGCCGATGGCGAGATAGGTGTCGGTGCTGGCCCCCGGCACCGGCTCTCCCTTGTCGTCGAGATACATGGTCTTCGTCGCAGCCAGCGGCGCCCGCTCCCGGAAATCGAGGAAGGTGGACGTGCCGTCGGCCAACCGGATCGTCATGAAGCCGCCGCCCCCGAGGTTCCCGGCCGTGGGATAGGCCACGGCGAGCGCATAGCCCACGGCAATCGCGGCATCGACGGCATTGCCGCCGGCTTTGAGCATGTCGATCCCGATATCGGTGGCGAGGTGCTGGGCGGTCACGACCATGCCGTTCTCCCCCTCCGCCGGTGCCGGAGACGCCGCGAGCACGACGCACGGCCCTCCCACCCAGATGGCCACCGCCAGTGGCAGGCCAACGCACTTGAACATCTGCATGTCGATCTCCTCCGGTCACGGGTCGGGTCCCGGTGACAAGCATAGCCGGATCGGAGGCGCCCTGTCGTCGATCTTGTCAGGC
>JBBSVE010000183.1:0-5476 GCA_038233815.1 Rhodobacterales bacterium
ACGTCTGCGACGGAAGGTTTCTTGTCATCGCTCGACACCGAACGCACCGCCTGCAGCGTGTATCGCACCCGAAATAACGCCCGCGCTGACGTTTTCGACGACATCGAACGCTTCTGCAACCCGCCGCGCCGACAGTCGAAACCGGGCTATCTCAGTCCAATGGAGTTCGGGGCCCGCGCTAGGCCAGCTTGACTGCCGTCCACGAAACCGGCAGCGGCTCACTATCGACCCCGACTCGTCCAGCCCAACCAGCAATCGTCGCCGCGCAGAGCTCCAACTCGCGCGCCAAACTCTCGACGCTGCGGACGGCGCACGCCAGTGCAATGATCCGATCCCTGACGTCCGCAGGGCACGTGTTCCTCGTTCCTGGCATGTGGACACCTTTCTGGAAAAGCCAAAATGTGTCCACGGAACCCGGGGGGAACTGCATCTTGATGAAGATCGGCAGGGTCCGAGACGTCGGATGCAAGGCCACGTTGCCGCTGGCATACCGCACGTGCCCGAAATCAACGCACAATCGGGCCCGGCGATCGGGCCCAGGGAGAGAAGGCGTGCGGGTGTCACCGGGCGTGAGGCTGCGCCGGCATTTCAGCCAGAGAACAGGAAATGCAGCACATCGCCGTCGCGGACTTCGTAGGTCTTGCCTTCCACGCGAAACTTGCCGGCTTCCTTGGCCCCCGCCTCACCGTTGCCGGAGACGTAGTCTGCGTAGGCGACCGTTTCGGCCCGGATGAAGCCCTTCTCGAAATCGCCGTGGATCACGCCGGCTGCGCGGGGGGCCAGCATGCCCTTCTCGATCGTCCAGGCCCGCGCTTCCTTGGGGCCGACGGTGAAATAGGTGGCCAGACCCAGAAGCTCGTAGCCCGCGCGGATCAGGCGGTCGAGGCCGGCCTCCTCCAGCCCCATCTCGTCCAGGAACATCGCGGCCTCGTCGGGGGCGAGCTGGCTGATCTCCTCCTCGATGCGGGCGGAGATCACGACGGAACCCGCGCCTTGCGCCAATGCCATCTGGGCCACGCGGGCGGACTGGGCGTTACCTTTGGCGGCGGACGCCTCCTCTACATTGCAGACGTAGAGCACGGGCTTGGCCGTCAGCAGCTGGAGAAGACGCCACGCGCGGCGGTCGTCGGCGGCGATCGCGACGCTCCGCGCCGGGCGACCCGCCTCCAGGGCTGCTTGCGCCATGACCAGCAGCCGGTCCTGATCGGCGGCCTCCTTGTCGGCGCCCTTCAGCTTCCGGGCGAGGTTCGCGCGGCGCCGCTCGATCGAATCGAGATCCGCCAGCATCAGTTCGGTCTCGATCGTCTCGGCGTCGGCCACCGGGTCGATGCGGCCCTCCACATGGGTGATGTCGCCATCCTCGAAGCAGCGCACCACATGGGCCACCGCGTCGCATTCGCGGATGTTGGCAAGGAACTGGTTGCCCAGACCCTCCCCCTTCGAGGCGCCGCGTACGAGGCCCGCGATATCAACGAAGGTCATCCGGGTCGGGATCACCTGCTTCGATTGCGCGATGGCGGCGAGCGTTTCCAGCCGGTCGTCGGGCACGGCGACGTCGCCGACGTTCGGCTCGATCGTGCAGAAGGGAAAGTTCGCGGCCTGCGCGGCGGCGGTCCGCGTCAGCGCGTTGAAGAGCGTCGACTTGCCGACGTTTGGCAAGCCCACGATG
Source organism: Rhodobacterales bacterium (assembly GCA_038233815.1). Classification (GTDB taxonomy): domain Bacteria; phylum Pseudomonadota; class Alphaproteobacteria; order Rhodobacterales; family Rhodobacteraceae; genus JBBSVE01. The sequence continues at coordinate 1,670 of JBBSVE010000183.1, forward strand.
CCCATCCTGAAACCCATGTCCACCCTCCGCGATCCGACCGCGCCGCTTGTAGGGGGTGCGTTCCCCAGTATCAAGGACGCGCACCGCGTCGTGCGGGCCATTGATTTTCGCTGCCCCGTGACGCACACCGCAGGCAGCACCGTTCCCGAAAGGCCCCCCATGACACGGATCGACGACAGGTTCGCGCGGCTGCGCCAGGAGCGACGCAAGGCCTTCGTGGCCTACATCATGGCAGGCGATCCGGATGCGGAGACCGCGCTTGCCATCATGCAGGGTCTGCCGGGCGCGGGCGTGGATATCATCGAGGTGGGGCTGCCCTTTACCGATCCGATGGCCGATGGCCCGACGATCCAGAAGGCGGGACAGCGCGCGCTCGACGGCGGGCAGACGCTGGCGCGGACGCTGGCGATGGTGGCTGCGTTCCGGGAGGGCGATACCGAAACGCCGGTCGTGATGATGGGCTACTACAACCCGATCCATTCGCGGGGCGTGGACCGCTTTCTGGCCGACGCAAAGGCGGCGGGGATCGACGGGCTGATCGTGGTCGACCTGCCCCCCGAGGAGGATGCGGAACTGTGCCTGCCCGCGCGCGCGGCGGGGCTCGATTTCATCCGGCTCGCCACGCCCACCACCGACGACGCACGGCTGCCCAAGGTGCTCGCGAACACGTCGGGGTTCGTCTATTACGTCTCGATCACCGGGATCACCGGGGCCGCGGCACCGCTTGCCGCGGACGTGGCACCGGACGTGGCGCGGATCAAGGCCGCGACTGACCTCCCGGTAATCGTGGGCTTCGGCATCTCCACCCCCGAGGCGGCGCGCGCCATCGCGGGAATTGCGGACGGTTGCGTGGTGGGATCGGCCATCGTGAAGGAGATCGGCGGCGGCATGCCGGTGGACGGCATCCTTGCGCGCGTCAGGGCGCTGGCGGACGGCGCCCACGAGGGCTGACCCTCACGCCCGCGCGCGCACGACCTGCAGGAGCGGCATGAGATCGGCCATCTCCGGCCCGTTCTCCAGCCCCGTCAGCGCAAGACGGAGCGGCCGGAAGAGGCCCCTGCCCTTGCGCCCGGTCGCTGCCTTGACCGCGGCGGTCCACTCTCCCCATGTCCGGTCTGTGAACGGCATCGCGGGCAACAGCGCCATGGCGTCGCGCACGAAATCGGCATCCTCGGACGCCACGACCGGGTCCGCCCCGTCGCGAAAGAGCGTCCACCAGCCGGCGAGATCCGCCATCACGGTGATGTTTTCCTTGGCAACCAACCAGAAGGCCTCCGCCGTGTCGGCGGGCACACCCAGCGCCGCGATCTCGTCCGCGACTTGGGCATAGGGCCGCCCTTGGACATGCGCGCGGGTCAGGGGAAACAGATCCTCGGCGTCGAACTTCGTCGGTGCGGCACCGAAGCTGCCCAGATCGAAGCCCGCGATCAGCGCCGCGTGATCGGCCGCAAGCTCCACCGGTTGCGAGGAGCCGAGCCGCGCCATCAGCGACAAAAGCGCCATCGGTTCCACCCCCCGCGCGCGCAGGTCGCGCAGCGACAGCGTGCCCAGCCGCTTGGACAGCGCCTCGCCCTGCGGTCCGGTCAGCAGCGAGTGGTGGGCAAAATCGGGGGGCGTCCCGCCCATCGCCTGCATGATCTGGATCTGCGTCGCGGTGTTCGTCACATGGTCCGCGCCGCGCACGATGCTCGTGACACCCATGTCGATATCGTCGACCGAGCTTGCGAACGTATAGAGCACCTGCCCGTCGCCCCGGATCAGCACCGGGTCCGACACCGAGCCCGCGTCGATCGACACAGCGCCAAGGATGCCGTCGCTCCACTCGATCCGCTCCTGATCGAGCCGGAAGCGCCAGTAGCCGAGCGCGTCCTGCCGCAACCGCTCCCGGTCCGCGTCGGTGAGCGTCAGTGCGGCCCGGTCATAGACCGGCGGCCGGCCCATGTTCAGCTGCTTCTTGCGCTTGAGGTCAAGCTCGGTCGGACTCTCGAAACACTCGTAGAACCGGCCCGCGGCCTTCAGGTCTTCCGCGGCCGTGCAATACCGCTCCACCCGGGCCGACTGCCGCTCCTCCCGGTCCCAGTGGAGGCCGAGCCAGTCGAGATCCTCCCGGATGCCGTCGGCATATTCCTCCTTCGAGCGTTCGGGATCGGTGTCGTCCAGCCGCAGGATGAAGGTGCCGCCGGATTTGCGCGCGATCATCCAGTTCATCAGCGCGGTGCGCAGGTTGCCCACATGGATCCAGCCCGTCGGCGAGGGCGCGAACCGCGTTGTGGCACCGGTGGGGGCGGACGGATCGGCGGTCATGGCGGCTCTCCTCGGATCGCGCACGATCTGTCACAGCGCGGGGTCGATGTCCATAAGCGGACCCTTTCCGCGGGCGTCCCGCACAGCTATGCACGGTCCCATGACCCCGATGCCCGACGACGCCATAGCCCCCGATCTCGATCTGATGCTGGGCATCGCCTGCGAGACGGTGACGGCCCTTCCCGCCGCCTTCCGCGAGGCCGCCCTCGCCGTCCGCCTGCGGATGGAGGATTTTCCGCCCGCCGAGATTCTCGAGGCTCTCGACATCGACGATGCGTTTGATCTGACGGGGTTTTACGAAGGCATCCCGATGACGGAGAAATCCGCGAGCGATCCCGCGCCGGGGCCGGATGTGGTGTGGCTGTTTCGTCGCCCGATCCTCGACGAATGGATCGAACGGGGCGACGTGGCGCTGGCCGACCTCGTGCGCCATGTCGTCGTGCATGAGTTCGCGCATCATTTCGGATGGAGCGACGACGACATCGCCCGGATCGACCGCTGGTGGGCGTGAGGGCGCGGCTCCTGTCAGCCCGCAGCACCCTCCACCTTCATGACGATCTTGCCGATATGGCCCGCGCTCTCGATCCGCCAGTGCGCGGAGGGGGCGTCGCTGATGGCATATTCCTTGTCCATCACCGGCCTCACCGCGCCACGCGCGATCATCGGCCAGACATGCGCCTCCAGCTCCGCCGCGATCCGCGCCTTGGCCAGCACCGACTGCGGGCGCAGCGTGGAGCCCGTGATGGTCAGGCGGCGTGCCATGATGTCGGGGATATTGAACTCCACCTTAGGCCCGCCCAGCGTCGCGATCTGAACCAGCCTGCCGTCGTCGCAGAGGCTGGCGAGGTTGCGCGGCAGATAGTCGCCGCCCACCATGTCGAGGATCAGGTTCATGCCGCCCGCCTCTTTCGCAGGTTTGGTGAAATCCGCCTCCTTGTAGTTCACCGCCACATCGGCGCCGAGATCGCGGCAGACGGCGCATTTCTCCTCCGACCCCGCAGTGGTGAAGACCCGTGCGCCCATGGCCTTCGCAATCTGGATCGCAGTGGTCCCGATGCCGGACGTGCCACCGTGGACGAGAAACCGCTCCCCCGCGATCAGTCCGCCGCGCATGACCATGTTGGACCAGACGGTAAAGCAGGTTTCGGGCAGGCATGCCGCCTCCGCCATCGACAGGCCCTCGGGCACCGGCAGGGCGTGATCGGCATGGGTCAGCGCATATTCCGCATAGCCGCCGCCGGGCAGAAGCGCGCAAACCGCATCGCCCTCATGCCACCGGGTCACGCCCGGCCCGACGGCGGCGACATGGCCTGCCGCCTCCAGCCCCGGGATCGGCGAGGCATCGGCCGGGGGCTTGTAGTGCCCCGCCCGCTGCATCGCGTCGGGGCGGTTGACGCCCGCATAGGCGACACGAATGACGATTTGGCCGTGGCCCGGCACCGGCACCGGCACCGATGCGGGGCGCAGCACGTCCGGCCCTCCCGGCTGGGAAATCTCGATCGC
>JBBSVE010000184.1:0-5407 GCA_038233815.1 Rhodobacterales bacterium
GGAACGCGACCCGGCCTGCGGCGTCGATCTGGAAGAGATCGGCGTCATCGCCCGACAGCGCATAGGTCACGGTATCGCCGTCAATATCCTTGGCGACGATCTGACCGACGTCGAGCGTGTTTTCCTCGACCGCAAAGCTCGCGGTGCTGGTAATCTCCGGTGCCGCAAAATTCACGATCCCGCCGACGTCCGAGATTGCGATGGCGTCGATGTTCGGTCCGGCAGCAGAGGTCTGGCGGATCACGAAGGAATGCGGGCCGTCGCCCGTCACCGAAATCGGAACGCTGAATTCCTTCCAGGCGAAGTTGATATCCACGGCCGGGGACATGGGGACGCTCTGGGCAATTCCGTCGATGTAGATCTGGATATTTCGGGCGCTATTCGCCGACGCCCGGAACGTGACCGAATAATCACCCGCCGCCAGATCGAGGGAAAAGCTGGCCTTGTCGCCGGCGGTTCCGTTAAGATCCAGATAGCCGGTGCCGGAGTAATCCGGACGAAGTCCAAATTCGTCGTATCCTGCCGTAGGAGCCGTCTTTTCAGGATTTTGCTGCGTGGTCCGGATGACGTTCGCGTTGTTGCCCTCAGCATTGCGATTGGTAAGAGCTTCGCCCTGAATGTAGATCGTGTCCATGATACTCGTCCCCCGCGACCCGGCTTGAGGTCGACACACTCGTTAAATCGATTGGATCGGTGCCCCGTGCGGGAGACCATCCGGCTATGACGTCGGATTGGCAAATCCCTGAACGGGATGCGCCAAGGTGCCTGCAAGGATGCAGACGTTCCATGCTGGTCGCCGGTGAAACGGAAAGATCCCCGTCGGTGCACTTACCGAACCTTTAAATCAAAAGATCTGCATCGCCAAAGGCTTTATCTTGCTTAATGCGTTTTGCAACCTGTAGTAATTTTGTTCAACTCTGAGGGTCACGAACGCGCCTTAAAAGGAGAACGGGATTCGCGCTTTCTATTGCAGGTTGTCGTGCCAAACGGCGAGGTGAATAGAATTGCACGGGACGGGATTCAGGCGGCTAAACCTGTCCGATCCGGTCGAATCACATCTGTGCTGGCGCGCCGGACAAGAGCGCAATGTCGACGACGTCAGCGTCGGGGAAGCAGGAACGCCCCGACGCCGCCGACAGGTCAGGTCTCGCGGAAGGCGCGGCTGAAGTAGTCCGTGAACGGCTTCATCAGGTAGCTGAGCGGGGTCCGGTCATCGGTCTTGATGAAGGCCTCCACCGGCATGCCGGGGATCAGGACGCGGTCGTGCAGCCGACCGAGCTCCTCGTCGTCGAGCGCGATCTCCGTGCGGTAGTAGGAACCGTGGGTCCGTTCATCCTGCAACGCGTCCGCCGATACGACGGTGATATGCCCGGTCAGTTCCGGCGTCGTGCGGGAGGAGAAGGCGGAAAAATGCAGCCGCACCTCCTGCCCGATATGGATCTCGTCGACATGGATCGTCGGCACCCGCACGGCGATGACGAGCGGACGATCCTGCGGAATCAGGTAGAGCACCGGCTCCGCCGCCCGGATCACCGAGCGCGGCGTCGTCACCTGAAGGCCGAGCACAACGCCCGATACCGGCGCGCGGATATCCAGCCGGGCGATCTGGCCCGACAGCGCACGCCTGCGCTCCAGCAGCTCCAGCTCGCGCGAGGCCACGTCCCGCAGTTCGGTCATCGCGTCCTCGCGGCGCTGCGACGACAAGCTGACCGTCTCGATCTCGATCTCGGTCATGCGGCCCTCGGCCTCGGCGCGCGACGCGATGAGCTGCCCCGCCTCGCCGTTCAGTCGCGCCTCCTCCCGCTCCAGCGAGGAGACACGCGAGGCCTGCGTCAGCCCCTTGGCCAACAATCCGCGCTGGTCATCCAGCTCCTGGTCGATCAGGCTGACCTGCGTAACAAGCGAGGCGCGCTGCGCGTCAATCCCCTCCACCTGATTCCTGATCTGGCCGATCCGCTTGCCGCGCTGGTCGATCAGTTGCCCCAGGGTCTCGCGCCGGGCGGCGAAGAGCCGTTTCTGCCCGTCGGCCAGTTCCAGGATCTCCGTCCGGCCACTCGACACGTCCCGCAGTTCGGATGGGAAATCCACGGCGATGGCATCGTCCCGCTCCGCCTCCAGCCGGGCGCGACGCGCGATCAGCTCAAAAAGCTGGTTCTCCACGATGGAATATTCGGATCGCAGCAGCGTCCCGTCGAGATGGATCAGGATGTCGCCCGCTTTCACAAGGCTGCCTTCGGTGACGTTGATCTCCGCCACCACGCCGCCGTCGGGATGCTGGACGATCTGCCGGTTCTGCGCGACCTCGATCTGGCCCGACGCCACGATGGCCCCGGCAAGATGCGTCACGACGCTCCACGTGCCCAGCCCCCCGACGAGGAGGAGGATGGTGAGAAAGCCCGCCACCAGCGGACCGCGCGCCGAACGCATGCCAGATTTGCCGGCCATCACGCGCTCCCCGAGGTTGCGGTCTTGATCACGTCGGTGTGGTTCTTCACCAGCTCGCGCAGCACCTGATCACGCGGCCCGAAGGCGCGGCGCATGCCGTTTTCCATCACCAGAAGCATGTCGCATTCCTGAATCGCGGCGGGTCGATGCGCCATGATGATGATCGACCGGCCTTCCGCCTTCAGCGTGCGGATCGCGAGGTTCAGCGCGACCGAGCCTTCGTTGTCGAGATTGGAGTTCGGCTCGTCCAGCACCAGCAGCACCGGATCGCCGTAAAGCGCGCGCGCAAGCCCGATGCGCTGGATCTGCCCGCCCGAAAGCTGCCCGCCCGCCGACGTCACCCGTGTATCGTAGCCGTCGGGCAGGCGCAGGATCATATCATGCGCCGCAGCCTTGCGCGCCGCAGCCACGATCCGCGCCCCTTCGGCGGCACCCTGAAGACGTGCGATATTCTCCGCGATGGTGCCGTCAAAGAGCGTGACCCGCTGCGGCAGGTAACCCAGATAGCTCCCCAGCACGTCGGGCTCGTATTGTTCGAGAGAGGCACCATCCAGCCGGATCTCCCCCCCCGCCGGGCGCCAGACGCCGGTCAGCGCCCGTGCGATGGTCGACTTGCCGGAGCCGGACGGCCCGATCACGCCCAGCGCGTGGCCCGGTTCCAGCCGGAAGCTGACCATGCGCAGCACCGGCGCCGTCTCTCCGGGCGGGGCGACGGTCAGGTCCAGCGCCTCGATGATCGCGCGCGGTTGCGGCAGGTTCAGGCGCGCCGGTTCCTGCGGCACGCGCTGGAGCAGGTCCGAGAGCCGGCGCCACGCCTCCTGCGCGCGTTGTCCGACCGCCCATTGCCCCACCGCCACGTCGATCGGCGCCATCGCGCGGCCCATCAGGATCGACCCGGCGATCATCGCGCCCGCCGTCAATTCCCCCCTGAGAACCAGAAACGCACCGAGGCCCAGCATCGCCGATTGCAGGAACTGCCGGAAGGTCTTGGAGATCGAGCCGAACACGCCCGCCCGCCCCGACGCCTCGATCGTGCCCGACAGCGCCGCACCGCGCGTCGCCTGCCAGCGGTCGAAGCTCGCCCCCTCCATGCCCAGCGCACGGAGCGCCTCGGCCTCGGTCTTCAGCTGGTCCGACATCCGCTCGGAATGGATCGTGGCGCGGCTGGCGGCGTTCTGCGGGGCTTTGGTCATCCGCTGGTTCAGCAGCGTTATCGCCAGCAGAAAGATGCCACCCGCGATGGCGAGCCAGCCAAGCCACGGGTGGAACATGAAGATTGCGGCAATGAAGAGCGGGGTCCACGGAATGTCGAAGATCGCCAGCAGCAACGGCGAGGCCAGAAATCGCTGGATCGCCTCCAGATCGCGCTGGGCCGCAACCGCACCGGCATCGCCGGGGGCGACGGAGGCCCGCTTCATCGCGGCGGCGAAAACCCGGCGGTCGAGCCGGTCCTGAAACCGCGCGCCGATCACCGTAGTGACCCGGGCGCGCGCGAAATCGAGGATCCCCATGGCGAGGAACAGGCACGCCACGAGCACCGACAGGGCCAGCAGCGTCTCCACCGAGCGGCTGGCAAGCACCCGGTCGTAGACCTGCAACATGTAGAGCGGTCCGGTCAGCATCAGCACATTGATGATGATGCTGAAGATCACGACGGCGGCAAAAAGCGCCGTGCTCGCCCGGCGGGCCGAGACGAGTTCCGCCTCGCCCCGCGCGGGGTTCTCACCAATCAGCATGCCCGGTGTGCCCGGACGGTGCCCAGCGATGGGACGTGCAACTCTGAATTGAAATCGCTACGCATAATACACCCAAGTAAACAACCACTTACGAGGCTATCTCTACATCAGGATCTGCTTTCGCGCAAACGATTCCGGGACCGTGGTTACTTCCAGAGCCTCACTTTGGTTTCCAGCCCGATCAGTCCCGCCACGAGCGTGTGGGCGCGGCTGCCCGGATGATCGCGGTAGCCCTCGGCGCGCAGGAACGCCACGGCGCGCCGACCCAGATCGCGCTCGCCCGCGCGAAAGGCGGCGCGGGCGATATGGTAGATCTCGCGGCAGAGCAGCGGAATGGCCGACGCAAATCCCGTGCCGCGCGCCCTCGCCACCAGCCCGGAGATCGCACGGAACCGGCTGTCCAGCGCGCGCAGGGACTGGTTCTGCGTGATCGAGTCCGGGTTCAGCCGGGCGTGGATCGCAGCGCCTCGGTCGTTCTTCACGATCAGCGGGCGGGCGAACATGGCGCGCAGCGTGATCTCGATGTCCTGCGCGCGGGCAAGGCTTTCGTCCCAGCCCCCGACCTCAGTCACGAAATCCGTGCGCCAGAGGATCCCGGACGGGTTGACGTAGTCGCCCTCCATCCAGCCGATGAAGAACGCCTCGGGCGCAATCCGCCCCTCGTAGAGCCGTCGCGTCGTGCGGCGGCCTTCGTCATATTCCAGATGCATGTCAGACAGGACCATGTCGGCCCCGTGGGTCACGGCGGCCTCCATCGCCCCGGCCAGCATGTCGCCCTCGAAATAGTCGTCGGCATCGAGGAAGATGACATAGCCCGCCCCCAGATCCCGCGCCCGGCGATGGCCGAGGTTGCGGGCGTGGCAGGCCCCCCGGTTCGGCCCGGCAATCAGTTCGACCGCGTCGCCGTAAGCGCCGACCGCCTCCACCGACGTATCGGTGGAGCCGTCATCGACGACGATCACCCGGACGTCGGCGCAGGGCTGCCGGAGCACCGAATCAATCGTCTTCGCGATCCACGGTGCGGCGTTGAAGCAGGGAATGACGACCGCCACCGTGGCGGCAGGAAGCGTCACGGCCATCCGTCGCCTCCGCCGCTCAGCCGACGATCGTGGCGTCGGTCGCGGCGCGCAGGTCGGCCTCCGTCACGCCGTCCGCGCATTCGACGATACGGAGGCCGCCCTCCACCACGTCCAGAACCCCGAGGTTGGTGATGATGCGGTCCACCA
>JBBSVE010000185.1:0-5358 GCA_038233815.1 Rhodobacterales bacterium
CGAGCAGCACACCGATGCCGCGCGCATGGGCCGCGTCGATCAGCGCGCGAAACTCCTGCGGGGTGCCGTGCCGGATCGTCGGCGCAAACAGTCCCACCGGCTGATAGCCCCAAGACCCGTCGAACGGATATTCCGACACCGGCATCAGCTCGATATGCGTGAAGCCCATGTCGGCCACGTAGGTCACGAGCTGATCGGCCAGTTCGAGATAGCTCAGCATCCGGTCGCCCGGCGCGCGCTTCCAGCTCGCCAGATGCACCTCGTAGACCGAGATCGGCGCGTCGACCCCGTTCCGGCCCGCGCGCGTCTCCATCCAGCCCGCATCGCCCCACCGCGCGCCCCGGATGTCGCGCACGACGCTCGCGTTGGCGGGCGCATGTTCGGACCCGAAGCCCACCGGGTCAGATTTCAGCGGCACCAGCGCGCCGGACGCGCCCCGGATCTCATACTTGTAGGCGGTGCCGTCGGTGACGCCGGGGAGGAAGATCTCCCACACGCCTGTCGCGCCGCGCTTTCGCATCGGCGCGCGGCGACCGTCCCAGAGGTTGAAGTCGCCCACCACCGACACCCGCTGCGCGTTGGGCGCCCAGACGGCGAAATGCACCCCCTCCGCGCCTTCGTGCGTCATCGGATGCGCGCCCAGCGCCTGCCAGAGCTTCGCGTGCGTGCCTTCGCCCAAGAGATACTCGTCCATCTCACCCAGCACGGGGCCGAAGCGGAACGGATCGGCCTCGGTCCAGTGCTGCCCGGCCCCGCTGGCGGCGAAATGGTAGTCCTGCAAGGTCGCCAGATCGGCGGTGAACAGCCCCGGCCAGCCCGTGACGGGGGTGGCCGCGACCTCCCCCTCCGGTGTCACGAGGCGCAGGGCCTCCGCCCCCGGAACGAAGGCGCGGACCTGCCAGCCCGCCCCGTCGCGGTGCGGCCCGAGGACCGAGAAGGGGTCGCCGTGCGTGCCGCCGACGATCGCCTCGGCCGCACCGGGCGGAAAGGCGCGGTCCGCCACGTCTTTGTCTGCCATGCGCGCCCCCGGGTCCAAGTGCCCGACCCTGCGGGTCAGATCGCGGCCTCCATCGACCATATGTCCTTCATATAGCCATGGATCGTCCGGTCGGAAGAAAAGAATCCCGATCGCGCCGTATTGAGGGCGGCCATCCGCACCCAGCGGCTCGGCTCGGCGTAGGCCAGATCGACGCGCGCCTGCGCCTCGGCGTAAGCATCGAAGTCGGCGGTCACGAGGAAATAGTCGTGATGCCAGAGCCGATGGACCAGATCCCGGTAGCGATCGGGCTGGTCGGGCGAGAAGGCGCCGCTGTCGATGAGTCCCAACACACTCCTCAACGCAGGGCTCGCCTCGATCGCATGGCGCGCATGGTCGGGATCGGCGCGGCGCGCCTCCACCTCCGCCGCGGTGAGGCCGAAGAGGAAGAAGTTCTCCGCCCCGACCTCGTGCAGGATCTCCACGTTGGCGCCGTCGAGCGTGCCGATGGTGGGCGCCCCGTTCATCATGAACTTCATGTTGCCGGTGCCCGACGCCTCCTTCCCCGCGGTGGAGATCTGTTCGGAGAGGTCGGAGGCCGGGATCAGACGCTCCGCCATCGAGACGTTGTAGTTTGCCGGATAGACCACCTTCAGCAGATCGCCCACCTCCGCGTCCGCGTTGATCTTGGTTGCGACGTCGTTGATGAGGTGGATGATCTCCTTGGCCACGGCATAGCCCGGAGCCGCCTTGCCGCCGAAGATCTTGACCCGCGGCACCCATCCGTGGCCCGGATCGCGGCGGATCGCCTGCCAGCGGGCCACCGTTTCCAGCACGTTGAGAAGCTGACGCTTGTATTCGTGGATGCGCTTGATCTGCACGTCGAAAAGCGCGTCGGGGCTGATCGTCACGCCGCAATCCGAAGCGATCCAGCCCGCCAGCGCCACCTTGTTCTGCCGCTTGGCCGCGCCGTAGGCGTCGCGAAAGCCCGCATCGTCGGCATGAGGCTCCAGCAGGCGTAGTCGGTCGAGGTCATCCTCCCACCCGGCGCCGATCGTGTCGGTGATGAGACCCGCGAGCGGCCGGTTGCACATCCGCAGCCAGCGGCGCGGGGTGACGCCGTTGGTCTGGTTGACGATCCGGCCCGGATGGACCTTGTGCAGCTCCGGGAACAGCGACTGCTTCACCAGCTGGGAATGGAGCGCGGAGACCCCGTTGACCTTGTGCGCCATGATGAAGGCCAGCTCCCCCATCCGGACCTCGTGATGCGCCACGATGCCCACATGATCCGGCACGCCCCGGTGCGCCTTGCGATGCCAGTCGTCGATCCGCTCCACGATCTGCATGTGGCGCGGCAGGACGTTGCCGAACGTGTAGGTCGCCCACCGCTCCAGCGCCTCGGGCAGCAGCGTGTGGTTGGTGTAGCCGAGGCACGCGCGCGCGGTCTGGAGTGCGGCGTCGAACGTCATGCCGTGGATGTCGTGGAGCAGGCGGATCAGCTCCGGCCCGGCGATGGCGGGATGCGTGTCGTTCATCTGGATCGCCACATGCGCGGGCAGCGCATGCAGGTCGAGCCCTGCCGACAGGTGGCGGCGCAGGATGTCCTGCAGCGCGGCAGAGGTCAGAAAGAACTCCTGCTTCAGCCGCAGTTCCTTGCCCTGATAGGTCGTGTCGTCGGGATAGAGCACGCGGCTCAGCGTGCGGGCCAGCGCCTCCGGCTCCGCCGCTGCGGCATAGTCTCCGGAATTGAACCGTTGCAGGTCGAAATGCGTCGTCGGGCGCGAGGCCCAGAGCCGCAGCGTGTTGGCCCACTTGCCCTGCCACCCCACCACCGGCATGTCGGTGGAGGAGGCGAGCACCGTCTCGGCCGGGATCCAGACCTCGCGCCCGTCCTTCGTCCCCACATGGCCCTTGAAGGGGATCGTGTAGGAGGCCTCGGGGCGGTCGAACTCCCACGGATTGCGCTCGGTGAGCCAATCCTCGGACGTCTCGACCTGAAAGCCCGCTTCGAATCGTTGGCGGAAAAGGCCATTCTCATACCGGATGCCGTAGCCGTAGGCCGGGCAACCGACCGTCGCCATGCTGTCCATGAAGCACGCGGCGAGCCGCCCCAGCCCGCCGTTGCCGAGCGCCGCATCCGGCTCGTCCTCGATCAGCGCGCGGTAGTCCTGACCGAAGCCCGCGACCACCTCGCGCACCGCCTCGTCGAGACCGAGGTTGATCGCCGCATCCTCCAGCATCCGGCCGATCAGAAACTCCATCGACAGGTAATAGACCCGCTTCAGCCCCTCCTCATACGTCCGGCGGGTGGAGGCGAACCACGGCCACATGATCCGGTCGCGCAAGGTGTAGGACAGCGCCATGCGCCAGTCGTAGCGGCTGGCGTGATCCGGGTCCTTGCCCAGCGTGAAGGTGAGATGCCGAAGGATTGCCGCGCGCAAGGCTTGCGGATCCGCGGCATCGGACGACACGGCATGGATCGGGAGGTCGGTCATATCGTTCATCGATTCGTCCACTTCGTTCCTGCCCAGTCCGTCGCGAGGATCGGATAGGGTCGCACCCTTTCGTCGGGTCCGACCCTATCCCAAGATCATGAAGAAGGTCTGCTACCCCGATCCTGAGAACTATTCACGGCAAAATCGAACCGCCCCGCAAAAATGACGCGCCTGTGGCCGACGGACGCCCGCGAGCCGGGATCCCTGTGCCCGAGGCGCCATGCCACGCGCGCCACATTCGACACGGACGAAAAGCCATCTTGCCGCCGCCGCTCCGGGACCATAGCTGAGTATTGACTGCCGGGTGCGCGCCGCAGAAGCACGCATCCGAATACGGGAACCGGACCGCTGACCATTGCAGGATGGGCGGCACCGAACAGCGGGCGAAAAGACATGACCAAGGCACCGACGACCACGCAGAAGGGCAGCACTCCGAGCGCGCCCCAGCAACAGGGGCAGCCCTCCTCAACCCCGCCCCAGCAGCAGGGCGACAGCCCCTCGCAAGGCCAGCAGCAGGGCTCCGTTCCGCTGATCCGCGACTGGGCGATGTTCTAGGTATTCTGTGTCGAGCGGATCTTACCGATTTCCCCTGATGTCATCGAGGGTATCAAGCGGGCGGGGTTCGCGGGCGACGATGTCATCGGCGGTCTTGCTCCAGACAGGGGCTTCGGCTGTAAGTTGTGCAGCAGAAGGCAGTCGCGGATGACGCCCTCGGGATCTTCGACGCTGGAGTAACTGCCGCGTCGGATGCGCGTCATGGCGATCCCGGCGAAGAAGCGCGCGACCAGGGTCGGCCAGGACACTCTGGTGGGCGTGAAATGCAGTTTGAAGCGCGTCTGTTTCTCCAGCCAGGCCTGCATCGCAGGCGTCTTGTGGGGACGTCGAGCACGATGTGGATGTCTCGGGGTTTTGTCACCGCTCGGTCGATCCGGCGGAGGACGGTCAGGACCTCCGTTGCGCCCCTCTTGCGGTTTGCGGGCAAACCACAGGAGGGGGTATGGGTGGCGCGGCATGCAGCCGCCGATGACCCGACTTGACGTCCGGCGCGGCGCGACGAAGAGCCTGGTGGTGCCGTGGCGCTTGTCGTCGTGGGTCATCGTCGCCGCGCGCCCCTTCTTCGGCGGCAGCCCGGGCTCAATCGGGTCGAGCGCCCGTATCCGGGATTTGTCGCCGACGCACAGCACGGTTCGGCGGGTCGAGGTATAGCCCACGATCTCGGTGACCTTCGCCTCGAACATCGGGGCGCTCGAGACCTTGAACCCCGTCACGATATGCGGCTTCAGCCCTGCATCCGCCCATATGCGCCCCACACTCGAGGGCGATATGCCGACCGCCTCGGCCACCGTCGCGCGGCTCCGGCGCATGGCATCGGGCGGCGTTTCCTGCACGGTCTTCGCGATCACCTTCAGCCGAACATCCCTGGGCAGCGGCGGCACCCGAGAGGGCCGCGTCTTGTCGCGCTTGAGCCCCGGCACGCCTTCGCCCGGATACCGCTCCTGTCAGCGCCAGACCGTCGGCTTCGACCTGCCTGTCTGCCGCACGATCTCGACGGTGCCCTGACCGTCCGCCATGGCCAGCACGATCCCGGCCCGTCAGGCAAGCTTGCGCGGGATGTTGCGGTTGATCCGCAAAGCTTGAAGCTCAGCGCGGTCGGCGGGGCCCAGGTGAACGCAGGTATCTGCGTTTCATCCGCGGACCATGCCACAAAGTGGCGCCGTCGGGAAACCTGTGTCAGGCGCAGAACGCTAGGCTCAGGACTTCGGTAACGAAGACGATCGTGTCAAGCGCTTTTCGGCATGCGCAACCTGCCGCATAGTTGCGGTTGCAATCAGGGTTTCTTTCTGAGCCGTCTTGCTTTCACCGCCGCCTTCGTTTGAGATCGCCCCG
>JBBSVE010000186.1:0-5320 GCA_038233815.1 Rhodobacterales bacterium
CGCCAATGCCACGCTGGCGCTGAAGTCCAATGGAACCGGGACCATCGCGCTGGAGACGCTGGGCGAGACGCGGATTTCCTATCTCGTCTGCTGGCCGCACGTGCGGCCGTGGCATTTCGCAAAGACCCAGCCCTCGCTTCGCTGCATCCCCGACGCCGCCCGCGTGGCGCGGCTTCTGTCCGAGGCCGCGGAGACCCGGCTGAACGAACCCGTCGTCGCACGGTCGGCACCCGCCATGACGCTCGCCGCCGCGGAATAGGAGACTGCCCATGACCACCCGGACCCGCCCCGAACCCGCGCGCGAGATGATCCCGGCGCACCTGCTCCGCGCCATGCTGGCACTGGTGATCGCGAGCCTGATCCTCGTCAGCTACTCCGTCCTGTCCGGGCGCGGTCATGTGGGAACGCCGGAGCCGGCGCGGATTGTGGCCGAACGCGATATCATCCTGAAGGGCGGCGGCGCGCAGGCGGTGACGGTTCTGGATGCGAACGGCGCGCTTCTCATGGACCTGCCGCATGGTGGCTTCATCACCGTCATCCAGAATGGGTTGGAGCGTGCAAGGCACGTCGCGGGTATTGATCCCCAGCGGCCAGTGCGTATTGTGGAATATGCCAACGGGCGCCTGACCGTTCTCGACGATGCAACGGGATGGAGCGCGGAACTGGGCGCCTTCGGGTCCGACAACCGGGCTTCGTTCGAGCGGCTGATGGCGCAGAAGTAGCACGAGGGGGCGGGTAATGGGACTGTTCAGCAAGACCACCGAGGACGTCCCCTGCACGGTCGAGGTGAGCCATCGGTTCGAAAGCCTCTACGCCCATGTCCGCTTCAACAACGGTGCCGTCGTCTTTCCGGGCGACGAGGTGCTGGTCCACGGCGCGCCGGTTCTGGCGGCCTACGGCGAGGTGATCTCCGAGGACCGGCAGGCCACCATCACGCGGGCGGGGGCGCTGGAGCGTCTCTGGGTACGGATGACCGGTGATTTCGGCTTCATGGAGCTCTGCGAATTTTCCTTTTCGGACGAGGTGACACTATGAACGCGACCCCCAAGGGCCTCGACGCCGACTATGCCGAGCTTGCCGCATCGCAGCCCGTCGACACGACCGCGATGGCGACCGAGACGACGATGCTCAACCCGCGGTTCTACACCACCGATTTCGACGAGATGGACCGGACCGACGTGACCCCTGTCCGCAAGGACTGGGACGCACTGCTGGAGGAGATGCGCGCCGACCCGAACAAGGGCCATTTCAAGAAGAACGCCGAATGGGATGCGGACTGGGAGGGGATGGACCCGAAGCTCAGGCGTGAATTCATCGATTTCCTCGTCTCCTCCTGCACCGCGGAGTTTTCGGGCTGCGTGCTCTACAAGGAGATGAAGCGGCGCGGCAACAATCCCGACATCTGCGCGCTGTTCAGCTACATGGCCCGCGACGAGGCCCGCCATGCCGGCTTCATCAACGACGCGCTGCGCGAGGCGGGCGTGGCCGTCAATCTGGGCTTTCTGACCAAGGCCAAGAAATACACCTATTTCCGACCGAAGTTCATCTATTACGCCACCTACCTTTCGGAAAAGATCGGCTATGCCCGCTACATCACGATCTATCGCCATCTGGAGGCCAATCCCGACCAGCGGTTCCACCCGATCTTCAAATGGTTCCGCGAATGGTGCAACGACGAGTTCCGCCACGGCGAGGCCTTCGCGCTTCTGATGCGGACCGATCCGAAGCTTACGAACGGGTTTGCCAACAAGCTCTGGATCCGGTTCTTCCTGACGGCAGTCTATTCCACGATGTTCGTGCGCGATCATGCCCGCCCCGAGTTTCACAAGGCGCTCGGCGTCGATATCGAATGGTATGACCAGGAAGTTTTCCGCAAGACCTCCACCGTCGCGCGGCAGGTGTTCCCGATCGAAATCGACATTGACCATCCCCGCTGGCTGCCCTCGCTGCGCCGGATGCGCGATGCGTTCGGTCAGATGGATGCGGGCAAGCGGCAGGGCGGTGCCGGCGGATGGATCAAGACCAAGCTCGGGATGGCCAAGGCAGCGTCGGCCTTCGTGCAGATCTACACCATTCCCGTGATCCGGCAGGAGCCGCCGCAAGAGGTGCGACTGGAGCCGGTCTATTGACCTCCAACCGACATTGCGCCTCCCGGCGGGGATGGACGAGATGATCGACAGCCCGTGGTTTGCCGTCTTGGCGACCCTGTTCCTCTGGTGGTTCTCCACGGGCATCATACTCTGGCGGGTGCGGGTCGCCGACAACGGCACGGCGCAGGACCATGTGAATTCCGTCATCATCGGGCTGCCGCTGCTGGCGGTGGGGGCCGCCGCCACGCGCGCATCGTTGTCGGACCTGTCGGCCACCGGGATCTATCTCGCCTTCCTCGCGGCGCTGGCGCTCTGGGCGTGGATCGAGCTTGCGTTCCTCTCCGGCGTCGTGACCGGTCCGAACCGGGAGGATTGCCCGCCCTTCCTCTCCACCACCGATCGGTTCTGGCGCGCGCTGGGCACCATCGCCTGGCACGAGGCGCTGCTGATCGCGACGCTTGCAGGGCTCGGGCTCGTCACGATCCATGCCGCCAACCCGTTTGCCTTCGGCACCTTCGCGCTGTTGTTCATCGCGCGGATCTCGGCCAAGCTGAACCTGTTCCTTGGCGTTCCGCGCATCAACACGCAGTTCCTGCCCAAACCCCTGTCGCACCTGTCCAGCCATTTCCGCATCGGCCGGATCACGCCGTTCTTCCCGATCTCCGTCTCCGCCCTGACCGTCTTTTCTGCCCTGTTGCTGGAGCGGGCGGTCAACGTGACCCATCCCGGCATGTCGGTGGGTTACAGCCTGCTGACCTGTCTCTGCCTTCTCGCCCTTCTGGAACACTGGTTCATGGTGCTCCCCTTCCCGGACGAGAAACTCTGGCGCTGGATGATTCCGGCCGCAAAATCACGAAAAGAACAGCTCGAGGACGCCAATGGACTTTGACCAGATCTTCCGCACCCAGCTTGATGCCCTGAAGGCCGAAGGGAACTACCGCATCTTTGCCGAACTGGAGCGCAAGCGCGGCGAATTTCCCAAAGCCAACAGCCACAGGGACGGCGATATCCACGAGATCACGGTCTGGTGCTCGAACGACTACCTCGGCATGGGGCAGCATCCCGATGTCGTGGGCGCGATGGTGGATTGCGTCCAGTCGCACGGCACGGGCGCGGGCGGCACGCGCAACATCTCCGGCACCAACCACATGCATCTGCTGCTGGAGGCGGAGCTCGCGGATCTGCATGGCAAGAAGGCGGCCCTCCTCTTCACCTCGGGCTATGTGTCGAACTGGGCCGCCCTGTCCACGCTGGGTGCGCGAATCCCGAACGTGGTGATCCTGTCGGACGCCGGAAACCACGCCTCGATGATCGAAGGGGTGCGCCATTCGCGCGCCGACAAGGTGATCTGGGCGCATAACGACTGGCGCGATCTGGACCGCAAGCTCGCGGCCGTCGGCGACCGCCCGAAGCTCGTGGCGTTCGAGAGCGTCTATTCGATGGACGGCGACGTGGCCCCGATGCGCGAGATCGTCGAGGTGGCCGAGGCGCATGGCGCGATGACCTATCTCGACGAGGTGCACGCCGTCGGCATGTATGGCCCCCGCGGCGGTGGCATATCGGAACGCGAGGGGCTGGCCCACCGGATCGACCTGATCGAGGGCACGCTCGGCAAGGCCTTCGGCGTCGTGGGCGGCTACATTACCGGAAGTCCGGAGTTGTGCGATTTCATCCGCAGTTTCGCGTCGGGCTTCATCTTCACGACAGCCCTGCCCCCCGCCGTAGCGGCAGCGGCGACGGCCTCCGTCCGGCATCTCAAGGGTTCGCAAGTGGAACGGGACCGCCAGAAGGCGCAGGTCGCCAAATTGCGCGCCCGCCTTGACCATCTGGGCATTCCCCATATGTCCAATGAGAGCCATATCGTTCCGGTCGTGATCGGCGATCCTGTAAAATGCCGCATGATCTCCGACATCCTGATGCGAGACTGGGGTATCTATGTCCAACCGATCAACTATCCCACCGTCGCCAAGGGAACCGAGCGGCTGCGCATCACCCCCTCACCGTTCCATACCGACGCGGACATCGACACGTTGGCCCATGCGCTCAACGCACTTTGGCAACGCTGTGCGCTGTCGCGCGCGGTGGCCTGATCCACAACGAACCGACGCTTGGCGTCGCGAACTCCACCTGAGATGACACTGCACATGAAGGAGACACGGATGAAGATCGAACTGGCCATGCTCGCGGTTCTGGCCACCGCAGCCGCCCCTGCCTTTGCCGCCGGAGACGCCGCCAAGGGCAAGGTGGTTTTCAACCAGTGCCAGACCTGCCACTCAGTCGTCGACAACGATGGCAAGATGCTCGCTGGCCGCGGCGGGAAGATCGGCCCGAACCTCTACGGCGTCTTCGGCCGCACGGCAGGCACTTGGGACGATTTCAAATACGGCAAGTCGATCGTCGCCGCAGGCGCCGCCGGGCTGGTATGGGATGAGGCGCATTTCGTCAAATATGTGCAAGACCCGGCCGGCTTCCTGAAGGAGCAGCTGGGCGATCCCAGCGCAAAGGCCAAGATGGCTTTCAAACTCCGCAAGGAGTCGGATGCCGAGGACGTCTATGCGTATCTCCTGCAATTCAGCCCCGACGCCCCCGCCAACTGATCTGCGCTGCGACCAGGAAAGGCTCCCCGCCCTGCGGGAGCCTTTCCTTCTTTACCGCTCTCTTCGCGGTGCCAAGCCCGAAGCGGACGTCTATGCACCGTTGAGAGCGACGAGCGATGCAGGATTGTGTGTTCCCCATCAGATAGGCATTGCTGCAAAACTCTCGCTGCAAAGGATTCACATTTCGGATCCATGCGGTTAGAGGGGGCTGCGGGAGAAAGCCTAACCGCACCCGTACGACGAACTGGTCCAGCTACAATCAAGCACTCGAAACGTGCGATTCACTGCTGATCTGGCTGGACAAGGAGATGACCTGACCCGCGCCGCACCGGGGGGGCCGGGGGCGCCCGCCGGTCTTCTCGAAGGCGGCGATCCTGTTGTGCCTGTTGATCAAGGTGCTGATCATTCGGCCGCCCGGGCAGACTGCGGGAATGGTCGCTAGTCTGCTGCTCTGGCGGGGCTGGACTGGTCCGTCTCCGATGTCTCTACCCTGTGCCGCGGGCAGAGTAAGCGCCCGATTGGCGCCGCGGTTTAGGCGGCGCGGTCCTGCGCCACGACCGCAGACCAGTTCCACGGCAACAGCTCGTCGGGCCGGTTGATTTCGTGATCGTGGATGCGGTCGAGGAGGTCGGA
>JBBSVE010000187.1:0-5231 GCA_038233815.1 Rhodobacterales bacterium
CATCCGTCGTGCCGAAGGCGCGCGTCCGCATCCGTCGTGCCGAAGGCGCGCGTCCGCATCCGTCGTGCCGAAGGCGCGCGTCCGCGCGACGCGCGGCCTACTACCCAGTGACCAGCATGAGGAGAGAGAGATTGCTGACCCATCCAACCCCAGACCAACTGACCGCCCTCGGTCTCACCGGCATGGCCACCGCTTGGCGTGCCCTCGCAGAACGGGACCCGAACCAGGCGCTGAACCGCGACGAGTGACTGGGCCTGATGCTCGAAAGCGAGGTGGCACATCGCGCTGCGCAAGCGGCTCCCGAACCGCCTGCGCAGCGCGTAGCTGCGGTTCCCGAACGCCTGTGTCGAGGATATCGACTTCGCACCACCACGTGGCCTCGATCGCCGCAAGCTGCTGTCGCTGGCGCAGGGGGTCTGGCTAAAGAACCATGAGACCCTGATCCTCACCGGGCAGACCGGCACCGGCACCGGCACCGGCACCGGCAAGAGCTGGCTCGGCTGCGCCTTTGCACACCATGGCGGCACGGCCCGGACTACGCCATCGCCTGCATGCGCATGCCGCGCCTCTTCGAAGACATGGCCATGGCACGCCTCGACGGCCGCTTTCCCCGTCTGGCCGACAAGCTGGCGCGCGTTCAGCTGCTGGTCCTCGACGATTGGGGCCCCACAGCCTCACCGACCAGCAACGCCTCGGTCTGCTGGAAATCTTCGAGGAGCGCTACCAGCGGCGGTCCACCATGATCACCGCCCAGCTCCCCGTCTCCGGCTGGCGCCAGATGATCGCAGCGCCGACCATCGCCGACGCGATCCTCGATCGCATTCGCCATTGTGCTCGGACCAATGGCGAATCAATGGCTCGCTCCATAACGCCCACCGTATCGAACTCAGAGGAGAAAGCATGCGCGGAAAGGCACCGCCAGCAGACTTGACCGACGCCAAAAGCGCCGACAAGGATCACCCTCGAAGCGTACCCATACGAGTGAAGGCCAACGTCACGCAGACTGTCCCGTCTTTACTGGAACCAGCGTCCGGGAGTCAGGGAAACGGCTGTCCCGGAATGTGCGGCAACGCTGTCCCGTAGTTCTGAAATCGGCACTGATCTACGGACCTTTCCTGCGAGACGGCCGGACCACCTCCCCCGGCGACGCCGCCTTTCACGAGAGCCTGCGCGCGCAGTCTCCGTTGATCGGATAAAGGATCTGGATTGGGCCAAGACGATCCTGACACGCGCAGGAGTCGCGGTCACACACAGGCCGATGCCCGCGAACAACATGGCGCTCCTCGGGCGAAAAGCAGACCCGCGGGCGTGACAGCGCGCGATGCTCCTGTAAGGTAGCCGCGCGCCCCCGACCCAGAGGTATTCATGCGTCGCCTTGCCGTCCTTGCCCTCCTCGCGCTCACCGCATGCGGGGCGCGCAACTCGCCACCCGCCATGGCCCCGACGGACGGGCGCGTCACGGCACCCAACTTCTCCGACGCGAAACCGCATGGCTGGACGGGGAGAGGCCCGCTCACCCATCCCGTCCACGGCATCGACGCCTCGCGCTGGCAAGGCGGCGCCGACTGGGCGCAGGCGCGCGCGAACGGGGTGAACTTCGCGTGGTTCAAGGCGACCGAGGGCGGCGACCTTCTGGACCCCTCGTTCGAGGCGAACTGGCGCGGGGCCGGCTCCGCGGGCATCCGGCGCGGCGCCTATCATTTCTTTTACCTCTGCGGCCCGGCGGAGGCGCAGGCGCGCTGGTTCATCAAGCATGTGCCCCGCACGGCGGGCGCCCTGCCCCCGGTGCTCGACATGGAGTGGACCCCCTTCTCCCCCACCTGCCGCATCCGCCCGCCCGCAGCCCAGATCCGCGCCGAGGCCGCCCGCTATTCCGCCGTGATCGCGCGCCACTACGGCCAGCGCCCGCTGATCTACACCACGCCAGATTTCTACGAGGACAACGAGCTCTGGCGGCTGCCGAACGAGATGTGGCTGCGGTCCGTTATCGCGCACCCGTCGGACCGCTATCCGGGGAAGGCCTGGACGTTCTGGCAGTATTCGGGGACGGGTCTGGTTCCGGGGATCTCGGGACGGGTGGATCTGAACGCGTTCCGGGGGAGCGAGGGGGAGTGGCGGGGGTGGTTGGCGAGGCGGGCGGGGTGAGTAGGCTTGACGACTACAACTCCAGAGCAGCGAGCTCGGATTGATCTTTGGCATGAAGCATTTGCCAACCGCGAGACCGGCATTCATCAGGCTATAAATGGTCTTGCATGGAATTACGCCGTTTTCAAGACAATCATACTGATGCTCAAACTGAGAGAAAATTCGGATTCAACTTTCGACTCAACCAATCAGATCCTTTTTGGGTTTATTAAAAATTGCTATTGGACCACACTCTTCGCAGGAGTTCGGCGACTATTAGACCCATACTCGATAAGAGGTACTAAGGGCGTTTATTCACTCCGATCCGTACTGGATGATGTCAAAAAAAGTCAGCCTTGGCTCACTCGGAGGATCTATGTCAACGAGGTCGTTGCCGCAGATTATGAACCCATAGGTTCGCTGAACGCCCAAAACATGAGCATGATTGCTCACAAGCAATTCGATTTCTTAAGCGGGGTTTGTGAATCCGATAGAAAACCTTTAGATAAAATATGCCTTGTCATTCTTAATAAATTTAAAGAACGATTGGAAAATTTTAATAGATTTAGCCTTTATACTAATGCCTATGTTGCACATGCTAGTACGCCTGAAAGCCGCCAGCTCGCAAATTTCGGCGTGTTCGACATTAATGTCGTAGCGGACGCGCTTAAAGAGATGAAGGGCCTCGCGGGCCTTCTTGGCATTCTTTTTGCTAACAGAGGATCATCGCATTCAGTTGTGTTTCTGGGCGACAAATTCCATGGCCTAGATATTCCCCTTGTTGCAGAGACCGACATAGAAAAGCTTGAGGATCACTGGTCCGCGTTGGAGCGTGAAATAAGCACATGGAATTTGAGCTTGGATGATTTATAAACACGAGGCCTTCACACTCCTATCCTTTCACTTACCAACCCGTATACGTTAATGAAAACGAGAGCGCTATTTTCGACCCTCACTATCCTTGACAATGATGAAACCTGCCTTCGTTAAGACTAGTATTATGAAGCCGCCTAGCCATCCTGCAATCAGAGCGTTGATGGTGACTGCCGTGCCCATGAAAGCTAATCCCATATTGCCTACGATCAAAGCGAGCGCCACCGCAACCGCCGTCGGAAAAGCAAAAAGCCATTTAAAAGGTATAGGGAGTCGGCGGAATGCTTTCCACATGATGTTCAAGAATCTACTGACTGGATTAGACATAAAGCGTTCGACCCTAAAATTGATACACGATATAAATTAACACGCCTTGATGAATATTCAGTTAATTCAATTATGCTCACCCATCCACCCTGATCCGCCCATTCGTCGGATCATACGGCCCATCCTCCACCACCACCGCATCCCAATCCTGCCGCTGCATCCGCACCGTCAGCTTCGTCCCCACTTCCGCCAGCGCAGGCGGCACATACCCCATACCGATCTGCTTGCCAAAGCCCACCGACCAACCGCCGGAGGTGAGGCGGCCCACCTTCTTGCCGTCGGAGAACAAAGCCTCCTTGCCCCACGGGTCCGCATCCGCCGGCCCGTCGATCAGCACCGTCACGCATTTCGCGCGGATGCCCACCGCCTCCATCGCGGCCTTGCCGTGGAAATCCTTGCCGAGATCCACGAACCGGTCCAGCCCCGCCTCCAGCGGCGTGGCGTCGCGGCCAAGCTCGGTGCCGAAGGCGCGGTAGGACTTCTCCTGACGGAGCCAGTTCTGCGCGCGAGCGCCGACGAGCTTCATATTGTGCTTCGCCCCCGCCTCCAGCAGCAGATCCCAGAGGTAGCGCTGCATCTCGATCGGGTGGTGAAGCTCCCAGCCAAGCTCGCCCGTATAGGCGACGCGGATCGCGTTGACGGGGCACATGCCAAGTTCCAGCTTGCGGGCGGAGAGCCACGGGAAGCGCTTGTTCGACAGCACCGTGTCGGGGTCGGTGTCGCGGACGACCTCGCGCAGGATGGCCCGCGCGTTCGGACCGGCCAGCGCAAAGACGCCCCATTGCGTCGTGACGTCGTGGATTTCCACCGCGCTACCGCCTTCGCCCATAAAATCGGCGGCGCATTTACGGAGCCAGTCGGCGTCATAGGCGGTCCATGCCCCGGCGCTGACGAGGTAATAGTCGCTCTCGCCGTTCCGCACGATGGTATATTCCGTGCGCACCGTGCCCGCGGGCGTCAGCGCGTAGGTGAGGTTGATGCGCCCCACCTTCGGCAGCGCGTTGCAGGTGAACCAGTCGAGGAATGCCGTCGCCCCCGCCCCCCGCACAGTATGCTTGGTGAAGGCGGAAGCGTCGATCAGCCCGGCGGTGGCGCGCAAAGCCTCGGCCTCGGCGCGCGCAAACTCCCACCAGGCACCGCGGCGGAAGGAGCGGCTGTCGTGGTCGAAGCTCTCGGGCGCGTTCAGGGGGCCATAGTAGTTCGGGCGCTCCCAGCCGTTGACCTGACCCATCTGCGCGCCGAGGGCGATCTGCTTGTCATAGACCGGCGTTGTGCGCAGCGGGCGGCAGGCGGGACGTTCCTCGTCGGGGTGGTGGAGGATGAAGACGTGGTCGTAGCACTCCTCGTTCTTCCGCGCGGCATACTCGGTCGTCATCCACGACCCGTAGCGGCGCGGATCGAGCGAGGCCATGTCGATCTCCGCCTCGCCTTGGGTCATCATCTGCGCGAGGTAATGGCCGGTGCCGCCCGCCGCCGTGATGCCGAACGAAAAGCCCTCCGCCAGCCACATGTTGCGCAGGCCGGGAACAGGACCGACAAGCGGGTTGCCGTCGGGGGTGTAGCAGATCGGACCGTTGAAATCGTCCTTGAGGCCGACCTCCTCGGACGACGGCAGGCGGTGGATCATCGCCATGTATTCTTCCTCGATCCGCTCCAGATCGAGGGGAAAGAGATCGGCGCGGAAGCTTGCCGGAACGTCATAGAAGAAGCGGGCCGGGGCGCCTTTCTCGTAGGGGCCGAGGATCCAGCCGCCGCGCTCCTCGCGCACATACCATTTCGCGTCGGCGTCGCGCAGGACGGGGTGCTGGGGGTTGCATTTGCGCCATTGCACCAACGCGGGGTCGGGCTCGGTCACGATATACTGATGCTCGACCGGGATGGCGGGGATCTTTACCCCCAGCAGCCGC
>JBBSVE010000188.1:0-5223 GCA_038233815.1 Rhodobacterales bacterium
CACGCCCGAAGCCGGACCGGGGCGAACCCTCTCATGGCTTGCATGCAAACCATTGCCGGGCAACGGATGTGCTGCCTCAAGGCCTTCGGCGAACCCATCGCCGCAACACACCCCGACAGCCAAACCGCAGAAATCCAGATCCGCGTCGCCCTCATCAACCGCTGCAATGCACGCGGCACCGCCGAAATCGTCCGCATGCCTGACATCAGTGGGCAAAGGGATAGTCGCGCCTCAAACGTGAGTTACGCAACAACGCCCATGGTCACGACGCAAATAAACTTGATCACTGGCGTTTAACGTTACCACCCCTTTGTCAGAAGGACGCCGTAGCCTGTCAAGAATTTAAGTGCGCTCGCTCAAAATAGTCTGAAGAAATAGTAAACGCATAGAGGATTTTTCAATCAATAGTGCAATTAACAGCTTCAGATTGAAAAAGATGTGCCACATCCGCAAGAACTGGACGCATTCGGATTTTCGATCACGAATCGCGCGCCGATCACCTCCTCGGAGAAGTCGATCACTGCGTTGGACAGGAAGGGCAGCGAGACTGCATCCACCAGCACCATCTGGCCATCCTTTTCCAGCACCACATCCTCAGGTCCGCGCGCGTCGAGCCGGATGTCATACTGGAAGCCGGAGCATCCGCCGCCCTCCACCGCGACGCGCAAGGGGCGGGTCTCGCCCGTCGCCTCCGCAATCTCGGCCAGTCGGGCGAAGGCACGGTCGGTGACGCGGGGTGGGATGGTAAGGGTCATGGCGCGGTCTCCTGTCCCGTCAGATATAGGCGGGCCACCGCACTGCCACAAGCGTTAGCGCCTTCGCAGGCGGAGGGTGCCATTCCGCCCCGGATCGCTTATGTCGGACCCGATCCCTGCGAAAGTGCCTTCATGCTCGCCCCCTTTGCCTGCCACCCCGAAGACAGCCGCGGCCGCCTGCACGGCGAGCGCATGTCGTCGTTCCGCTCGCCGTTCCAGCGCGACCGGGACCGGATAATCCACTCGTCGGCCTTCCGCCGGCTGAAGCACAAGACGCAGGTCTTCGTGGAGCATGAGGGCGACTACTATCGCACCCGCCTGACGCATTCGATCGAGGTAGCGCAGGTGGCGCGCACCATCGCGGGCGTGCTGAACCTCAACACCGATCTGGCGGAGGCGGTGGCGCTGGCCCACGATCTGGGCCACACGCCCTTTGGCCATACCGGGGAGGATGCGCTGGGCGACCTGATGCAGCCCTACGGCGGGTTCGACCACAACGCGCAGGCGATCCGGATCGTGACCCGGCTGGAACGGCATTACGCCGATTTCGACGGCCTGAACCTCACTTGGGAAACGCTGGAGGGGATCGCCAAGCACAACGGTCCCGTGACGGGGGAGGTGCCCTATGCGCTGGCGGAGGCCAATGCCGAATGGGATCTGGAATTGCACACCTTTGCCAGCGCCGAGGCGCAGGTCGCGGCCATCGCCGACGATGTGGCCTATTCCCACCACGACCTGCACGACGGCCTGCGCTCGGGCCTGTTCGACGAGGCCGACCTGATGGAGCTGCCCGTCACCGGCCCCGCCTTCGCTCAGGTCGATGCGCTTTATCCCGGGCTGGAGACGATGCGGCGGAGGCACGAGGCCCTGCGACGGGTCTTCGGGCGGATGGTGGAGGATGTGATCGCCGTGGCGCAGGGGCGGCTCGACGCAGGCCAGCCCCGGTCGGTTGCGGAGATCCGGGGGATGGAGCAGACGGTGATCCGCTTTTCAAAACCGCTCTATCAGGAGCTGAAGGCGATCCGTGCGTTCCTCTTTACCCGGATGTATCGCGCGCCCTCCGTCATGGCGGAGCGGGAGCGCGTGACGGCGATGATCCGGGAACTTTTCCCGCTGTTCATGGCGCGGCCGGAGCTGCTTCCGCAGGACTGGCGCGCGGATGTGGAGCGGGCGGAGGGCGACACCGCGCTGGCCCGGATCGTCGCAGATTACGTGGCCGGGATGACCGACCGTTTCGCCATTCAGGAGCATGAGCGGCTCTGCGATGCCTAGTCCCGCGTTCGCGCCGCCATCAGCCAGACGCCCGCGAGCAGGACCGACAGGATCCCGTTCCACGACGCCATCGACAGTCCCGCCATCGACCAGGCCACGTCGCCACAGCGCACCACCGGGGCAACCGCCTTGGCAGGATCGATCAGATCCTGCGCGCTGATCCCCGCAATCGACCCGGCCGAGCAGGAGGCGAGCCCTTCCCACCAGTGCCGCTCCACCCCGGTATGGAACAGCGCGAGGCCCGCCGTGACGACCAGCGCCAGCGTCCCGATCAGCGGCAGGACCGGCCCTCGGACCCGCAGCGCCAGAAGGCCGATCAGCACGGCCACCGCATGCGGCCAGCGCTGCCAGATGCAAAGCGTGCAGGGCGCCATCCCGCCGACATACTGGAACGCGAAGGCGCCAGCCAGCAATGCGGTCGACCCCAGAAGCGCCAGCCAGATCAGGCTTGTCCTCGTCACAGCACCCTCACCATCAGAAATCCGCCGATCAGCAGCACCATGGCTGCGGTAAATACGAGGCCCAGCCGCCGCTCGATGAAGTCCCGCATTGGCGGGCCGAACTTCCACAGGAGCCCCGCCACCAGAAAGAACCGCAGCCCGCGGGCCGCCACGCTTGCCGCCATGAAGACCGGGAAGGACAGGCCGGTCAGCCCCGACAGGATCGTGATGACCTTGTAGGGGAACGGCGTGACGCCCGCGATAAGCACCGCCCAGGCGCCCCATTCGTTGTAGCGCGCGCGGAATTCGTCGAAATAGGCGGTCTTGCCGTAGAAGGCGAGCACCGGCTCTCCGATACTGTCGAAGAACGACAGGCCGATCCAGTAGCCCAGCATCCCGCCCAGCACCGACGACAGCGTCGCCACGCCCGCGATGAACCAGGCCCGGCGGGGGGCGGCGAGCACCATGGGAATCATCAGGACGTCGGGCGGGATCGGGAAGACCGAGCTTTCAATGAATGCCACCAGCGCCAAGGCCCAGATCGCGTGGCGCGACCGGCCGAGGCGCATGGTCCAGTCATACATGCTGCGGATCATGGCGGCGCCTTTCGCGGTCGGGACCTTGCACCATGACGGCGGCGTCCGGTCAAGGCCGCAAAACCGCTATCCCCTCCGCCGCCGCCGCGTTAGCATTCCGAGGGAACAGGCGGGGTATGCGGCGATGAGATGGCAGGGCAGGCGGGGCAGCAGCAATATCGAGGACCGTCGCGGCGCGTCGGGCGGACGTGGCGGACGCGGGATCGCGGTCGGTGGGGCGGGCGGGCTCGGCCTTCTGGCACTGGTGGTCGTGGGATATTTCTTCGGCATCGACCTCACGCCGCTGCTGAACGGTGGCAGCGGCGCCCCCTCGGGCACGCAGTCGTCGGGTCCGGCCGAGATCACGGCGGGGGACCGGCAGTCGGCGGAGTTCGTCTCCGTGACGCTGGCCGATACAGAGGAGGTCTGGGGGCAGGTCTTCAAGACGCAGCTGAACCGCACCTATCATCCCGCGACGCTGGTGCTCTTTCGCGACGTCACGCCATCGCCTTGCGGGGATGCGAGCGGCGCGTCGGGGCCGTTCTACTGCCCGCTCGACAGGAAGGTCTATCTCGACACCGCGTTCTTCGACACGCTGTCGCAGCAACTGGGTGCGAAGGGCGACTTCGCCTCGGCCTATGTCGTCGCGCACGAGATCGGGCATCATGTGCAGGACGAACTGGGTATCCTCGGCAAGGTGACCGACGTGCGCAAGACCGTGTCGGAGGCGGAGAGCAATGCGCTCTCGGTGCGGACCGAGCTGCAGGCGGACTGTTTCGCAGGCATCTTCGCGCAATCGGCCTCGGCGCAGTTCGGCTCCATCGAGCCGGGGGATCTGCAGGAGGCGGTGGATGCGGCCAAGCGGATCGGCGACGACACGCTGCAGAGGAATGCGGGCCGCGCGCCCAATCCGCACAGCTTCACGCACGGCACCTCGGCGCAACGCTCCACCTGGTTCGCGCGCGGGGCAAAATCGGGCGACGTGGCCGATTGCGACACGTTCTCGGCCGCGCGCCTCTGACGCTTCCGGCTTGACGCAAACGGTGGCGCAGGGTTAATCGGCGCACGGGGCCCGACTGGCGGAATGGTAGACGCAGGGGATTCAAAATCCTCCGCCTTAACGGGTGTGCGAGTTCGACTCTCGCGTCGGGCACCATCGGGCGATTGATTCGCCCGGCCGCGGGGCGTTCTGGTGGGGCAATGCCGCAATTTCGACCCTATTGGTGACGGCGCCGTGGCGTTTGGACCCCGAGGCTTAACCAATCTTCCGAAAATGCGCCCGGCGAGGCTGCAGCCGCCGTCAGTCTGACCCTTGGACAGCGTTCGGATTGATTTAATTGCGCTATTTCCGTGCCCCTTACGTTCTCCCCCGCGTGGCGGCGAAATCCTGATCCCTGTGCCATCGCAGCTCCATTGGTTAATCTGTTGCCTTCACGCCCGTCCCGATGGGAAGCCGCAGATTTCGCCACAATTTTTCCTTTTGTTTGAGTTAAAACTTTCTGTATCAGACGGACGTCAGGACCATCGGTGACGGATCGGAGAATGGCGGGGCGGTTTTGCCCCCGTTCGCGTGAACGGTCGGGGTTCCGCCGACCAGTGTAATGAGTGACGCGTGTCGTCTGAACGGGAGCTTGCAGGACCATGACCAGATCCAATCCAGAGCCTCAGGGAAAGCGTGCGACGACGCGCATGCCCCATAGTTCGGTCGCGACGCGTATGGGGGGGGCTCGCTAGATGGGCGACGGATATGTAGACGGCACCACCGGCAATGACCGGATCGACACGAATTACAAGGGCGACAAGCAGGGCGACCGGATCGACGCGAACGACCAGACCCTTCCCGGCGCGGGGCGTGACGATGACTTTGTCCGCGCGTCCGCTGGCAACGACACGGTCCGGGCCGGAAACGGTGACGATCAGGTCTATGGCGGCACCGGCAGCGATCAGCTCTTTGGCGAGACCGGCAACGACCGACTTTTCGGGGAGGCCGGTAACGACACGCTTTTCGGCGGCGACGGTGCCGACGACCTTTCGGGCGGTGCAGGCCGGGATGCGGTCTTCGGCGGGACTGGTAACGACACCCTGTCGGGCGGCGACGATGCGGATACGCTCTATGGCGAGGATGGCAACGATTTCTTGCACGGCGACGCGGGTGACGACAGCCTGCTCGGCGCGGATGGC
>JBBSVE010000189.1:0-5217 GCA_038233815.1 Rhodobacterales bacterium
CGCGTCGATCTGGTCGTAGGCCTTGAAATCGCCGAAATACTTCGTGATCGCCGCCGTCAGCGTCGTCTTGCCGTGGTCCACGTGACCGATCGTCCCGATGTTCACGTGCGGTTTGTTGCGTTCGAACTTTGCCTTTGCCATCGTGGGGCGCCTCGTCCTTCAGGGGGCCGCTGAATGGCCCGGGTTCATCTGAGGCGCGAAATAACGATGGCGGACGTGGGAATCAAGCGTCAGTTGGCAAGCAGCAGTCCCGCTGGCGGCAGGGTCGCCGAGGGATCTGGCACGTCGCGTCCCGCATAGATGCCGAACCATTCGGGATGGGTCCGCATCCACTCCTCGAGCTGTTTGGCCGCGTTGAAGGCCAGCGTCTCGATTTGCTGGGTCTTCGACTTCGTGAGGCCCGAGCCCAAGACCGTGCTGCCGTCGATGCTCTCGAACACCGTGAATCGCTGGCCGTCGGGGTTCAGTTTCCGGCCGGCTTCGTCGTCGAAGACGGAGGCGTTGATGACCAGCACCGACTTCGGCGAGGCGACCAGCGGGATGCCGGGAGGGGCCAGCGCATAGGCATCGACCGACACGCCGAGGTTGAAGAACTTGTCGCCGTCGTAGCGCCCGAACCGCTCGGCAATGGCCTTGGTCATCGCGGCCTTCCACTCCTCCGCGGTGGCCTCGCGCGAAATCGGGACCTTCTGCATCTTGTCGGTCAGCACGATATTGAGGCCGAGCTTGAAGTTGCCCAGAGGCACCGGCTTTTCCTCGAGCTTCTGACCGGCGCAGGCAGACATCACCGCGAGCGAGGCGACAGCGACGATCAGGCGCAGGACGGTCATGGCGTGGGCTCCCCCGAGGCGGTCGGTGATCCGCAATACGTCGCGGTGCGGGTCTGTGCAACCGTGCCGCCTTTATAGCGGCCCGCGCGCGCCTAGATAGAGGGGAGCGAATGACCGGAGGCCGCATGACCCATTCCCCGACGATGCCACAGCCGAAACTTGCAGGTCGCACAGTCCCCGCACGGGTGCCGCTGACCAACACGCCGCTGGGGATCTGGGGCTCGGTCAAGGCCGGACGTCGCAACGTGCTGGAACTGATCCCCGAGATTGCGACCCGTCAGCCAATGCTGTCGGGGCGCACCGGCAAACGCTGGCACATGGTGATGGACCCCGGCGCGCTCAAGCGCGTGTTGCGTGACCGGGTGGAGGATTACCCCAAAAGCTGGGTCACGAAGCTGATCCTGGAGCCGGCTATCGGCGAAAGCCTGTTCGTGGCCGAAGGGGCGGAATGGCTCTGGCAGCGGAGGACTGCCGCGCCGGTCTTCTCGCACCGCAACGTGGCAGCCCTCGCCCCGGTGATGACAGCAGCGGCGGAGCGGGCATCGGCGCGCATCGGGGCGGCGTCGGGGCGGGCGGCGGATCTCTTTCAGGAGATGGTGACGGCGACGTTCGAGGTCATCTCCGACGTCACCTTCTCGGGCGGGGAGGAGTTCGATCGCGCCTCCGTCCACAAGGCCATCGAGACCTATATCGGCGGCACCGCGAAGGTCTCGCTTCTGGACATCATCGGCGCGCCGCGCTGGGTGCCGCGTCCGGGGCGGATGATCGCGAGCGGGGCGATGCGCGACATGAAGCGCGTGGCCGACGAGGCTATCGACGCGCGGCGTGCGACTGGGGGCCATACGGTGCCGGACCTGCTCGACCTTTTGCTGGAGGGCGAGGATCCCAACACCGGTCGCCGGATGACCACGGCGGAATTGCGCGACAACCTGCTGACCTTCATCGTGGCGGGGCATGAAACGACCGCGCTGACGCTGTCCTGGGCGCTCTACCTCTGCGCGTTCGATCCGGGCGTGCAGGACCGCGCGCGGGCGGAGGCACAGGACGTGCTGGGCGACCGCGCGGCGACGGCGGCGGATGTGGCGCGTCTGCCCTACATCCGGCAGATCGTGGATGAGACGCTGCGCCTGTATCCCCCCGCCGCGTTCCTGTCGCGCAGTGCGATGAAAAACGACGACCTCTGCGGGCGGGAGGTGCGGCCCGGCGACACGATCATCCTTCCGGTCTATGCGCTGCACCGCCACCACATGCTCTGGGACGATCCCGACGCGTTCGACCCGGACCGCTTTGCCGACCCAAGAGCCATCGACCGGTTTGCCTACCTGCCGTTCGGGGACGGCCCGCGGGTGTGCATCGGCCTCAACTTCGCGCTGCAGGAGGCGGTGATCATCCTTGCCACCCTGCTGGCCCGACATCGCTTCGGCCTCGTGGAGGGCAAGGTGCCGAAGCCGGTGATGATCCTCACCCTGCGGCCTGAGGGCGGGGTCTGGCTGACGGTGGATCCGGCCTAGCGCAAGAAGTAATAGACCGTCAGCCCCAGTCCGATCACCACCACCACCCAGCGGATGACGCGCGTGGGCACCAGCCGCCCGACATGGACGCCGAGCACCCCGCCCACGATCCCTGCCACGGTGACGATGATCGCGGACGGCCAGTGCACGAGGCCGGTGAACAGAAACAGGATCACCGCGAAACCCTGCATGAAGATCGACAGGATATTCTTCGAAGCATTCGCCTCGTGGAATCGGTCGCCGAAGACGAGCGACAGCGACGCCAGCATCATGATCCCCATGCCCGCGCCGAAATAGCCGCCGTAGACCGCGACGACCCCCTGCAGGGCCACGGCGCCCGCCGTCGCCTTTGGCGCCCCCGGCACCACGTCCGCCTGCCGGCGAATACGACGCATCAGGCCGGGGATCAGCGGCGACGCAGCAAAAAGAAGCGTCGCGAACAGCAGGAGCCACGGCACCAGACCGCGAAACGTCGTGTTGTCGGTATGGAGCAGCAACCAGCCCCCGCCCAGCCCGCAAAGCCCCGACACCGCGCAGAGCGGCAGGAGCAGGTGGCGGAGCGCCACGATCTCGCGCCGGTAGGCGAGTGCTGCGGCAATGGAGCTTGGCACCAGCGACACCGCACTGGTGGCGTTGGCCGCGACCGGCGGCAGGCCCACCGCCATCAGCGTGGCGAAGGTGAAGAACGTGCCGCCCCCCGCGATGGCATTGACCACCCCGGCCAGAAGCCCGGCGCCCGCCAGCGCCATCATGTCGAGGAGGGAAAGCGTCATTCAGTGTCCTTCGGTCTGCCGCAGCCGTTAGGTGAAGCGGTTATCCCGCGGAAAGCCGCGCGGTGCCATCCGGCCCGACGTGGCGCGGTGTCCCAGCCACTCGTCGAGCCCCGTCTCGGTGCGGGTCCGCCCGGCCGGGTCCTTCCAGATCAGACCCTCCGCCAGCGTGAAGGTCGTGGCGTCCGACAGCCCGCCATCCTTGTATTTCTGCATCCTGACCCCCTTGCCGCGCGCCATTTCCGGCAACTGGACCAGCGGGAACACCAGAAGCTTTCGGTTCTCCCCCACCACGGCGACGTGATCGCCCGAAACCACGCGGCAAAGCGCGGTCTTTGCCCCACTCCGCACGGTCTGGACCTGCTTGCCCGCGCGCGTCTGCGCCAGAACCTCGTCCGAAGCCACGAGGAACCCGTCGCCATCGGTGGAGGCCACGATCAGCCGCTCGCCGGGGCGGTGGACCATCAGCTCGGCGATCTCCGCCTCGTTCGGCAGATCGACCATCAGGCGCACCGGCTCCCCCATCCCGCGCCCGCCGGGCAGGTTCGCACCCAGCAGCGTAAAGAACCGCCCGTTGGACCCGACGAGAAGGATCCGGTCCGTCGTCTCCGCATGGACCTGGAAGCGGGCCGCGTCGCCGTCCTTGAATTTTACCTCGGTGCCCGGCGGCTGGTGGCCCTTCAGCGCCCGGATCCAGCCCATGCGGGAGCAGATGACGGTGATCGGCTCGCGCTCGATCATCGCGTCGTAAGGCATCTCCTCGACCTCGCCCGCCTCGGCGAATGTGGTGCGCCGACCGCCGCCCTTCGCGGCATGGCCGAACATGCGCTGCACCTCGCGCAGATCCTTCCCGATCGCTTTCCATTGCAGCTTGTCGCTGCCCAGAAGGTCATCGAGCCCCGCGCGCTCCTTCATCAGCGCGTCACGCTCGGCGATCAGCTCCATCTCCTCCAGCCTGCGCAGACTGCGCAGCCGCATGTTGAGGATCGCCTCGACCTGCACCTCGGACAGCTCGCCCTCGCCCGGCGGGGGGGAGGCATAGTCACGCTCCGACGTGGCGCGGGGTGGGGTGTGCGCCCAGTCCTGCGCCATCAGCGCGCGCTTGGGATCAGTGTCGTAGCGGATGATGTCGATCACCCGGTCGAGGTTGAGGAACGCGGTGAGGAAACCTTCCAGCACCTCGAGCCGGTGGTCGATCTTTTCCATCCGATGCTTCGAGCGACGCACCAGCACGTTCTGGCGGTGGTCGAGGAACGCGCGCAGAACTTCCTTGAGGCTGCACACCTTCGGCACCCGCCCGTCGATCAGCACGTTCATGTTGAGGCTGAAACGCACCTCCAGATCGGAGGACCGGAACAGAATCCCCATCAGCATCTCGGGGTCGACAGACCGCGCCTTCGGCTCGATGATGAGCCGCACGTCGTCGGCGCTTTCATCCCGGACATCGCCGAAGATCGGGATCTTCCTGGTCTGGATCAGGTCCGCCAGCCGCTCGATCAGCCGGGACTTCTGCACCTGAAACGGGATCTCCGAGACGACGATCTGCCATTGCCCACGCCCCAGATCCTCCACGGCCCAGCGCGCGCGAAGGCGGAACGACCCGCGCCCCGTGCGGTAGGCCGCGCGGATCGACGGGGCCGGCTCCACCAGAATGCCGCCGGTCGGAAAATCCGGGCCGGGGATCAGGTCCACCAGCGCGTCATCCTCCACACCGGGGTTGGCGATCATCGCGAGGCAGCCGTCGATCAGCTCATGCAGATTGTGCGGCGGGATATTCGTCGCCATTCCGACCGCGATCCCGGAGGAGCCGTTGGCCAGCAGATGCGGAAAGGCCGCGGGCATCACCACAGGCTCTTCCAGCGTGCCGTCGTAGTTCGGGCGGAAGTCGACGGCGTTCTCGGCCAGACCTTCCATCAGCTTTTCGGCGATCGCCGTCAGCCGGGCCTCGGTGTAGCGTTCGGCGGCCGGGTTGTCGCCGTCGATATTGCCAAAGTTGCCCTGCCCGTCGACCAGCGGGTAGCGCATGTTGAAGGGCTGCGCGAGCCGCGCCATCGCGTCGTAGATCACAGTGTTGCCGTGCGGATGATAGTTTCCCATCACGTCGCC
>JBBSVE010000190.1:0-5164 GCA_038233815.1 Rhodobacterales bacterium
CGCGCAGCTCGCGGATGGCGGCTTCCAAAAGGGGGACCGGATGCTCCTTCAATGCTTTGAAGAAAGTCTCGTCGAGCACCACGCGGTCCTCCCATAGGGACCCCTGTATGCCGTCTCCGATCAGGTCGTTGAAGCGTAGGCCGGAGTTTACAATGCGCCCCGCCGCCCATCCCTCGGCTTGGTCGTCCTCCCAAAAAAACTTAAGGCTGCACGCTGAAATTCGCGCCGCCTGCTCACGGATGGCACGGGCGGTCTCTCCACCCCAGCCAATCCCCATACGCTGTATCCAGTCGGACAAGGAGCGGCCCAATTCGATCTCGCGAGATCCAGTGCGGATCGCCTGCCCCTGCAAAAAAAGCAGGATCATTCGAGCACGTGCGCCGTACGGGACTCCGTAAAGGACAGTCTTCTTCCGGTGCATCATGCGGCCCGGCTCAACCATCAACGTGACCTTATGGCCCTGCTTGGTCCATGCTTGGTCGTCACGAAGTTTCTTGTGCGGAAGTGAGGTTAGACAAAATCCGGTATACGAGATGCCGATTGTCTGTCTTTCGTCGGAAAGCACCTCGGCGGCAATATCGACCAGAGGCCGCTGTTTCTCCGGCACCATCTCACGTGCACGCTCTCTCCCATGGATGAGCACGAGCTGGTGGACACGGCTACCATTATTAGCCTCTTCTTTCATTGCCTTTTTTTACCGTAACTGTTTTTGAACATGATTACTCACAGCGGTGCACGTCAAGAGCAAATCGTCTGGAGGTTAACTGAGCAAGCTATTTGAAAGATAGTAGATTCTAATTAGTAGTTCTCTATCGGTTATCCTCCGTGGACGACTCGGCTATTATCGCTTCTCCCCCAATTTCTATCGGTTATCCCCCGTGGATAAGCAGTCTGGCCTGTGGATCGTGAACCTTAAAGGGGTAGGATATCGGTTCTCCCCCAGAGATAAATGGAGATAACTTTTGAAGTGCGACTCCGGGCGAGTCGCTGCATTGAGCATGGGGGTTAAGCGAGTATGTGCGGTCGCTACGCGAATTTCCTGCCGCCGGATGGGCTCACCCCAGCA
The DNA here is from genome assembly GCA_038233815.1 of Rhodobacterales bacterium. Classification (GTDB taxonomy): domain Bacteria; phylum Pseudomonadota; class Alphaproteobacteria; order Rhodobacterales; family Rhodobacteraceae; genus JBBSVE01. Next base: position 1,067 of record JBBSVE010000190.1, read on the forward strand.
GCGAGGGCGGATTGCTAGGCCGCGTGCCGTCGCCATCCCCTACCCTGCCGACAATAGATACTAAATAGATATCTGAAAGCTATCAAGTGCATGTTTTGATTGATATCTAGTAGATATCTGATGGCTATCAGAATCCTCTTGAGTATCGAAAAGCTACCGAATACTAAAAGAGAAACTGCATTGGGATCTCGAATGCCAACCATCATCTTCGCAAGCCCCAAGGGAGGCGCCGGCAAGTCTACGTCCGCTACCCTATTGGCCACGGAATTGGCTGAGCGCGGCGCAACCGTGACCGCAATTGACGCCGACCCAAACAAACCAGTCTCCCGCTGGGCTACCCGGCCTGGTAAGCCAAAAACGCTTAACGTCGTAGCCGACGTCAACGAAGACACCATCATCGATGAAATTGAGCAGGCCGCTCAGAAAACGGCCTTTGTTATCGTCGATCTCGAAGGCACGGCATCCATGATGGTGGGCTATGCTATGAGCCGCGCCGATCTGGTCATCATCCCGACGCAAGGCTCTCAGCTCGATGCAGCTGAAGCCGTAAAGGCAATCCGGCTCGTACGGGCGCAAGAAAGGGCTTTTAAGCGCATAATTCCCTTCGCGGTGCTTTTCACCCGCACAAGCGCAGCTATTCGGCCGCGAACCCTGCAAAGCATCGAGGCGGAGCTGGCCGGGCAAAAAGTGCGGATGTTCAGTACACAGATCCACGAACGCGAGGCCTACCGCGCCATCTTTGCGTTTGGCGGTACGCTTTCCGGCCTCGATCCTAAGGAGGTCAGTAATATTCCCGCTGCAGTCGCCAACGCCCGTGCATTCGTCGCCGAAGTGGTGGCTCTGCTCAAGGCGCCGATTTCAGCTATTGGCGCGGAGATTGCCTGACATGACGGGACCGCGCGCAAGCATCTTTGAAGAGCCTGATATTGACGTAAGCGGCTTCGCACCCAGGCCGGCACCGGATACGACAGCGCCGCGTGCGGAGCAGGTGCGGGAGGTAAGCGAGGCGGCAAAGTTCCGCAGCCGCGAGCCTAAGGCGGCGCACCCCGAGAAACAGCCGCCTGCCAAACGCGAGCAGCGTCGCTATCGAACCGGCCGTAATGTCCAGTTCAATGTAAAGGCTTCGCAAAACACAGTCGATGCGTTCTACGCCATTTCCGACCGGCAGGGATGGGTTCTTGGCGAGACTCTGGAGCACGCCCTGGCTGCGTTGGAACGGGAGCTCTCCAACCGAAGTAGGTCAGGGGCCTCATGACGGGTTAGGTGATAGATTTTCTTGCGCTGACGGCCCACGGATCCGACTCTGGGCCGATCGGTTTGACGACGTGAGTGCCCGCGATCAGGAGGTCGCCATGCCGCGATTGGTCATCGCCCGGTACGCGCTTGGTCACACGCGCGACGGGCCGCACCCAGTCAGGTGGATGCTGTTCGGCGAATGGCGCACGGTGCATGAGAAGTCCCCCCATGAGGCGGCCCTGGTTGGTTGAAGGACCGCTTCGACGACATCCAGGCGCTGGCCGCGGAGGGCGGCCCGTATGGCTCGGTAGTCGGAGGCCAGCCGCGGCCCGTCCTGACTCTCGGCGGGACGGATCCGACCGGCCTTGCCCCTACAAGAACGTCTCCCCCGCATGGTCATCGAACAACTGGGCGTCGCGGACATAGCCGGCCAGCACCTGGACCGAGCGGTGCCGGCTGACCTGCTGGATCTTCCAGATGGCGGCGCCGTTGCGGGCGGCTTCGGTGATGAAGCCGGCGCGCAGGCTATGCCCGGCGAAGCGACTTGGATCGAGCCCGGCGGCGGCGGCGCGGGCCTGCAGGATGCGGGCGACCGCGTGGTCGGACAGCCGGGCCGGGCGCACCGAGCCGCCTTTCCACAGCGGGCGGAACAGCGGCCCGTCGGTGATCTGCGCCGCGGTGAGCCAGGCGCGCAGATGTGCCAGCGGCGTCAGGTGGCGGCCTTCCGGCACCGCAACCACCACGCCCGCGGCCTCCGGGTCGGTCTTGGAGCGCCGGATGGTCACGCGCACGCCGTTCGCCTCCCAGGCCAGATCGGCAACGTCCAACGCCACGAGCTCGGCGCGACGGGCGGCCAGCGCCAGCCCGAACGTCAGCAGCGCGCGGTCGCGCAATGCGGCCAGACCGTCGCCGGCGATCGCCTGCAGCAACTGGTGCAGGATCGCGGCGTCGGCCGGATCCTTGCGCGACGGCGGGCTTGCATGGGCGCGACGGATGCCGGCCAGCATCGTGGCGATCACCGATCCGCCCTCGGCGCGGTGCGGCGGCAAAAAGCCGGCCCTTGTATGCGCGTCGGCGATCGCGGCCTGGGCGCGGGCGATCGAGGGCGGCGCCAGGCCGCGTGCGGCCAGCGCCGACAGATAGAGCGCCACCAAAGCCGGCGCCGCCGGTAGGGTTTTGGCATCCCGCGTGCGGCACCAGGCGGCGAACCGGGTCCAGTCGGATTCGTAGGCTTTTCGCGTCGAGGCGGCGCGCGCGGCGTCGAGGTAGAAGCGGGCCTGGGCCAGGTCGGCGGCGCCGACGGGCGGGTCGGCCGCGCCGATGGCCGCGCCGATGGACCGGTCGACCCCCAGGGCAGGGGGCCCGGCCGCCGCGGGCGCCTGCGTGCGCCGCGGGATAGCCGGGAGCGGGGGTTTGGCGGCGTCTGGGGCCGGGGTGTCTGGGGCCGGGGTGTCTGGGGCCGGGGTGTCTGCGGCGGAAGCGGGGGCGGGATCGGACATGGATTGGAGTCTGGCGGGGTTTGTCGTGCGGGTCCAGGATTAGCTCCGAGAATTAGGCCTTATCGGAGGTAATCGGAGACGAAGAACTGTTACCACGCCTTAGCACCGCTTGCCTTTTTCTCCGCAACCCCGCAGACTCGCTGGTGTTTTCCGCCGGCAGCGCCGGGGGCGGGGCCCACCCGGGGCCGGCTCGCCGGGCCGAGCGACAGGAGCGCGCGATCCGAACCGAGGCGACGAGGACCGACCCACCCGCACCCGCCGAGCCGAACCCGTCTGCGGCGGCGGCACGGCGTGCCGGCCCGCCGGTGCTGGCGCCGGAAACCCAACGGCTCTACGCCGGCGACTGGGCCAGGTTCCAAACCTGGTGCCGCGCCACCGGACAGCGCGCGCTGCCGGCCACGCCCGACACCGTCGCCGCGTTCCTGGCCACCGGCACGCTCAGCCCCGGCACACGCCGCCGCCGGCTGGCCGCGATCGTCGCCCGGCACCGCCAGTACGCTCTGGCCGCCCCGGTCGATGCCGGCGTGCGCGCGGCATTGCGCGCGAGCGCTGCGAGCGCCTCGAGCGCCGCGGGCGCCTCGGGCATCGCGGGCAAAGGCACCGGCCCGGCGGATCGCAGGATTGCCTTCTTCCCCTCGGATCTGGCGCGCATGGCGCAGATCTGTCCGGCCGACCTGGCCGGGTGGCGCGATCGCACGCTGCTGCTGTTGGCCGCCGCCGGCATCGAGGCCGGGCACGATCCCGCGCTCGGTCGTACCGGGATCGGTCGCATCGGGCTCGGTCGCACCGGGCGCAGCCCGGCCGCGTTCGGCCGGGCCGCGCTGGTCGGCCTCGATGCCGAGGACATTCGTTTCACCGATGCCGGGGTTGAGCTGACGCTGCGCGACCGCGCGGTCAGCCGCACGGTCCAACTGCGGCGCGACCCCGGTTTCTGCCCGGTGCGCGCGCTGGAAACCTGGTTGCGGCTGTCCGACACCGCGTTCGGGCCGGTGTTTCGCAAGATCGACCGCTGGGGCAATTTGGAACACCGCCGGCTCGGCGCCGACGCACTGCGCCGCATCTTTGCCCGGCGCGCCATGCCGGCGCCGCCGGTCCCGGGAAAACAGCGATGACGCGCGGCCGGATTGGGGCGACCGTCGCCGCGGCCGAGGCCGCCGCCGACGCGCTGCGCGACTGGTTGCGGACTCAGCAGAAGGTTCCAGGCGGAACCGGGACGACGGAACCATTGTCCGGAGCGACCGGTGGGGCCGGGGGGGGGCGGGGCGGCCGGGGGCGCCCGGGGCGCCGCCCGGCCCCCCCGCCGCCGCGCCGGCCCGGCCGGCGGCCGGGGGCGGCCGGGGGCGGGCGCCCGCCCCGCCCCCCC
>JBBSVE010000191.1:0-5140 GCA_038233815.1 Rhodobacterales bacterium
ACGGGCAAGCCCGTCTTCCGTCCAGCCCCACCGGCCAAGGTGGTTGTCGGCACCGGCCAAGATGGTTGTCGCTCAACATTTTTGGCGCAGGATCCGTTGGATCGGGCAGTTGCGGGTATCTCGGTGATCCTCATAGTTGGCCCTTGCGCGATGTTTTTTCCATCTGCGAGCGGATTATGGACAAATCGGATATCGTTTGGGAAGCTTGGTTCGCAGGGCTCCGAAGTCGGCGCGGCGGATCGCGCGGACGGCCTTGGTGCCGCAGGCCCTTAATAAAAAGGGGGTGTCCGCAAACCGTGTTGGTTCGCTTCGTGATTTCGTATAGTAGCCTATCTTCCTCCGCTTTTCCCGCGGAGGATGCCCTTGCTGCACCACGACTTTCGCCGTTTTCTCGATGCCATCGGCAAGCTGAACCCGGCTCAGATCGAGGATGCCCGGACGAAGATCTCGGATCTCCGGCGAAAGTCGGGGGCGATCTCGGAAATCGAAGGACGGACATACAGGGAACACAAGTGCCCATTCTACGGCGATCCGCGCCGCCAGAAGTGGGGTCGCACTCGGACCAGGGTTCAGCGCTACCGATGCTGTGGCTGCCAGAAGACCTATGCAGGGCGAACCGGGAGCGCCATCGGTCGCATCCATCGCCCCGACCTATTCATGGAGTCGTTGAGGGATATGCTGGGCAGCCCAGCACCTCAATCAGTGCGCAAGCTGGCCAAGCAACTCAACCTCAACAAATACACGATCTGGCGTTGGCGGATGCTCGTGTTCTCAATCATCTGGAACAGCAGCATAGCGGCGAGCTTCTCGGGGATCATCGAGGCTGACGAGACCTACCAGCGGGAGTCCCGGAAGGGATCGCGCGAATGGGTCCGCCACTTCGCCAATCCGCAGGATATTCCCCAGCCACCGCGCCCACGATGGGAGGATTTCACGACGCAAGGGCTAAAGATGATGCGCGGCCTCTCAAGGTGGCAGCTCCCCATTCTCACCGTCGCGGATCGCGGTGGGTCTCGCCTCATCCAGCGACTGCCGAACCGCAAGAGCGCCACCGTGGAGCGGGCCATGAAGCTATTAGTGCCGAGCGACGCCGTGCTGTGCTCGGATGGAGGCAACGGCTACAAGGACCTCGCAGCGGCGCAAGGCTTGGAGCACTTCGTGGTCGGCAGCAAGCCGGGGACTCGTGTCGCGGCGGGCTGCTATCACATCCAGAACGTGAACTCGCTCCACGCCCGCTATGGCAGGTTCATCGAGCCGTTCTGCGGGCCGGCGACGAAGAACCTCAACGGCTACATCCGGTGGCTTGAGGTTCGTATGGCAGGGGTGCAAGCGGCGGATGTGATCAGGGCGTCCTGAAGTCAGAGCTGGGCGCGGCAGCATATTCGGCATATATCGGGTGGTCTCCGTATAGAACGCACGGGGCCGGCGACGACGCGTGTCGTCGTCACTGACCTGCGCTAAGGGCGCATCGGATCTCCTGGCGCCTCGGCCGCCAGGTATCCCTGGTATCGAACCAGCAGTTGCTTCGTCACCGGTGCCAGTATCGCGACGTCGAAATGGAACGTCCCCCCGACAGCGAACTCGCGCGCAATCGATACGGGGAGCGTCCAGTTCGGCAGGGGGATCGGCCCCATGCGACCGGACGTGACCGGATAGTGAAGCTCGCCGTCGCGAATCTCCAGGTCGATCGAGAAGGTGAACGGGCCGAAACGCTCGCGCATGCCCTCCGGGCCGACGGAGAGGTGGGAGTGAAACGTGTTCCGGCCGAAACGCCGGAGCCAGGTTTCCCCGCGGGAGGTGGCGGTCTTGATAACCTCGACCTCGATGTCAGAGGATGCGTGAGGAAACCGGAAGATCGCACAGAGCAAGCGGGGCCAGATGCCCGTGCCCCGTTGGACCTCGCATCGCCCGGCCCACCGAGAGGTGCCGAGCGTCAGGTGGGTCTCCTTGACCGCCTCGGGCAGCGCGTGGAAATCCTGCCCCAGCACGCTTTGGAAGATGGGCGAGGTTGGCGCGGCGCTGCGCTCGGTGACCACGCGGAGGTCCGCCATTGCGGCCTCTGCCTCGGCCAGCGTGATCGCCTCGAGCGCGGGGCCGGCCCCCACTGGAAGATCGGCCCGGCGCAGCAAGGCGCGTGCCGCCACGGCTGGAATGAAGGGGCCGTCGCCATCCTCGGCCAGAAGGCTCCAGCATCGGTGTTCGTGGCGCGTGGTGACAGAGACGCACATGCCTCCGCGGCCGCTGCCGAAGGGCGCCAAGAGATCGGCCAGCACCTTGAACACCTGCACAACCGGCCGGTTCACCGGGAGTGGCACGACCCGGCGCAGGCCGGCGAAGAGCGCAAGCCCATAGCGCATGACGGCGAGCTCCAGCCCCGCCCGGAAGCAAACCGTTTCCGCGCCGAAATGTGCGGGAAACAGGCGCTGGTCCGGCACCTCGATCTGCCACGCCTGCCGGACCAGGCCGCCTGGCAGGGTGTATTGCGCCGGCTTCGACCAACCGAAGGCCCGTTCCCACCGGTTACCATTCCAGACCGGCATGGGGCGCCCCGCCTGGGACAGGATCGACTGCATGACCGACAGGCCCCGAGGCGCGCGGTTCCCCGGGAGGATCGCGGTGTCGATAACGAAGGGAACGTCATCGCCAGCAAGGGCGCGCACGGCGGCTGAGGATAGGGCCGGAACGGAAGAGAGGCCGGACAGCACGCAAAGCCCGGCGTCCCGTGCGTCGGCATCCAGGGCCGATATCCCAGCGCAGAAATCCGCGTTGTCCGAGAGGTCAAGGTAGTGGACGCCGGCCACAATTGCCGCGCGGGCGAGGCGGTAGGGATCATCTTCATAGGCGTGGAACGGCCCTGCGGCGTCTACGACGACGTCGTGTTCGACCAGTGCCTCGAGGCTACCCGCCCGGTCTATCCGGATTGCCCGGCAGCCCAGGTCCTGCGCGCAGGATCGTGCCGCTTCCAGATTTCGGCCGGCAACGCAGACATCGTGTCCGTCGGCGACCAGAAGCCTCGCGAGTCGTGCGCCGAAAACGCCGTATCCTCCCAGCACCAGGATTTTCAACGGAGCAGGCGCCTTTGAAAGGCAGGGTCCGGGATCGCGCACATGTCAGCCCGTCCGAATATGGCGTATCTGTTCCGTGCAAGGCGCTGGTAAAGCCAGTCCCGCAGCGGTCGCGGCAGGATCAGCAGGACCGTGGCCAGCCGTCCCCACCCGCCGAACCGTCGGGCGGCATGGACGACCGCCTCGAAATCCTGATGCGCAACGCCCTCGTCGATGAACAGCCAGCTGGAGGGATCGGTCGGCTCGAGTCCGTAGTGGCGCAGCAAGGCGGCTCCGAGCGGCGTCTGGATCGGGCAGATGCGCACCGCCCCGCTCCGGTCGAGGCGATGGATCATGCGCGCGCCCCAGCTGCATACCGCACACTCCGCATCCATCACCGCCAGCGGTGCATCGTCGGAGAACTGCGGAACCTGCGGATCTTGCCTAAAGGAGAACGGTGGGAACATGTTACCTTACTATCTGGAAGCAACGCGGCCTGTCCAAGGACATCTCCGGTAACAGCCGAAGGCGTGCACTCTACCGCCCGACTGCCGCGCCGAAATATCCTGATATCGGAAAGGAAGAGGCTTTCAAGGGCCGTTCAAAGAATGGCAACTTAGTCGGGCGCTAAACTGAGCGAGAGGTTCTGCCTTGAGGGTGTCACCAACACGGTTTGCGGACACCCCCAATAAAAAAGCGTCTAATTTCGTTGCGTTCTTGGCCGCTCGAAAGTAGCTGCCATTCATGCACTTAGCAACATCACGCAATGTGGGCTCGGGCTGATTGTTTCTGGTAGCCACAATCGTAACCAGCCGGTAATCATGCGAGTGCCGCATATCTGGGGCTGGATGCAGCTTCAGGGCGTAGTTCAGAAGGCTTTGTCATGTTGTTGACGCGCCCCAGCTGCACGCATAGCCATCTGTCATGATCAGCCAAGTTTCACAGCCTCGTCTGAAGGGCTTCCGGTTCCCTCGGTCCATCATCTCTTATGCCATCTGGGCGTACCATCGGTTTGGCCTGAGCCTGCGCGATGTCGAGGATCTATTGGCCGAACGGGGCGTAATAGTCTCGTATGAAAGCATCTGGGCGTGGTGCCAGCGGTTCGGAACGCAGATAGCGGCAAAGATCCGTCGCGATCGCCCGGTTCACGCCGACAAATGGCACCTGGACGAAGTCGTGATTTCAATGCGAGGGCGAAAACATTGGCTTCGGCGAGCGGTCGACGCAAACGGAGACGTACTGGAGATCCTGATGCAAAGCCGCAGAAATGCCCATGCCGCCAAGCGTTTCCTGATGAAGTTTATGAAGCGATGGGGTGTGCCGCGCGTCCTCGTGACGGACAAACTGCGCAGCTATGGCGTGGCCGTCCGTGACCTTTGCCCAAGCGTCGATCATCGATCCCACAAGGGTTTGAACAGCCGATCAGAGGCGTCGCATCGACACACGCGACGAAGAGAAAAATCATGGGTCGTTTCAAATCCCCGCGCCAGGCGCAGCGTTTTCTATCCGTCCATGATCAGACCGCTATCATCTTCCGACCAAAACGCCACCGCCTTTCCGCAGCACCCTACCGCCAATCTCGGGCTGACGCGTTCAGCCTGTGGAACAACTATGCGGCTGAAATGGCTGCTTGACGCGGCGCGATTCTCGGTCTCGACCTGACAAAGCCGCCGCGCACCTTCTCTTTTCTGCGGGATGACGTGACGGCGTCTCAAGATGAAGAACGGATTGAAAAGCTGCGCCACATCGAGGGCATTGCCCGGGTCGGCAGCGTCGATGATTTCTTGAACGAAGTGCTGCGGCTGGAACTGAACATCGTGATCGCGGGCGGCACGTCCACCGGGAAAACGGAATTGGGGCGGCGTATGCTCTACCTGATCCCCGACCACGAACGTCTGGTGACGATTGAGGATTCCTCCGAGTTGCGGCCGCGCCAGCCCAACGTAGTCAGTCTGATCGCAGACCGCACCCCGGCCAGCCCGCGCACAGCGGAAAAACTGCTGCAAGCGACCCTGCGCCTGCGTCCTGACCGGATCATCGTGGGCGAGCTGCGCGGGTCAGAGGCGGCGACGTTTCTGGAAGCGATCAACACCGGC
>JBBSVE010000192.1:0-5116 GCA_038233815.1 Rhodobacterales bacterium
CGTCTCCATCGTGCGGCTTTATGTCGGCGCGTTGCTGCCCGGTTTCACGCTGGTCGGCCTCTACCTCGTCTACATCGTCGGCCGCTCGATCCTGCAACCCTCCGTGGCCCCGCGACCCACCGACGATGAGGTGCCGGACATGCCGCGCGGGCAGCTCTTCTGGATGCTCGCGACCTCGTTCTTTCCGCTGGCGTTCCTGATCCTCGCGGTTCTGGGCTCCATCCTCTTCGGCCTCGCCACCCCGTCGGAGGCGGCATCCATCGGCGCGCTCGGTGGCATCTTCCTCGCCTTTGCCTACCGCGCCATGACGTGGGAACGGATGCGGGAAAGCGTTTATCTGACGGTGCGGACCACCGCGATGGTGTGCTGGCTGTTCGTGGGTTCCTACACCTTCTCCTCCGTCTTCTCCTATCTTGGAGGGGAGAAGGTGATCGCGGAGTTCGTGACCGGCCTCGATCTGTCCCCGCTGGCGTTCCTGCTCTTGGCGCAGCTCATCATCTTCCTTCTGGGCTGGCCGCTCGAATGGTCGGAGATCATCATCATCTTCGTGCCGATCTTCCTGCCGCTCTTGCCGCAGTTCGGCATCGACCCCCTGTTCTTCGGCATCCTCGTGGCGCTGAACCTCCAGACCTCGTTCCTGACGCCGCCAATGGCCATGTCGGCCTATTATCTCAAGGGCATCGCCCCGCCGGAGATCAAGCTGACCCACATCTTCACGGGCGTCATGCCGTTCCTCGCCTGCGTGTTCCTGTGCATGATCCTGATGTATCAGTTCCCCGAAATCGTGTTCTACCTGCCGAGGCTGTTTTATGGCGGATGACGGCGGGCGGACCATCCCGATCGTGGCGCTCACCGCCACCGACCTGCGCTGCCGCATCGCCGCCGGGTCGGTGAGCGTGGCCGACGTGGTCGAGGCCACCATCGCCCAGATCGACCTGCGCGAGCCGGTGGTCGGGGCATTCCAGTGGTTCGACCCCGATTTCCTGCGCCATCAGGCGGTTGAACTGGACCGGATGCGCCGCTCGGGCCGCCCGGTGGGGCCGCTCCACGGCGTTCCGGTGGCGGTGAAGGACATCTTCGACACTGCGCGCATCCCGACGGAGAATGGAGCCCGCCTCGATGCGGGCCGGGTGCCGGGGACGGATGCGGCGGTCGTGGCCCGGCTGAAGCGGGCAGGCGCGCTGATCGCGGGCAAGAGTGTGACGGCGGAGTTGGCGTTCATGGGTCCGGGGCGCACCACGAACCCGGTCGACATGTCGCGCACGCCCGGGGGCTCGTCGTCCGGCTCCGCCGCGGCCGTGGCCGCGCATATGGTCCCGCTGGCGGTGGGCACGCAGACCGGCGGATCGGTGATCCGCCCCGCCGCCTACTGCGGCATCGTGGGGTTCAAGCCCACCTTCGGTGCCATAGCGCGCACCGGCGTTCTGGAACAGAGCCGCAGCCTCGACACCGTCGGCGTCTTTGCCCGCACGGTTGCGGATGCGGCGCTGCTTGCCGATGCCATCCACGGCGCGGACCCCGGCGATCCGCAGTCCGAGGCGGGACCGCCGCCGGATCTTACCCGCATCGCGGGCTCCAAAGCCCCCGTCGCGCCGACCTTCGCGTTCCTGAAACCCTACGGATGGGACGAGGCCGATCCCGCCACCCATGCCGCCTTTGCAGAGCTTGCGGACCGTCTGGGCGCGCAGTGCTTCGCGCTCGACCTGCCGCCGGCCTTCGACGATGCCCCGGTCTGGCGCGAGATCATAAACCATGCCGAGATGGCGCGCAGCTTCTACCGCTACGGCACGCGGCCGGACCTTCTGGCCCCCCAGACGCGTGAGGCGCTGGAGCGTGGCAACGCCATTTCCGCGCGTGACTATCTCACCGCACTCGACTGGCAGCGCACCTATCTGGCGGGGCTGGCGGAGGTCTTTGCCCGCTGCGACGCCGTCCTGTCGCCCGCAGCCCCCGGTCCCGCGCCGGAGGGACTTACGAGCACCGGAAGCAGCCTCTTCAACGCACTCTGGTCACTGACGGGCGTGCCCGTCGTGACGCTGCCGCTGCTGGAGACGGATGCGGGTCTGCCGATGGGTGTGCAGCTCGCCGCAGGTCGCCATGCCGACGGTCGGCTACTGCGCACGGCAAACTGGCTCGCTGAATGGGCCGCAGGGGAGGAGGAGCCATGAGTGACCGGCTGATGGCCGTACTGGCCTTCGCGGTGTTCGCGGGTTTTCTGGGCATCCTCGCCTGGAAGGTGCCGAGCGCCGATCTGGTGATCGTGATCGCGCTGACGCTGGTGCTGGCGCTCTATGACGTGTGGCGGTCCGCGTTTCGGCGCAAGGACGGGTAGCGGTCAGACCGAAGCCGCCAGAACCTCCAGCATCCGGTCCACGCCCGCCCCCCGCGTCATGGCGCCGGGGGATAGGCGCAGCGTCTGCCCGCGCGCATCCGCCGCGATCCCGGCCTCGCGGAATGCTGTCACCACGCCGCCGGCGGGCACCGACCCGGGCATGGCCACCATGATGCTGCCGCCGCGCGCCTCCTCGTCCCTGGGCGACACGAGTGGCAGGCCGATCCGGTCCACCCCCTCCAATATGCGCGCGGACAGGGACCGGTTGTGCGCCAGCAGCGCCGCGCGGTCCTGCCGCATCAGCCATTCCATCGCGGGAAGCGAGGCGATGGCAGCGACCGTCCCCGGCGTCCCGGTATCGAACCGGCGGATGTCGGGCGCATAGGCGAACGCATCCAGATCCCATGAGAACGGGTCCGGCTGACTGAACCATCCCCGGACCTCCGGCTCGCACTCCGAAATCAGCGGCGGCGCCACATAGAGCATCCCGGCCCCCGGCGTCCCGCACATCCACTTGAGGCTGGTGGAGATCGCGAAATCCACCTCCGGCGCCGTGACGTCGAAGGGCAGCAGCCCCGCCGCCTGCGTGATGTCGATGCCGACGAGGCTCCCCCGCGCACGCCCGTGCGCTGCGAGCCGCGCAATGTCGCTCCGGTGCGAGGAGGTGGAGCTGACCCACGTCAGAAGTGCCAGCGCCACATCGGGCCCCCATGCGTCCAGCATGTCCTCGTCTTCAACCCACGCCGCCCCCTGCCGCAACGGCACGGTCGCAAGCGTGAAGCCAAAGCGCGGGGCAAGGCCGGTCAGAAGGAAATGCATCGAGGGAAAGCAGTCCGCTGCCACCAGAACCGTCCGTCCCCGCAACGCCCCCGACGGCAGCGCCCCGATCAGCGCGTTGAGCGAGACGGTCACGTTCTCGGTCCCCGTCACGGTCCCCTCTGCGGCCCCGATCAGCGTCTGCCAGTGGCCGAGAAACGCCGCCCGTTTGCCCAGCGCGTACTCCCACTGGCGATCGTCCGCCCGGCCCCAGCTTTGCGCGAACCCGGCCATCGCGGCGGCGAGGTCGTCCGCCTTGCCCGGATATTGCCCGATGGAATGGTAGAGGAAATAGGCCGAGCCGTCCGCGTCCACTGGTCTCTCCGCCCTGCTGTTTCGCGCGACGCTAGGGGATCTGGGGCGGCGTGTAAACGGACCGCCGGACGCCGGGCGTCACTCCTCCAGCATCGCCTCGGCCTCGATTTCCACCCGGAAGTCGCCGATCAGGCTGCCGGCGAGGAAGGTCGTGTTGGCCGGCGGAAAGTCCGCAAAGAATCGCCCGTGCGCGCGGGACGCCGGCTCCACGTCCGCCTCGCCCTGCAGATACATCCGGGTCCGCACGATATCGGACGGCTCGCCCCCCAGCGCGCGCACCGCCCCCGCGATCTTGTCGAGGATGTAGGTCGCCTGCGCGCCCGCGTCCCCGGGGGCCACGGTCCGATCCTCGCCATGGGTGGCGGTGGTGCCCGAAACCTCGATCCGCCGCCCGGAGCGCAGCGCCCGGGCATAGCCACAGATCGGCTCCCATTTCGATCCGGTGAAAACGCGGGCGCGGTCGGGACGGTCCGGGTCCGGGGTGGCCTCGTAGGCACGTGGCATCTCCGCCAGATGATGGCTCAGATCGCCCGACGCGGTGAGGAACGGCGGCACCCGGTATTCGTCGCCGCAATCGCCCGGAACCGCAGCCATCCCCGCAAACGCCGCGTCGAGGGGGACATGATCCTCCGCGTCCAGCGCGAACCCGAAAAGCGCCAGATTGTCGTCACGATGTTCCCGCTCGCCCAGCCGTGCGCCGACGATGACGGCGGCCACCGCCTCATGCTCCAGCACCCAGCGCGTCGCCACGTTGGCGATCGACACGCCGTGCCGCCGGGCCACCGCGTCCGCCGCGCGCAGGAGGGTCTGGAAGGCGTCCCACCCACCCGCCGCGTCGATGAAGCGCAGGTATTTCGCCCCCGACCAGTCCGGCGGCGCCGCAGGCCGCGCGGCACCGAGCCAGCGCGCCGACAAAAACCCACCGCAGAGCGTACCGTAAGCCAGCAGCCGAACGCCGTGGGCCTCGCAGACCGCCGACAGCGCTGCGCCCGCCCGCCGGTCGACGAGCGAGAAGGACACCTGGTTCGACACCAGCGGCACCCCGTCCGCGCAGGCGAGGTGCAGATGCGCTGCGTCGAAGTTGGTCACCCCGATCTCCCCCACCAGCCCCTCGGCCCGCAGGGCGGTCAGCGCATGCAGCGCGTCGAGCCATGCGGGATGCTCGAAGCTCCACCAGTGGAACTGCAACAGGTCCACGCTGGTCACACCGAGCCGCGACAGCCGCGCCTCCACGCCTGCGCGCACGACATCCATCGTCATCGGCCCCGGCGGCGGGCACCATTTGGTGAAGGCGTGGGGCTTCGTCGGCCCGTCCCACCGGCGCAGCATCTCGCCCGTCACGAGTTCCGCCGAGCCGTAGTGATCGGCCATGTCGAAGGCGTCGAAGCCCGCGCGGGCATAGGCCTCCAGCGCGCGGGCACCGGACGCGAGGTCAAGCGGAGTGCCGTCCTTTTCCTGATCCGCGACCTGCCAGAGGCCGGTGAGGATGCGCGGGATCGACAGGCCGGGGGCGAGGTCGGTGCGGTCGGGTGTCATGGATCCGCCTTTGGGGTGGGGTGGCGGGCGCGGAACGTGACCTCGGGCAACAGCCCTTGCGGCCGGGCCAGCAGGATAAGACAAAGCGCGACCCCGGTGGCCACGATCTGGAGGCTC
>JBBSVE010000193.1:0-5079 GCA_038233815.1 Rhodobacterales bacterium
CAGCTCGCGTCGCGTTTGCTTCTTCTTCATCGCATCGCGAAGACCGGGAAAGGCGGGCTGTTTCGGCATAGTAAGGGCTCCTTGCGGGGATGCCCAATTCTACCAGATCACGCTGACAGTGGGAGATCTTTCAGACGTTCCTTAATTTTTTGAGTAAATCTGGTTGCGGGGAAAGGATTTAAGCACTGTTTCGCAAAAATCAGTCAAATAAGAAACTTAAGGTGAACATTTCATCTGACGAAGATCCGACTGAGACGGTTGAGGGAATATTGTCGTGGGTTTGTTCTGTCTATAGCGACCCGGAAAATTTCTGAAACGAGGGCGAGTAAAGCTCGCGGGTCAATCAAAATCCTTCGGATTTTACGGTCGCGACGATCACGTCCGTCAAGGTGGTATAGTTTCGGAAATCGCCATTCGGAGATCTCGATCAAGCCGCCTGCAACGAGATGCTAATAAACGGATCTATCTAGGCGGTGTCGATCAGGCCGAATGGGCGTTTTTGCACAACTCTGACCGGAAAGGATTAACGTCGTGAATCCATGCGGTTAGAAGCGCGACATGTCGAGGTCCTCGCCCACCCGCTACACTGCGGCACGCCGCAAGCGCGGGTCCTTGCTGATCTGGTTGGACAAGGAGATGACCTGGCTCGCGCCGCATGACGGCAGCCCTGGTCGGCCTGCCGTCTTCTCCGACGCGGCGATCCAAGTCTGCCTGACGATCAAGGTCCTGTTCAAGCTGCCTCTCAGGCAGACGACAGGCATGGTCGCCAGCCTCTTGAAGATGGCAGTCCTGGACTGGGCCGTCCCAGACTACACGACCCTGTGCAGGCGGCGGAGGACCCTCGTCATCCAGATCCCGTTCCGGCGCGCCGACGGTTCCCTCAACCTGCTCATCCCCTCTCATGGTTTGCACGCAAACCATTGCCAGGCAACGGACAGCACCGGCATCAAGTTTCTCGGCGACGGTGAGTGGCAGGCCAGAAAGCACGGTGTTCAGGGCCGACGCCAATCATTGCCCGGCAACGGTTTGCTTGCAAACCGTGAGAGGGGGCGCAAGGGCCATTTGGCCATGGATGCGGCCATATCGGACATCAGGGCGGTGGAGCATACCCCCAACAGCGACGGCGACAACCCTGATGAAGGAGGCCACGGTTGCGGTCGAGGTTGTCCTGAACAACGGGCGCCGGCTGTGCCTGGCAGGCGACATCGACGACGCGGTGCTGGCGCGGCTGATCCGCGTGGTGGAGGCGGCATGATCGGGCCCGGCACGGGGGTTAGGAGGATCAGCGGACGGTCCGGGGGACCGTCTGCCCGACGAGCGGTCTACCTGGCCTGCGGCGTGACCGATATGCGCAAAGGGATCTCCGGTCTGTCGGCGCTGGCGCAGGACGGTCTGCGACAGGATCCGGCCAGTGGAGCCGTGTTTGCGTTCCGGGCTCGGAGTGGCGACCGGCTGAAGCTGCTCTACTGGGACGGCCAAGGGTTCTGTCTTTACTACAAGGTTCTGGAGCGTGGTGGCTTTCCATGGCCGGGCGCCAAGGACGGGGCGACGCGTCTGACCTCGGCGCGACTTGCCATGCTTTGGGACGGCATGGATTGGCGCCGTCCGACCTGGGGCGCGCGGCCCGCGCGGGTGGGGTGACGTCGGCGTAAATCACCTCCGAACCCGTTGTTTTATTGGCTCTCTATGCCGTGATCTGGTAATCTTGGCCATGTCCGAAGCCTTGCCATCCGACCCATCGAACTGCGCGCAATGATCGCCGCGCTCACGGTCGAGAACGCCCGGATGACCGTCGAGGTTGAGAGAATGACGGCGACGCTGAGGGCGCAGGATCTTCTCGTTCAGGCGCTGCAGGCGCGGATCGCCAAGCTGCAGCGGCAGCGGTTCGGACCAAGCTCGGAGCAGATCGAGCACGAGATCGCGCAGCTGGAACTGGCGCTCGAGATCCTCTAGGCCGCCGTGGCCGAGGGCAATGCGATCCCGGCGGCGGACGGGGAAGACGACATCTCCGGCGTGGCCCCGGCAGAGGAGCCGTCCAGCCCACGCCGCCGTCCGCGCGTCGCAGACGGCACACCCCGCGAGCGGCGCGTCCTACATCCGGGCCCGTCCTGCCCGCACTGCGGCGGCGATCTCCAGGTCGTCGGCGAGGATGTCAGCGAACTGCTCGAGATGATCGCCGCCCAGCTGAGGGTGATTGAGATCGCTCGGCCGAAGAAGCCCTGCCGGCGCTACGAGCGCATGGTGCAGAGCCCCGCCCCGAGCCGACCCATTCCCGGCAGCATGGCCGGTCCCGGCCTGCTCGCGCACATCCTCGTCTCGAAGATCTCGGTCTGCCGCTCTACCGGCAGACCGAGATCTTCGCCCGCATGGGCGCGGATATCCCCGACACCACGCTGGTCGATTGGTGCGGGCGGGCGATGAAGACTCTGCATCCGGTGATCGAACGGATCGAGGCAGATGTATTGGCCTGCGACCTCATGCACGCGGACGATACGCCGATCAGGGTGCTCGACCGGTCCCGACGCAGCCGGGGACTGGGCAGAGGGGTAAAGCAAGGCCGCGTCTGGGCCTACGTCCGCGACCAGCGGCCATGGGCGGGGGCCGCCCGGCCCGGCGTCGTCTACTACTTCTCGCCGGACCGGCAGGGCGAGCATCCGCAAAAGCACCTCGCTGGAAGTAGCGGTATCCTTCAGGCCCCCTCTCGTGGTTTGAAAGGCAAAACACTGCCGGGCACTGGACGCCTACAGCGGCTTCCGCAAGCTCTACGAAGCGAACCCTGGCGGATCGCCACAGTTCATCGAGGCGGCCTGCTGGGCGCATCTGCGGCGCGACTTCCACGACGTCTGGGCTGCAACCAAGTCCGAGATCGCCCGCGACGCGCTCAACCGCATCGGCGTGCTCTACGATGTTGAGCGTGAGATCCCCGGACGATCTGCGGACGAGCGCCGCGCGGCGCGGCAGAAAATCAGCGCGCCGAAAGTCGTCACCTTCAGGGCGTGGTCCGAGACCCAGCTCGCCCGCATTCCCGGCAAGGGAGATCTGGCGAAGGCGTTCCGCTATGCCCTCAACCGATGGCCGTCATTCTGCCTGTTCCTCGAGGACGGCCGCGTGGCCATCGACAACAATCCGGCAGAACGTGCGATGCGGCCCATCGGCGTCGGTCGTCGCAACTGGCTCTTCGCTGGCTCCGATACTGGCTCCGATACGGGCGGCGAGACCCTCGCCCGCGCGATGACCCTCATCGAGAGCGCCAAGACGAACGGCCTCGACCCCTAGGCCTGCCTTGCTGACCTCCTCGAACGCATCGACGATCACAAGGTCAACCGGCTCGACGAAATGCTGCCATGGAACTGGGCCGCCGCCGCGCAGGACCGCGCCGCCTGAGCCGCGGTGCCAATCGGGTGCTTATATTTCGCAAGACGACGTTTCGGTTCCGCTTCATTCCGGCTCCGCAATTCACCCGGACCGATGCCCCGACGCCGAGCTATTCTTCGACAATGACTATATGCGCGCACCATCGAGGGCATGGTGCATGATATCGTGGGGGTGCGGGGGACGGATTATCTGGATGCCGTCGCCCGCGAAATTACGAGCGCCCATGGCTGGCACCGCACCGGGGGCGCATTCGGCGCAGGTCGAGGCTTGTGCCGCGGCCCCGTCCCGGACGGAGGAGGCGTCAGGCGTGTTTCTCTGGCCCGATGCGCCGCAGTCGATGGTCGCATGGCGGGACATCCCGGACCGCGATCCGGGCGCAATCGCGGTGGCCTGGATCGCCGGGCTGTTCGTCACCGAACCCGGGACTGCACCATGCCGACAATCCGGCCCATGCGCTGGCCCGTCGGCTGGGGCTGGCAAGACTGGCGGTTGGACGCCGGGTGACCTGCTCCCCTGAGAGTCCTCGTTTATGAGTTAGCTCTGTTCAGGTTTTGGTCTTCTTTTGATCGGTTAGCATATTCCCACGGCGTCAGGCCAGCGAGGCTTGAGTGCGGGCGGTGGTGGTTGAAGTCATTCCGCCACGCCGCCACCAGGCTGCGGGCATGGCGCAGGGTGTCAAAGAGGTGTTCGTTCAACAGCTCGTCCCGCATCCGGCCGTTGAAGCTCTCCACGAAGCCGTTCTGCATCGGCTTGCCCGGCGCGATGTAGTGCCATTCGACCTTGCGGTCTTCCTGCCATTTCAGGATCGCGTTCGAGGTCAGTTCCGTCCCATTGTCAGAGACCACCATGCAGGGATAGCCGCGCATTTCGGCGATCCGATCCAGTTCTCGACCGACGCGGATACCTGACAGTGACGTGTCGACAACAGCGGCCAGGCATTCCCGGCTGAAGTCGTCGATCACATTGAGAATGCGGAACCGGCGACCGCAGGCCAGGCTGTCAGAGACGAAGTCCAGGCTCCAGCGCTGGTTCGGCCCTTGCGGGATCGCCATGGGCGCTCTGGTGCCCAAGGCACGCTTTCTGCCACCACGTTTGCGCACTGTCAGGCCCTCCTCTTTGTAGATGCGATACAGCTTCTTCCAGTTCACGGACCAGCCATCGCGCTTCAACAGCACATGCAACCGCCGATACCCGAACCGTCGTCGTTCCGACGACAGGTCCTTCAGTCGCGCACGCAGGTCGGCGTCGTCTGGTCCGGTCGGCGGTCTACGATAAACCCGCGGATCGATCCCCGCCAAAGCGCAGGCCCGCCGCTGCCGATATCCCTTCTGGTTCATGGCCCAATCCACGGCGTGACGCCGCGCATCAGGCCTCGGAAGTTTTTTCCCAGCATCTCCTTCAATGTGGACACATCCATCATCTGTTCGGCCAGCAGCTTCTTGAGCTTGGCGTTCTCGGCCTCCAGCGCCTTCAGCTTCTTCGCGTCCGACACCTCCATGCCGCCGAACTTCGACCGCCATGTATAGAATGTCGCATCGCTGATGCCGTGCTTGCGGCACAGATCCTTAGCGTCAAGCCCCGCCTGGTTCTCCTTCAAAATGCCGATGGTCTGTTCTTCCGTGAACCTTGATCGCTTCATCGTCTGTCTCCTTCAATGAGAACAGACTAACCCCAAATCGCGGACGCTTCAGGGGAGCAGGTCAC
>JBBSVE010000194.1:0-5025 GCA_038233815.1 Rhodobacterales bacterium
GACGAATGCGCCGTGACCGTCGACATCGACCGGACGCCGGAACGCGTGGTGGTCGCGATCGAGGCCGACCTTGCGGCCCTGCCGGGATGAGGGGTTCACTTCCGCCCGACGCCGCCCCACGTTGAGCGCGGGCCACCGGTCCGTGTGGAAGTGGGCGGAGAGCAACCGGATGCGTGAGACCTATGGCTATTTCCGGTGGGCGGTCTGGTTCACCGTCCTCGGTCTCAGCGGGTCTTTCTGGCTCGGCTGGGCGTTCGAGGGCAGCCTTTCGGGGGCGCTGCGTTTTCTCTTCATCGGCGCGGTTCTCGCGGTGCTGGAGATCTCGCTGTCGTTCGACAACGCCATTGTGAACGCCAACAAGCTCCAGACCATGACTCCGGAATGGCAGCGCCGGTTCCTGACGTGGGGTATCGTCATCGCCGTCTTCGGAATGCGGATCGTGTTCCCGCTTCTCGTCGTGGTGGTCGCGGCGGAGGTCGGCCCGCTCGACGCGCTGCGGATGGCCGCGACGGAGCCCGCGCGCTACGCGAGCCTGATCGCCGATGCGCATCTGAGCATTTCGGCCTATGGCGGCACGTTCCTGATGATGGTCGGGCTGACGTATTTCGTCGACGCCGCCAAGGACGTGCACTGGATCGCCCCGGTGGAGCGCTGCATGGCGCGGGCGGGCTGCGTGCGCGGGCTCGCCGTCGGGATCGTGCTGGCGGTAATCGCCGCCATGGCCCTTCTGCTGCCGGGGGAGGAGCGGGACGATTTCCTCTTTGCCGCGCTGTCGGGGCTCGTGACGTTCCTCGCGGTGGGGCTTGTGGGGCGACTGCTCGATGCCACCGGCGGGGCGACCGACGTGGCGGTGAAGGGCGGCGTCGGCGCGTTCGTCTATCTGGAGGTACTCGACGCCTCCTTCAGCTTCGACGGCGTGATCGGCGCGTTCGCGCTGACGCAGAACCTGTTCCTCATTGCCATCGGGCTGGGGGTGGGCGCGATGTTCGTGCGCTCCATGACGATCATGCTGGTGGAAAAGCGCACCCTGACCGCGTTCCGCTATCTGGAGAATGGCGCCTTCTGGTCGATCCTCGTGCTGGCGGCGATCATGTTCGCCCAGACCATGACGGAGGTGCCCGAGGTCGTGACGGGCCTGCTGGGCGCGTCCCTGATTGCTGCATCCTTCGCGGCCTCCCTGCGCCACAACCGGGTCGCTGCGCGTTGAGGCTCAGGATTTGCGGCTGACCTCCTCCACCGGCATGCCCGCCTCGCGCCACGCTGTGAAGCCGCCTCCGATATGGGCCACGTCCGCCAGCCCCATGTCATGCGCGGTCTTCGCGCCAAGGGCAGATCGCCAGCCCATCGCGCAATAAAAGACGAACCGTTTCGGCGCTGCGAAGGCTGCGTGGTGATAGGGGCTCTCAGGGTCGATCCAGAACTCCAGCATCCCGCGCGGGCAATGGAGCGCGCCGGGGATGCGCCCCTCCCGCTCCAGTTCGCGCCGGTCGCGCAGATCGACGATCTGAACGCCGGGATCGTCCCGCAGCGTCGCCGCCTCCGAGACCGAAACCGTGTCGATCCCCGTCTCGGCCTCCGCCACCATGTCCTTGACGCGCTTCATCGGAAAACCTCCATTTGGACCGTGCGCAGCGCACCACGCGGATGCAAGCGTCGAATGCGCCGGGACGCCGCCATACCGGCCTCGTCATGTACTGCGTTACATGGGTCGCCGACTGAAACCAACCGTGCAAAGAGCTTGGATCATCGTTGAACGCGGCGCGATTGCGCTCCGGAGCTATGCGGGATTTTGGGTGACGCAGCCTGATCAAGCGGCGCGGTTTTCGGTGTCGTTTTCGGCGACACCGTCGGTGAATGTGACGCCTTCGATGACCAAAGGCGACTGGTTCACACCCTTCAGGCGGCGCCATGTTTTCGCGGCGGCCTGAACGAGCGTGAAGACCATCAGCTTCGCGGATTTCTGCGACAGCGCCCCCTTGGTCCGAACTGTTCTGTGCCTGACGGTGGCGAACACGCTCTCCATTGGGTTACTCGTGCGCAGGTGATCCCAGTGAACGGCTGGGAAGTCGAAGAAGGCGAGGAGCGCCTCGCGATCCTTGTTCAGGCACGTGACCGCCTTCTCGTATTTCGCTCCGTATTTTTCGGCGAAGGTTTCCATGGCGGCTTCGGCCGCGGCACGGGTCTCGGCCTGCCAGACCTCTCGCAAGTCGGCCTTCACTGTTGGCTGCATCGAATTCGGAAACTTGTTCAGGACATTGGCGATCTTGTGGACCAAACATCTTTGATGACCTGTGCCGGGAAAGACCTCGTCGAGTGCTCTTCCAGAACCCCATCGCCCCGTCGCCAACGGCGACTTCCGGCGGGACGGCAAGCCCGCGGGACTTGATGTCGACCAGCAACTCCCGCCAGCTCTGCGCACTCTCCCGGAAGCCGACCTGGAAACCCCACAAGCTCCTTCTTGCCTTCGGGTGGGGCGCCCGGAATGACCAGGATGCACTCGGCCTGCGGCTCCATCCTGGCCTGCAGGTAGACGCCGTCAGCCCACATGTACATGTAGCGCCGAGCCGGGAGATCGCGGCGTTGCCATCGGTCATACTCCTGCTGCCACTCCCCGGTCAGGCGCGAGATGACGCTTGGCGACAGGTTCGGTGCATCCGTCCCCAAGAGCGCGGCCAGCGCCTCCTGGAAGTCGCCGGTGAAAATGCCGCGCAGGTAGAGCACGGGCAGCAGCGCATCGAGGCTTTTCGAGCGCCGCGCCCATTTCGGCAGGATCGCCGAGGTGAAGCGGATCTTCTGCCCGGTCGGCACGTCGGCGGCGCGGTCGCGCACCTTGGGGCGGCTCACCGCGAGCGCGCCGATCCCGGTCTGGATGCTCCGCTCTGGCCCGTATCCGTGCCGGACAACACGCTGCCGCCCATCCGGCAGCGCTTCTTCGGCATGTTGCGTGACGAAGGCGTCGGCTTCCGCACGCAGCGCGACGGTCAGCATCCGGCGCGCGCCGTCCCGCGCGATCTCGGTCAACGGATCATCCACAGATTCCGGCTGACGCAGGGCGATGATGTCGGTATCATTCTTCATAGGCGTATCGTTCCTTCTGGAAGTTCTGGCAGGCTTGGACACCCGCCACGATACGCCGCCTTCTCAAACACCGTCACCCATTTCCAGTCATAGCTCCACGCTCCGGCAGGATGATTGATCGACAAAAGGCGTCATCTGGCCGACAGACGTGAATGTGGAGGCTGCGGGCGGAAGATGGCATGCAACAAGCCCGGTGATAGCGATGTGCACCAACGGCCCGATGCCTGAATGTCTCTCTCTCCGCCAATGTTGAGGCCGGCGGCGTCAGGGTCTTTCAACAGAATGAAGAACTTCCGCGACCGGAGATGAACACCCGCCCTTGCCGGACCAGTGCGGCACGCCTCTTGCGCGATCGCCAGACTCTGACATCTCATCTTGTAAGGTCGCCTAGCCTCACGATCTCTGCGATCCGTTCGGCATTGTCGGCCGCCAGCGTTCCATCGGCGCGGTGGATGTTGTTCTCGAACCCTGCCCGCATCTTGCCCCCGGCGGACCGTGCTTTGAGGAGACAGGCGGTTTCATGGTGCCCGAAGGCGCAGACCGCCCAATCCAGCTGTCCGAGCGGCGTCAGGACGCCGAGAGCGGCGGCAAGATCCGAAGGCATGGCCGCCCGGACATCGTACTGACCCAACACGATCAGAACCATCGGACCCGGCGGAACCGTCTTTTGCTCGACGAGGCGGACGAGGCGGGCGGCATCGTCTGCATCATAGAGGATATGCTGGATAGCCATGTCTCGTTCGACCGCATCATGGTAGAACCGATGCAGCCCGACGATGTCATCGTCCGCGGCCATCTCCCTCAACGCAACCGAGACCGCCTCGGCTCGAAGTTCGCCCACCAGCGCACGCTGCTCGGCAGGCGTGTAACGGCCGACGGCTTCGGTCGTGACCTGCACCGCCATATCCGGCACCGCCCGCGCCATTTCGGCAAGCAACTCGCGGTAGAGACCCGCGTCGAGGGTGTGGTGTCCTTCGGCGTTGCGCACATGCGCGTGGAGGCCGTCTGCGCCGGCGTCAAAGCACGCGCGTGCCGTGGCGACCGTCTCCGCGATCGTTACGGGCAGTGCTGGATGGTCCGATTTGGCTCGCCTCGCGCCATTCGGTGCCACCATCAGCCGCGGCAGAGGTCTCATGCCGCGACCACCGTTTCGATGGCGCGTGACAGCACGTCGATCTGGTCCTCTTCGATGATGGCCAAAGGTGCGAGCAGCACCTGATCGCCGCTTTGGCCATCGATTGTTCCGCCCCTCGGGTAACACATGAGTCCATCCTCCATCGCCGCGGTCTTTCCCCGTCGATCCCCGATCTGGTCGATCAGGCAAAACCCCTCTCCGCCCACGGCAGTCGGATAGGTGGCATGGCTGTTGCGCGGGACGATTGCGGCCATGATGCGTCTCAGATGTTTGAACGATGCGAAGATCCTTCATGGATCGGATCGGCATGTGAATATCAATGCAGCGTCGTCGTTATGGAGCGGCGGATCTGAACGGAAGGAACGATCATCGGATCCGCTTCGCCCGCGCGTCCGCCTTGGCGGCGACCACCGCAACAGCTCAGGAGACGCTGATCGTGGCGAAGGATAACACTTCTTTTCCGTTCGGAGTTGCAAGGGGCGATAAATACGTCGGCTTCGATACGTTCAAGACGCCATCGCCCAAGAGATCGGACATGAGTGCGACCTTCGCGCGATGGTTCTCTCCGGCATCGCTCCCGCGCTCCAGACCGGACAGATTGATGTCACGCGGACCGGAATCATGATCAAGCCCGCCTGCGCCATGTCACACATGTCGGCCTGCCCCGATGTCAGCACCTGCTCCACGATCTGGGATTGTCTGGTGCGCGCGATGACGAAATCCGGATGTCTCAGCATCGCCGCACAGGGCGCGGACCAGGCCTGCGGCACCGACATCGGCAGCACGATATGCACCCTCTCCACGGGGCGGGA
>JBBSVE010000195.1:0-4985 GCA_038233815.1 Rhodobacterales bacterium
GAACACGACCTTCATCGTGAGGCACGTCTGGATGGCGGTATCGCTGCAGGTCTGCTGTCGGCCGCGTTTGCCGGTCGGCGCAGCATCCCAGATCATCTCCGGGTCAAACCAGATCGTCAGCGAGCCACGGCGCTTGAGCGCTTCATTGCAGGCCGACCAGTTCCTGGTCTTGTAGGTTGGGGATGTGGGTCTGCTCATGTCGTCCAGCTACCACGATGGATTCACAAGATGAATCCCTCACGGGATTTGTGCAACAGAGCCCCTTGTCGGCGAACGTGGTCGTGGCGCTCCCGTGACGAATTTGCCCCATGCTGCTTCCTTCCATTCCTGAGAAAGGATCGCACCTTCAAACCGTGGGATCAAACACGTAGTGGACGAAAGTGACAGTCAGCGCGGGGCCGCGAGCGCCCCGAAAAGCCTTTCGCGTAAAGCGTTAAGATCCCATGAGCAACCTGCCATCCTATTCACAGCCATCGCGACATCATTCTACCAGAAGGTGGTCAGCCGATGGTTTTGCTTTCAAAGTGCATGCGAGTCACCGAACCGGTGCAGCCCAAGCCCACGGACATTCGCGGAAGCATCAAGATCGATTCCAAAAAACTTTAGCCATTCTGCAACGCATTACAGGTATTGCCGCCCGCCATCATGTCCGGGTCGTCCGTCAATGCTGTCATCCCTCATCACTGAGATCGACCGCGCGCGGCGACGGGCGTGGGTTCGACCCTGCCATTGCGGACCAGATGGACGACGTCGAACAGGTTCGACACCACGCACGCGTGGTTCGGGATGACCCTGACCCGGTCGCCGACTTCGGGTCGTCCGCTGGTACCCGACAGATCGACCACGCCATGTTCCTCGCTCAGCGTCGTCACGATAGCGCCGGGATAGTCCATCAGGATCCCGTGGCCGGGTTCCGTACAGAGATCGGCTGCCAGCGCCTTGGACCCGGCATCGAGAACCGCGCGGTCACGCTCCGGCATGCTGACGACGGTGGCCAGGACGGTGAGCGCGCAATCCTCAAGCGTGCCCAGACCTGCCGCGACCTGCATCCGGTCGGAATAGATGTAGGTGCCGGGACGGTATTCCGTGATCCCCTCGGTCTCATGCGCTTGGTAGAGCCGGGGAGAACCGCCACTGCTGATCTCGTCGCAAGTTCCCCCAGCGGCGAGGATAAGATCGCGCGCCTCGGGAAGCCAGTTGTCGATGCCATCCTTCGGCGGATAGGTCATCAGTCCTCGGCATCGCAGTCCGGGCGCCGCATCGATCAGCGCCGCCAGCGCCGCCGCCTCGGCGGGGCCCATGACTCCGCAGCGCCTTGCGCCGGTTTCACATTCCACCATGACGTCGAGCGGTCGGTCCGGGTCCCTGAACCGGGCGGCATAGCCCTCCACCACGCGCGCATTGTCGGCCACGACCGCAATGCGGATTGCGGCATGCAGCGCCGCCAATCGTTCAAGCTTTGCAGCGCCTATGATGTTGAACGTGACGAGGATGTCACGCAACCCGGCGGCGGCCATCACCTCCGCCTCGCCTAGCTTCTGGCACGTGATACCATGCGCGCCGAGCGCGATCTGTGCCGTGGCGAACATCGGCAAGCGGTGTGTCTTGACATGCGGGCGGAGCGGTAGCCCGTGATTGTCGGCATAGTCCTGCGCGCGGGCCATGTTCGCCTCTGCGCGGTCCATGTCGATCAGGACGGCAGGCGTGTCGATATCTTTCATCTGCATGGTCGGGCCTTTCAGGTTATCGCCTCGATGAATGGCAGATTGGCCGCCATCAACCCGGCGTCAACGGTCAGGCTCGCACCCGTGATCCCGCTCGATAAGGGACTCGCGAGAAAGAGAACCGCATTCGCCACCTCCTCCGGCGTGACGATCCGGCCGAGGGGATAGAGCCGCGACACCCGGTCGAGCACGTCGGGATCGGCCGCAAGACGGTGGGTCCAGGCGTTGGTGCGGATCGACGCGGGGATCACCGCATTGGCGCGCACGCCATGCTTGCCCTCCTCCACCGCCACCGCGCGCATCCACGCGAGAAGCGCCGCCTTTGCCGCCGAATAGGCCGGATTGCCATGATGTGACAGCGCGTTGATCGATGCGACAAAGACCATCGCGCCGCCCTGCTGTCGCATCGTCGGCAAAAGGCGCGACGACAGATCGGCAGCCCCGGTGAAGTTGAGCGCCAGTTCACGCGTCAGCGCATCCGCATCCGTCTGGACGAGCGTCTCCGCCCGCGTCCAGCCGGCGTTGGATACAAACACGTCGACCGCACCGCGGGCGAGGATATCGTCCGCGGCCGCCGCCACCCCGTCGGGATCGGAGAGATCGAAGCGGTAGACCTCATCAGCCTCGACCTCCGCACCTTGGATGTCGCAAGCGAGGATCCGCGCGCCCGCAGCCCTGAACAGCCCACTCAAAACGGTGCCGAGACTGCCCCCCGCGCCGGTCAGCAGAACGCGGGCATCCCTGAGACCGAATATATCAAAGACATTCATCGCTGGATACTCTGGCAGATTTTGTCGAAGATCACGTCAGAAAAACCGTAAACGGGGTCTGCAGATGACAAAAGAATATTTCGGATCTTCCAAGGTGCCGCTGTCGCCTGCCGTTCGCGCAGGTGATTTCGTGTTCGTCTCGGGGCAGGTGCCGGTCGGGGCGGACGGCAAGACCGTGGCCGGCGGGATCGAGGCCGAGACCGAGCAGGCCATCACCAACCTCTGCGAGACGCTTGCGCTTGCGGGGTGCGACCTCTCCGACGTGGTGAAGACCACGGTCTGGCTGCGTGACCGCGATGACTTCGCGGGCTTCAACGCGGTCTACGGGCAACATTTTCAGGACAAGCCGCCCGCACGCTCCACAGCCGAATCCCGACTGATGATCGATATCCGGGTGGAGATCGAGGCCGTAGCCTACAAACCGCTCTAGGCCCCCGCGCCGTTCATGTCGGCCGCCCCCAGACCGGCGGGGCCAGACCTTCCATCCGCGCCTTGATCTGCAAGGCAAGGACGCGGGAGTAGAACCGCGACAGGGCGAGGTTGCCGCCGTGAAACCACAGGTTCGGTTCCGCGGTCGGCTTCCACATATTGCGCGGATCACCCTGCCAAGGACCGGGGTCGCCACGCACGCCCGATCCCAGACCCCAGCAGGGTCCGATCCGGTCGGCGGTTTCGCGGTCGACGATCTGCGCCACAGTTTCATGCATGGACTGATACCCGACGCAGGCCACGATCAGGTCGACCTTCACCGTAGCACCATCCGTCAGCTCAAGTCCGTCCTTCAACAAGCGCACAACGCCGCCCTGCTTCACGTCAATCTCGCCACGCACGATCAGGTCCGAACCGCCGACGTCAATGTAGTAGCCCGAACCGGTCCGCAGGGCCTTCATCAGCAACCCGCTGTCATCCTCGCCGAAGTCGATGCGGAACCCGGCTTTCGTGAGGTCCCGGTAAAACCCGGCGTCCGTCGCGCGGATGAGGTCATACTGGCGACGCTGCCGCGCGGCCATCGCCCCGAACGGTAGCGAGGCGCCGATGTGGTCGGCGCGGTCGATGTCGATCCCGGCCTCCTGCGCCGCCTCTGAATAGATGTCGAACCCGATCTCCATCAGCGTAGCGGACCGGACGACTGTTGTAGGGGAGCGTTGGATCATCGTGACGCTCGCCCCCGCCTCCCACAGGTCCACGGCAACATCGTGGGCCGAACTCGCGGCCCCGATCACGACGGCTCGCTTGCCCGCCCAGTCCGACCCTCCGGCATAGTCGCGCGAGTGGATCAGCGTGCCCGCGAAATCCTCCGCGCCGTCGAACGCGATCTCGCGGGGTGGTCCATAAGCCCCGGTGGCGAAGATCAGGTGGCGCGGGTGAAGCGTAACCGGCACGCCGTGGCGCATGACATCGACGCGCCAGCCGTCGCCTTCGTGCGTTGCGCGCTCGCAGGTGGTGGACGTCCAGAGCGGCACCTCCATCACCGAGGCATAGGCCTCCAGCCAGTCGCCCATCTTGTCCTTCGGCGTGAACACGGGCCATATTGCGGGGAAGGGCAGATAGGGCATGTGGTCGTACCAGACGGGATCGTGAAGAACGAGCGTGCGGTAGCGGTTGCGCCAGCTGTCGCCTGCGCGCGGGTTCTTCTCGATCACCAGATGCGGCACCGATAGCGCGCGTAGCCGCGCCGAGAGCGCGAGCCCGCCCTGCCCGCCGCCCACGATCAGCGCGTAAGGCTGCTCGGTCGCCCCCAGCGCCGCCGTTTCCGCGCGGCGCGCGTCCGCCCAGGTCGAACGATCCCGCCACGCGCCATGCGCGACGCCCATCGGGCGCTTCCGGCCCACCGGCTCCTCATGGCCGACTATGTCGTCGAGCACAGTATAGACATGGTGCGCCACGCGATGCTTCAGCCGGACCGCACCCTTCGCGGGACCGAGCTTCGTGTCAAAGGCGAACCATGCCTCAACCAGATCGTCCTCGTCGCGCAGGGCAGCGGAGGTGAGCCGCCATCCAGTCGGTAGGGCCACGTCACGTCGAGCCGCCAGCATCGCCGCGACGGCCTCGCGTCCCTCCACCGTGATGAGGTTGAAGGTCATCGCCAGTAGATCGCGCCAATAGCAGTCGGTCGAGAAATGCTGGCCCGTGTTCCCGCCTGCCCCAGGCGTCGCCGAGAACCGGTCGAGCCACGCTTGCGCCTGCCTCGTATCCGCATCCTGCATGTCGGTTCTCCTAGTCTCCGAGCGGTTCCAGCATCGGCCCCTCACGGTGGTTGAGTGTCGCGTACTTGATCCTGCGCAGCGTCTCACGGGCATGCGCGCCAAGGGCGTATCCGGTTGCGGCGGCCAGGAGATCGATGATCGCAAGATGCGCAAACCGCGCGGCGGTGGGGGTCAGGGTATCCGGATATTCCGCGATGGCCACGGCCAGCGGATGGTCCACCGCTGCTGCAAGAGGCGATCCCGCTGCTGTCACCCCGATCGTCGTCACGCCAAAACCGCGCGCC
>JBBSVE010000196.1:0-4983 GCA_038233815.1 Rhodobacterales bacterium
AAGATGCGGGGTGTCGCATAAAGCGCGATGCCGGGATCTGGGCGGTAGAAGGAAACGGCGATGACCATTCATATCGGGGCGGAACCGGGCGAGATTGCGGAGGTTGTGCTGATGCCGGGCGATCCTTACCGGGCACGCTGGGTGGCGGAGACGTTTCTGGAGGGCGCAGTTCTGGTCAACGAGGTGCGCGGGATGCTGGGCTACACCGGCACCTGGCGCGGCGAGCGCGTCACGGTTCAGGGCTCCGGCATGGGGATGGCATCGCTGTCGATCTACGTCAACGAACTGATCCGGGATTATGGGGCGAAGACGCTGATCCGGATCGGGTCCGCGGGTGCGTTGCAGGAGGCGGTGAAGGTTCGCGATGTGGTGCTGGCGACAGCGGCCTGTTCGCTCTCCACCCCGTCGCGCGGGATTTTCCGGGAGATCAACTTCGCCCCGGTCGCCGATTTCGGCCTGCTGCGGGCCGCTTGGGATGTGGCGCAGGGGCGTGCTCCGGTTCATGCGGGCGCAATCTATTCGTCGGATGTGTTCTACGACGAGCGGCCCGACCTGACCGAGATCATGCAGCGGCACGGGATCCTCTGCGTCGAGATGGAGACGGCGGAGCTTTATACGCTGGCGGCGCGGCATGGGCGGCGGGCGCTGGCGGTGCTGACCATTTCGGACCATCTGGTGACGGGTGAGGCCCTGCCCGCCGACCAGCGGGAGCGGAGCTTCGGTGACATGGTGGAGATCGCGCTGCAGGCGGCCTTCGCCTGAAGCCGGATCAGTCGGGACGCAGGCATTGCTTTGGCACCGTGCCGGGGGCGGTGTCGGTCTGCGCCCCGCAGGCTGCGCACCGGTAGTGATCGGGTCCGGCGATGCAGTCGAGCCGCCAGCGGCAGGCGCGTGTCAGGGTGGAGTTGCGACGCGTGATGGAGAGATAGGCGAAGACTCCGATCAGCAGCAGAAGAAAGAGGATCGGCATCGGCTGAACGATTCGCCTATTCGACTGACCGGCCGAGTACCGTGATCGCCAGCCCCAGCAAAGCCAGAGCCGCAAAGGCCACCGCTCGGGGCTTGCGACCCTCCGGGTTCCGCCATGCCGTCACGGAGGCGATGGCGGCCTGAAACGCATAATAGAGTGCGAAGGCGCGCGAGGCATAGGAGATGATCTCGAAGATATTCAGCGTCCAGGTCAGCACCAGTCCCAGCGCCACGAGGATCGCATACCCCGTGCGCTGGCTCACCCGCGCGTTCGTCAGCTCCGCGATCAGCCCGCCGGAGCCTGCCGTATCCGCCACAGCCGCGCTGAACTGCGCGGCAAGGGCGGCTCCGACCAGCATCAGGGGCAGGATCGGGGCGATCACGCTCATCATGCCGATGATCGCGGTTTCGGACAATTCACCCGTCGGGGCCTGCAACGAGTAGACCAGCAGCGCCGTGTAGACGAGGTAGATCACCGTGGCCACGATCTGCGCCAGTTTCATTGACCGGATGCAGACCTCCGGCGAGTGGTGCTTTGTCAGATAGCGCGAGGTCTCGAACCCCTGCACCGTCACGATCAGCCCGAAGGCCAGCGTCACCGCGCCCCAGCCGGTCACGGTCGGACGCTCGAGGATCAGCCCGGTGCCGGTCGAGGTCTGGCCGAACCAGACCGCAAGGCCGACGATCAGCCCCGCAATGATCGCGAGTTTCAGGCCGACCGTCACCTGCTCCATCCGCTCCAGCGCCGTGAAACCCTTGGTATAGCCGGTCACTAGGATCAGGAGGAACATCGCGCTGGTCAGCAGTTTCGCGGCGAGCGGGGTGTCGAACGGCGTCAGACTGACGCCGAAGCCGCCGAACAGGTTGAGGTAATAGGCAACCGAGATGACATAGGCGAAGGCCAGCACCCAGGACGAGGCGGTGTCGATCTGCTCCTCCGGGAAGGGGCGGTCCGGGCTGATCGCGAACGTCTCGATGTTGCGCCGGATCGCGGCGCCGAAGAACCATGCGACGAGGCAGAGCCCCGCCATCGCGACCGGCGCGTAGAGGCCGTAGGACTCGGACAGGATCGGGCCGAGGACCAGAAACCCCGAGCCAATGATCGAGGCGAGCGGCGTGACAGTGGCGCGCCAGAGGGGGGCATTACGGACACGGGGCACGAGCAGGATCGCGGCGCACAGCAGCGTGGCGATCAGGATGGCGGCACTGGTCATGAGCGGGCCTTGCACTGAAAACTGCGGACGCCCTGACTGGAGCCTGCGAGACAAACGTCTCGCACGGTGGTTCGGTGCCGTCTATCTCACATTGAAGGCTGGTGGCGCGGGCACCGTCCGTGTCCGCCACATCGGGTAGAGGGCTGGGGCGTAACGCCTCTAGACCACCCGCTCGAGCATTTGGTGCTTGATCGCGGAGATCGCCTTGGCCGGGTTCAGGCCCTTGGGGCAGGTCTTGGCGCAGTTCATGATCGTGTGGCACCGGTAGAGCTTGAAGGGATCCTCCAGCTCGTCCAGCCGCTGCGGCGTCGCCTCGTCGCGACTGTCCACGATCCAGCGGTAGGCGTGCAGCAAGGCGGCGGGTCCGAGAAAGCGGTCGGCGTTCCACCAGTAGGACGGGCAGGCGGTGGAGCAGCAGGCGCACATGACGCATTCATATAGCCCGTCGAGCTTCTCGCGATCCTCGATCGACTGCTTCCACTCCTTCTGCGGCGTGTTGGAGGACGTCTCCAGCCACGGCATGATGGAGGCATGCTGGGCATAGAAATGCGTGAGGTCCGGCACCAGATCCTTGACCACGGGCATGTGGGGCAGGGGGTAAATCTTTATGTCGCCCTTCACGTCGTCCATTCCGTGCAGGCAGGCCAGCGTGTTGATCCCGCCGATGTTCATCGCACAGGAGCCGCAAATGCCCTCGCGGCACGACCGGCGGAAGGTCAGGGTGGGGTCGATCTCACCCTTGATCTTGATGAGCGCGTCCAGAATCATCGGGCCGCAGGTGTCGAGATCGACGAAATAGGTGTCGACGCGCGGGTTCTCGGTGTCGTCCGGCGACCAGCGATAGATCAGGAACTTGCGCAGATTGGTGCCCGACGGCTTCGGCCAGGTCTTGCCGGTGCGGATGGTGGAGTTCTTGGGGAGCGTGAGCTGAACCATGGGGCGACCTTTCGGGGTATTTTGCGGCGTTCGTGCGGATCGGGCTTGGTTTGGCGAGGGTCAGGGCCGGGGAGGCTGGCCGGTTTTCTGTGCCATACATCTGGCGTAAACCGCGCCGGGATCAACGCGGCGGATCGTCTCCACCCCCACGCCAAAGCCCGCATTTGCGCCCGGACCGACGGCGGTGACAACCGGGGCGGCGGGCACGGAGGCGCGGGCGGCCTCGGCCCGCGCTCGGCACTGGGTTTCGGCCACATCGACCGGAACGCGGGTCGGCGCGCAGGCTGCGAGCATAGAGAGGAGAAGGGCGAGCCGGGTCAAAGCGACAGCCCAGGAATGCCAGCACCCAGCACGCATTGCATCGTCGCGGGCTGGCGAAGCACACCCGCAATCGTGGCGACGGTGGAGGTGCCCGCCCGCGTGCCCACGTCGCGGGCCAGCGCGTTCAGGTCGTCGGCACTCGCATTGTCGATCACGCACCCGGCGACGGCCTGCGCCTGCGGGCCGGGCAGACGCTGGCCCACCACCGGCAGCACGACCGACTTGGCCACCTGCCGCGTCAGCGCCGTGCGCGGATCGCCGGAGGTGCAGGCCGCGAGGGCCAAAATAGCAAGCAGCGCCAGACGCATCAGTAGACCCGCTTTTTCGGCGCGATCTTCTTCAGATCGATGCCGCCCTCGGCTTCGGTCGTCAGCGGATCGACATGCACCGGACGTGTCCCCAGCCGGACCTCGGGGCCGTCCACCCATGCGAGCGAGTGGACACGCCAGTGCTCGTCGTCGCGGTCGGGGTGATCCTCCTGCGCGTGGGCGCCGCGGCTTTCCTTGCGCGCTTCTGCCGCCACGATTGTGGCCAGAGCGTTCGGCATCAGGTTGGCCAGCTCCAGCGTTTCCATCAGGTCAGTATTCCAGATCAGCGAGCGGTCGGTGACGGAGATATCATCCATTTTGCCTGCAATGACCTTCATCTTCGCCATGCCGTCCGCCAGCGTCTTGTCAGTGCGGAAGACCGCCGCATCCTCCTGCATGGTCTTCTGCATATCGAGCCGCAGCGCGGCCGTCGGCACTGAGCCGGCGGCATAGCGGAAGCGGTCGAATCGTTCGAAGATCGTCGCCACCGCCGCCGCATTGGTCGCGGGAATATCGGATTTCCGGTCGACCGTATCGCCGGCCCGCAGAGCCGCTGCACGCCCGAACACCACGAGGTCGATCAGACTGTTGGAGCCGAGCCGGTTCGCGCCGTGGACTGAGGCGCAGCCCGCCTCTCCCACCGCCATCAGACCGGGATAGATCGCATCCGGGTCCGCCTCGGTCGGGCTCAGCACCTCGCCGTGGTAGTTCGTAGGGATGCCGCCCATGTTGTAATGCACGGTCGGCAACACCGGGATCGGCTCCTTCTGCAGATCGACGCCCGCGAAGATCCGCGCGGATTCGCTGATGCCGGGCAGGCGGAGATCCAGCGTCTCCTTCGGCAGGTGGTTCAGGTTCAGGTGGATGTGGTCCTTGTTCGGACCGACGCCACGTCCCTCGCGGATCTCCATCGTCATGCAGCGCGACACCACATCGCGCGACGCCAGATCCTTGTAGGTCGGCGCATAGCGTTCCATGAAGCGCTCGCCCTCGGAGTTGGTGAGGTATCCGCCCTCACCCCGCGCGCCCTCGGTGATGAGGCAGCCCGCGCCGTAGATGCCGGTCGGATGGAACTGTACGAACTCCATATCCTGCAGCGGCAGGCCCGCGCGGGCGACCATGCCGTTGCCGTCGCCCGAACAGGTGTGCGCCGAGGTGGCGGAGAAATAGGCGCGCCCGTAGCCGCCGGTTGCCAGCACGACCATCTTGGCGTTGAACACATGCATCGTGCCGTC
>JBBSVE010000197.1:0-4945 GCA_038233815.1 Rhodobacterales bacterium
GATCCGGGGGATCGTTTTCCCGAGCGACGGCCAGGTCGCGCGGATGAACCGCACGATCAAGGAGGCCACCGTCAAACGCTTCCACTATGACAACCACGAACAGTTGCGCACCCACCTCTCCGACTTCATGGCGGCCTGCAACTTCGCCCGCAGGCTCGAGACCCTGAACGACCTCACGCCCTACGAGTACATCTGCAAAATCTGGACATCAGAGCCGGACAGATTCATCCTCAACCCGATCCACCAGATGCCGGGACTGAATACCTAACGCTTCTTGAAGAACGATCCGAGGATTCCGCGCACGAGGGCCTGACCGCTTTTGCTACCGAGCTGGCGGGCCATCGAGGTGGCAAAGGCCTCGCCGATTCCGGCCCGCGTGCGCCCGGTGGCGCGGGGCTTTGCGGCACTGGCACCGCCATCGTAGCGCCGCGCGTTCTTGAACTCCGCAGGGTCGATCCGCATCGTGTCCGCAGGTTTTGCCTCCGCGTCGGCCACGGCCTTCGCCGCCGCCTGTGCCCGCGCCGCGAGCCGTTCACAGGCCGAATCGCGGTCCACCTCGGCCTCGTATTTGCCCTTCAACGGTGAGGCCGCCATCAGCATTGCGCGACTGCCCACGTCGATGGGTCCAAGCTGCGACGACGGCGGGCGCACCAGCGTCCGTTCCGCCATCCCCGGCACGCCCTTGGCATCCAGAAACGAGGTTACAGCCTCGCCCGTTCCCACATCACGGATCACCTCCTCGGTCAAAAAGCGCGGGTTCGCGCGGTAGGTCTGGGCCGCAAGCCGCAGGTCCTTCTGGTCCTTGGGCGTAAAGGCCCGCAACGCATGCTGCACCCGGTTGCCGAGCTGGGCCAGCACATCCTCTGGCACGTCGGCGGGCTGCTGCGTCACGAAATAGATGCCGACGCCCTTCGACCGGATCAGCCGCACCACCTGCTCCACCTTGTCGACCAGCACCTTGGGCGCGCCGTCGAACAGCAGATGCGCCTCGTCGAAGAAGAAGACGAGCTTCGGCTTGTCGGGATTGCCGACCTCGGGCAGCTCCTCGAACAGCTCCGACATGAGCCACAGAAGAAAGGTGGAATAGAGCCGGGGCGCAGTCATCAGCCGGTCAGCGGCAAGGATGTTGATCCGGCCCCGCCCGTCGGCATCGGTCACCATCATGTCGGCGAGATCGAGCGCAGGCTCGCCGAACATATGCGCGCCACCCTGATTCTCCAGCACCAGAAGCTGGCGCTGGATCGCACCGATGGAGGCGGTCGAGACCAGCCCATAGCGCGCGCTGACGTCGGCCGAGTTTTCCGCGATGAAGGTCAGCATCGCCTTCAGATCCTTGAGGTCGAGGAGCGGCAGCTCCTCTTCGTCCGACATGCGGAAGGCGACGTTCATCACCCCTTCCTGCGCCGGGCTCAGATCCAGAAGGCGTGACAGCAGGAGCGGCCCCATCTCCGCCACCGTGGTGCGGATCGGATGCCCCTGCGCCCCGAAAAGATCCCAGAACGTGACCGGAAACGCGGCGTAGTGCAGATCGAAGCCGATCGTCGCGGCCCGCGCCGTGAAGGCGTCATGCAGCTTGGCCTGCGCCGATCCGGGAAGTCCGATCCCCGCGAGATCTCCCTTCACGTCGGCCAGAAAGACCGGCACCCCGGCGGCGGAGAATCCTTCGGCGAGGATCTGGAGCGTGACCGTCTTGCCCGTGCCGGTGGCCCCCGCGACCA
This sequence comes from Rhodobacterales bacterium, assembly GCA_038233815.1. Taxonomy (GTDB): domain Bacteria; phylum Pseudomonadota; class Alphaproteobacteria; order Rhodobacterales; family Rhodobacteraceae; genus JBBSVE01. Next base: position 1,719 of record JBBSVE010000197.1, read on the forward strand.
GCCCGTGCCGGTTTCCCAGCGCCAGCAGCAAAAGCTCAGGCTGGTGGTAGCCGTCGCCCCCGCCCCCGACGAAGACCGCGTTCGTGTCCGTCATGTCCGCTCCCTGCGTGACCTTGCCTTTGGGGCGACCATACTCCGCAAACCGCGCCGGGGCATACAGGAAGTTGCCGGGCCCCCGCGGGGTGGACATCGCATGACGACCGCCCCCCAAAGGCGACGGGTCGCGTCTCGGTTCGGACGCTGTTTTTTTCATCGCGGAAGCTCGGATCGGATTGTGATCAATACAAGCTGGATTAACGGTTGACGCAAAAGGCGTGAGCTTCTAGCGTCTGCGCCATCAAGTCGGCCAGTCCGGCAGGGAGCAAAACATGAGGCAGGGGGCCGGTTCGCCGGCCCTTATGCTTTCCCCCCGCCCCCCCTCTATCCCGCGTGGCAGCCCGTGGACCGCTGCCATTTCGGGACTGACTTTCCCCCCCGGTCTGTGCTAACTCGCCTCAGAGTTTTCCGAACCGACAGGATCAACCGTGACAAAAACTGGACAGATGCTTGCGACCGCGCTTTGCCTTATTGCGGGCAGCGCCGCCTTCGCACAGGATACGACCGCCCCCGCTGCGACGCCGGCACCCGCCGCAGAACCCGCCCCCGGATCGTCGGAGGCGAACCCCGCCGGTCTCAGCATGGGGCAGGAACAAGCGGCCCCGGCGGACGGTCCCGGCTCCACCTACACCAGGGAAAAGTTCGGCGATTGGGAAGAGCGTTGCGTCAAGACCGAGAACGGCGCCGATCCGTGCCAGCTCTACCAGCTTTTGCGCGACGAGACGAAGAACCCCGTGGCGGAGATGTCGCTCTTCGGTCTGCCCAAGGGCCAGAAAGCGATTGCCGGTGCCACGATCATCGTGCCGCTGGAGACGCTGCTCGCCGCCGACCTGACGCTCCAGATCGACGCCACCAAGCCGCGCCGCTATCCGCTGTCCTGGTGCGCCCAGATCGGTTGCATCGCCCGTGTCGGCTTCACGCAGGAAGAGATCACGGCGTTCGAAAAGGGCAATTCGGCGACAATCACCATCGTTCCGGTCGTGGCGCCCGACAAGCCGGTGAAGGTCGCGATTTCGCTCAACGGCTTCACGGCGGGGCTCGCCGCGGTGAACAAGTCGAACGAAGGGATCAAGATGCCCGGTCAGAAGTGACCTGAGGCTGACCCGATCGCCGTGCCGCTAAGGCGCGGCGATCCAGACCTTTTCAGATCCGGCGCAGCGCCAGCACCGCGTTCATCCCGCCGAACGCGAATGCATTGGAGAGAGCCACCCGCACATCCGCATCGCGCGCCTCGTTCGGCACCACATCGAGCGCGCATTCGGGGTCCGGCACCTCAAACCCGATGGTCGGGGCCACCACGCCGTCGCGCAGCGCCATGATGCAGGCGAGAAGCTCCACCGCACCCGTGCCGCCGATGACATGCCCGTGCATCGACTTGGTGGAGGAGATCATCAGTCGCTCTGCCTGCGCGCCGAACACGTCCCGCACCGCCGCGCATTCGGTCCGGTCATTGGCTGTCGTCCCGGTGCCGTGGGCGTTGATGTAGCCGACCTCGTCCGCAGCGACGCCGGCATCCCGGAGCGCCCCGGCCATCGCGCGCGCTGCCCCCGCCCGCGACGGCATCACGATATCGGAGGCGTCCGAGGTCATCGCGAACCCGATCACCTCTGCCAGCATCTCCGCCCCCCGGTTCGCCGCGTGAGCGTAGTCCTCGAACACGAAGACCGCGGCCCCCTCGCCCTGCACCATTCCGTTGCGGGTGAGGCTGAAGGGGCGGCACGCGTCCTTCGACATCACGCGCAGCCCCTCCCACGCCTTGATGCCGCCAAAGCAGAGCATCGCCTCCGACCCGCCGGTCAGCATCGCGCGGCTCATTCCTGACCGGATCATGTGGAACGCCTGCCCCATCGCATGGTTCGAGCTGGCGCAGGCGGTGGCCACGGTGAAACTCGGGCCTTTCAGGCCGAACCCCATCGTGAGATGACTGGCCGCGGCGTTGTTCATCAGTTTCGGAACGACGAAGGGGTGGACGCGGTCCTTTCCCTCCTCATAGACGGCGCGATAATTGCGGTCGGCCGTGGTCAGCCCGCCGCCCGCGGTGCCGAGCACGACGCCCGCCTCCAGCCCCAGCGCGCTAGTGAAGTCCAGACCCGATTGCGCCACGGCCTCGCGTGCCGCTACCAGCGCGAATTGCGTGAAACGGTCGCAGAGGGCGATCTGCTGGCGGTCGAAATGGTCCTCCTCCCGCCAGTCCCTGACCTGCGCCCCGATGCGGATCGACAGGCGCTCCCGGTCGCGGATGTCGAGGTCTGCGATCCCGCAGCGGGCTTCGCGGAACGCCTCCAGGGTGCCCGGCACCGATGCCGCCAGCGCGTTGACCGTGCCGGCTCCGGTAATGACGACCCGCCCCGAACCGCGCCCGATGCTCAAGCCCCGGCCTGCCTTTGTGCGATCAGCCGTTCCACCGCGCGCACGACGCTGCCGACGGAGGAGATGTCGAAGCCCTCCTCGGCGGGCGTATTGGCGTTGAACGGGACGGAGATGTCGAACGTCTCCTCAATGGCGAAGATCGTCTCCACCAGCCCCAGGCTGTCGATGCCGATCTCCGCGAGGGTCGCGTCGCAGGTCACATGGCTCACGTCTAGCATTGCCTGTTCGGCGAGGATCGCGCGGACCCTGTCGGCCACCGTCTGCTGCATGATCGGCCCCCTTCTCAGTCGCCGGACGTGAGGCGCGCGATGTCTTCGCGCATCCGGGCCACGGTGGCCGCGAGCCGCGGCAGACGGCGCAGCGCCTTTTGCATCTCCACGTGCAGGTCCATCTTCACCGCAGGATAGCCCAGCAGAACCCGGCCCGCCGGTGCATTCGACAGGATCTTGGTGCCGCCCCCCGCGATCACGTCGTCGCCGATGAAGATGTTGTCCGATACGCCCACCTGCCCCGCGAGCACCACGCGGTTGCCGACCTTCACCGACCCCGCCACACCGACGAGCGCGCAGAACAGGCAATCCTCGCCGACCTCCACGTTGTGCCCGATATGGACGAGGTTATCGAGCTTCGTGCCGCGCCCCACCACCGTGTCGCGGATCGTGCCCCGGTCGATGCAGGAATTGACCCCGACCTCCACATCGTCGCCGAGCCGCACCGAGCCCAACGAATGGATCCGTTCCCATGTCTGGGCGCGGATCTCC
>JBBSVE010000198.1:0-4932 GCA_038233815.1 Rhodobacterales bacterium
CGATCCGCCGCGCGGGCGACGTTGAGGCCGATGCGCTCATGGCCCTGCCCCCACGCGTCGAACGCCGCCCAGACGCTGCGCGCCAGAACCCGGTGGCGGGCCCAGACATTCTCCAGCCCCTCCTCGCGCAGGATCATCTGCAGCGCCTCCGCCAGCCCGTAGAGGTGATGCGTCGGGGCCGTGCCGCAGAAATACTGCCAGAACTCCGTGCCCTGAACCCGGGGCGTCCAGTCCCAGTAGGGCGTGCGCAAATCCGAGCCCGCGCAACGCTGCAACGCGCGGTCCGACAGCCAGACGAAGCCCATGCCCGGCGGGGTCATCAGGCCCTTCTGGCTCGCCGACACCATCACGTCGACGCCCCAGTCGTCCATCCGGAACTCGTCGCAACCGAGTGACGCGATGCAATCCACCGCCAGCAGCGCCGGGTGGCCGGTGTCGTCCAGCAGGTGTCGCAGCGCCGCGATATCGGTGCGGATCGAGGAGGCGGTATCGACCTGCGTCGTCAGGAGTGCGGTGATCGCGTGGGCCTTGTCGGCGCGCAGCAGCGTCTCAACCCGGTCCATGTCGACCGGGGCGGACTTGCCGAAATCGAGCATCTCCACATCGACGCCAATCGCGCGCGCCGATTCCGCCCAGCCGATCCCGAACCGTCCCGTGGCCAGCACCAACGCGCGGTCGCCGCGGCTGAAGAGGTTGGTGTTCGCCGCCTCCCACGCCGCATGGCCGTTTCCGATATAGAGCGCCACGTTCTGCGACGTGCCCGCCACCGTCTTCAGATCGGGCCAGAGCCCCGCCACCACATCGTGCAGCGTGCCGGCGTAGATGTTGGGCGCGGGCCGGTGCATCGCCGCCAGCACCCGGTCCGGCATGGCGGAGGGTCCGGGGATCGCAAGATAGGGGCGGCCGTGATGAAGCGAAACGGGCATGAGCGCGGGCTCCTTTGGGATATCGGATGTGGCTAAGCTGCGCGGCGGACCCCGTCAATCGGGCTTCGGGCCCTGCGATTGCGCTGACGCCCCTTTACCTCGGCGCGCGCGGGCACCACCTTCGCCGGGAGAGACGGAAAGGACACGCCATGGACGGCCGCCGCATCGTGACGCTGACAGGCAAGGACGCCCTTCCCTTCCTGCAGGGGTTGGTCACGAACGACGTGACGCCGCTGGAGCATGGGCCGGGGCTGGTCTGGACCGGGTTCCTGACACCGCAGGGCAAGTATCTCGCCGATTTCTTCGTGGCGAAGGTCGGGGCGGCGCTGCTGCTCGATCTGCCCGAAGGCCTCGCCGAGGCAACGCTGCGGCGGCTGGCGATGTACCGCCTCCGCGCCGACGTGGCGTTCGGGGAGAGCGACCTTTGCGTGGCGCGGGGCACTGGCGCGCCGCCGCCGGGCGCGTTCGCCGATCCGCGTCACCCGGCGCTGGGATGGCGGCACTACACCGAGACGTCGGGCGACGATGGCACCGACTGGACCGCCTTGCGGGTCACCCATCTGATCCCCGAAAGCGGCATCGAACTAGTCCCGGATGAAAGCTACATCCTCGAATGCAGGTTCGAGCGGCTGCACGGCGTCGATTTCCGCAAGGGCTGCTATGTCGGACAGGAGGTCACGGCGCGGATGAAGCACAAGACCGACCTGCGCAAGGGCCTCGCCCGCGTGGAGATCAGGGGCCGCGTCAATCCGGGGACGGAGATCACGGCGGGAGGCAAACCCGCAGGCACGCTCCACACCATTGCAGGCGACCGCGGCATCGCGTGGCTGCGCTTCGACCGGGCGGAAGGGGAGATGGACGCGGGCGAAGCGCGCGTGCAACGCCTTTTCGACGATCCTGTCTGAACAGAATTTTCAGGGATCATTGGAATTAGGCAGAACAGCCCGATTACATTTTATGTGGAAATCACCGATCATCCATCTACATTTTTTATCCTTTCACTTTGATATTTCAATGAAAGGAACTGACGATGTTGATCGAGACATGGGTGCATGGAAACTCGATGCAGGTCGAGCATGGATTTCCGATAAAGGTCGAATACCGCGGGTTTGCAGGGGTCTTGGGGCCAGCGCCGAGTTCGGCCTGGACATACAGCGGCAGCCGCTGGTTCTTTGCGCATTTCTCCATTCCCGTCACCTATGATCTGTCCAGTCCCGCGGAAGTCACCGTCGAACGGATCATGATTGCCAAGAACCATGCGGGTCCGCGAGTGGAATTCGTAGCTCTCCATGATGGAATGCGGGCGTTCGGTGACAGGATCAGGGTCTACGGCCGGAGCTTTGCCGGTCCGTCCGAAACGCAGGTCATTTACGTCGGTGATCCGCACAACCGGGTGATCACATCGTCCCTCGGCGTGACGCTGGTCATCAGGGCTAGCAGCGCGGATCGGACACGAACGCCGCCCGAGGCTGTCGATCTGGAAATCCATTCGGTCGGCGCAAGGTTCAAACTTACGGAAGCGGCCTGACACCGTGGACGGCCGAACGTGGGCAATGGTGGTTCCGGCCGCCCGTCGCTTGTTCCGGCTGCCCGCAAGGACGAATGCGCGAGCGTCGGATTGCTGCAATGGCACCGGTCCGGCGGTGGCTCGGTCAGGCCCGCTCGGAATATTCCATCAGCTCGGTATGGACCACGATCATTTCGTCCGGGCCGATGAAAGGCGGGATCATGATGCGCACGCCGTTGTCGAGGATCGCGGGCTTGTAGCTGCTGGTCGCGGTCTGTCCGCGCTGCGCGGGCTCCGTCTCGGCCACGCGGCAGGTCACCTTCTGCGGGATCTGCACCGACAGGGCCTCCTCGCCGTAGAACTCCACGCTGGCCGTCATGCCGTCCTGCAGGAAGGGACGCCGGTCGCCCAGAAGGTCGGAATCAAGCTCGATCTGCTCGTAGGTCGCGGTGTCCATGAACACGAGCCGGCCGTCGTTCTCATAGAGGAACTGCTGGTCCTTGATCTCCAGCGTCACCTTCTCGACCTTGTCCTCGGACCGGAACCGCTCGTTCAACTTGCGTCCGTCGCGGAGGTTCTTCATCTCCACCTGCGCGAAGGCACCGCCCTTGCCGGGCTTGACGTGATTGACCTTCACCGCCCCCCAGAGACCGCCGTCATGCGCGAGCACGAAGCCCGGCTTGATCTCGTTTCCGTTGATCTTGGGCATTGGGGGCAAACCTTGTCAAAACCTTGATGGATGTGAGCTCGATGCTATATCTTCGGTCACAAGCCCCTTCAATACCGCAAGATGCAGTAGCGCCGTTTTAAAGCCATGCGCGAGGCGCATAGGTGATATGTCGGAAGGGGAGTGCCGAATCAGTGTGAAATGGTCATATTGGCCGAGCGCCAGAGAACGCAAGAAAAAGAACAAGGACGGCCCGATGCTGGATTTCGTGGATGGAACCGCTTTTAATTTCGAACAGGGCCAGCGCGCGCGCAAGCTCTTTGCCGCCGTTGTGCTGGCGGCGCTCGACGATGCGATTGCTGACGACAAGAAATACGGCAACGGCGCTGACCAGATTGCCCGATGGGCACGGTCGCGCGATGGCCGGGAGGTTCTGTCCTGTGCCGGGATCGACCCGAACGAGCGTGTCGTGAAGGGTCTGATGGAATTCGTGTCCAAGGGTGTGCGCACCTCTGTCGCGCTGTCTCGCGAGGAATCCGAACGCCGCCACGCGCTGGAGCAGGCCGAAGCCGCCTGACCCTGCGACTATTCGTCAGGAAACGCGCGCCCTCGGGCGCGTTTTTTTTGTGGCCTCAGTCGAGGTCGCGGACTGTCAGCGCCCGGGCGATCTCGGCGCGAACCAGCTTTCGAACGTTGCGGGTGATCTTCTCCCCCATCGCGCCACCGAGCTCCTCGAGGATCAGCGCACGGACCATGTCGCGCAGCATACCCTCGTCGAGATAAGCGTCGTTTTCGCCGGTCGTCCCGATCAGCGGCTCCGTCGCCGGCGCGGACCGGTCCGGTGCCCGGTGGGAGCTTCGCGACAACGCACGGGGGCGCAGGCTTTCAACGGGCTGCGTAGTGGTGGGACGCGGCGGGATGGCAACGTCCGTATCGCCCGTCTCCGGCTCCCATTCCTGCATCGCATCGCTGACGCCCGCACCGATGGACGACACGATCCAGTCGAGCGATGCCGCCGGACGTTTGTCCGTCCCAGCACTGACCTGCGGAGCCTTCTCCGGCATGACCCGCAGCGCCGGGGTCAGGATCAGCACCGGCATCGCAGCGGGTGCAGGACGGGGATCGTCGGAGACGAGCCGCCGGATCGACGACAGCACGTCCTCGATTTCCACCGGCCTCATCGGGTCCGACATGGCACCCTCCCCCGCGTCCGGGGCCGGTCCCCGGTGGCTGGCATTACCGGCCGATCGTCTTGAGGATACGGTCCAGCTTGCGGCCCTGCGGCGAGGACACGGGCGCACCCTGCACGGCATTGGAATAGGCCAAAGCGTCGTAAGTGGGAATGCCGAGCTTCAGGTGGTCGACCGTAAGCAGGCCCATCGTGAACAGCAGGTTGTAGACGCCGAAATAGCGCTCCGAATCCGCCGACAGCCGGGTGATCTGTGCCTGCAGCAGCGTCTGTTCGGCAACCAGCACGTCGAGCGTGGTGCGCGCGCCGAGCTTTGCCTCTTCGCGCACGCCCTCGAACGCGATCCGAGCGGAGCGGATCTGTTCGTCGCTGGATCGGATCTGCGAATTGGCCACGGCAAGCTGCGCCCAGGCCTGACCCACGAGCTGGCCGATCACGTCGCTCTGCTGGTGGAGCGAGGCGCGGGACTGGTCGCGCAGCGCCAGCGACTGGCGGTAGCGCGACGACCGCGTGCCGCCGGAATAGAGCGTCTGGCTGAGCGTGATGCCGAGCGAGGCGCCGCGCGACGGACCCTCCCCCCTGGTCGCGGCGACCTGACCGTTGAGCGTGGGGCGAAAGCCCGCATTCGCCAGCGCGATACCCG
>JBBSVE010000199.1:0-4887 GCA_038233815.1 Rhodobacterales bacterium
CAGGCCTGTGCGCCGGAGTAGTCGAACTCGCAGGCCTGTCCGATCACGATGGGCCCCGCGCCGATGATCTTGATGGATTTCAGATCGGTTCGCTTCGGCATCGTGGACCCCCTCGCAGTGGGAAACCGGCGCGACCTGCGCCCCGGTCCGGTGTATCTTTCAACGCATGAATCTGCGCGGGTGTAAGGGGCGGGGGGGGGCGGCGCAACCCCGGGTCCGCGCCACGACCCTGCCGACGATGGAGAGACCGCTTGATCCTGTGCGAATACGGACCCGACGGGGCGCCGGCCCTTTTTTGCGACGCAATGCGGCTGATCGTGGCCCGCGAGGCGGACGAAGTCGTCCCGGCGCTGGAGGCCGCCGATGCCGCCCGGGCAGGCGGGGCATGGATCGCGGGCTGGCTCGGCTACGAGGCCGGATATGCGCTTGAATCCCGGCTTGCGGGTCGGATGCCCGACGGCACGGGGCCACTTCTGGTGCTCGGGGTGTTCGACGGGCCGCGGGATGGCGCGGATTTCACGGCGGATGCCGATGGCCGGATGTCCGCGCCGGAGCCTGCGATCCCGCGCAGCGCCTACGATGCGGCCTTCGCGCGGGTCGCGGGCTATATTGCCGCCGGGGACTGCTATCAGGTCAATCTCACCTTCCCGATGACGGCCGCGCTGACGGGATCGCCGCGCGGTCTCTATGCCCGCCTGCGCGCGGCGCAGCCGGTGGGGCATGGCGGTTATGCGGATCTCGGGGAGGGGCCGATCCTGATCTGTCGCAGCCCGGAGCTGTTCTTTCGCACCGACGGGTCCATGATCGAGGCGCGCCCGATGAAGGGGACGGCCCCGCGCGACCCCGACCCGGGCGTCGACGCGAGGCTTGCGGCCGACCTCGCCCGCGACGAGAAGGCCCGTGCGGAGAACCTGATGATCGTGGATCTGCTCCGCAACGACATCGGCCGGATCGCGGAGGTGGGATCGGTCGGCGTCCCGGACCTCTTCCGCGTCGAGGGCTTTGCCACGGTGCACCAGATGTCGTCGCGCGTGGTGGGGCGGCTCGCGGCGCCTGCGTCGCTATCGGCGCTGATGGGCGCGCTCTTTCCCTGCGGCTCGATCACCGGCGCCCCGAAGATCCGCGCGATGGAGATCATCCGCGACCTCGAGCCGCATCCGAGGGGCGCCTATTGCGGCGCCTTCGGCTGGATGGCTCCCGACGGTCGCAGCGCCTTCTCGGTGGCGATCCGAACGCTGTCGCTCACCGGATCGCGGATCACGTTGAACGTGGGGGGCGGCGTGGTCCACGACAGCACGGCGGACGGCGAATGGGAGGAGGCGCTGTGGAAGGCACGTTTCGCGACGCTGGCGCAGTGACGCTGATCGAGACGCTGGGCTGGACCGGGCACGCGTTTCGCCGGCTCGACCTGCATATGGCCCGGTTGGCACGGTCCGCCGCCCGCATGGGCCGGCCCTGCGACCCCGTGGCGGCAGAGGGTGCGCTTCGACGGGCCGCCCCGGAGGGCCCCGCGCGGATGCGCCTGACCCTCGATGGGGCAGGTGCCATCTGCGTTACGGCGCATCCGATGCCCGCGGCCGCAACCCTGTGGCGCGTGGGCTTTGCGGCGGAGCGGCTCGCCTCCACCGACCCGTGGCTCACGCTGAAATCCTCGCGCCGGGGGGGCTATGACCGGGCGAGGGCGGAGCTTGGGGAGGGTCGGGACGAGGTCATCCTGCTCAACGAACGGGACGAGGTGTGCGACGGCACGATCACCACACTGTTCCTCCGCGTCGGTGACAGGATGGTCACGCCGCCGCTCGCCTGCGGTCTGCTGCCGGGGGTTCTGCGCGCCGAAATGCTGAGGGACGGCACCTGCACCGAACGCGTATTGCGCCCCGAAGACCTGCGCGGCGGGCAGATCTTGATGGGCAATTCCCTGCGCGGTCTGATCCCTGCGGTCCTGACGGACTGACCCCTACTCCGCCGCCTCCCGCATCGCGCCTTGCGGCGGATGGCTATAGAGATAGTCCCGCGTGATCGGCAGCGTGGCGATCCGCTTTGCAAGCTGGATCTGGAATACGCCCTGCATGTGTTCCTCGAATGAAACACGGCTGATGATGAGGTAATAGCGCCACATGCGGATGAAACGTTCGTCGAACTCCCGCCGGGCGGCCGCGATGTTGGCATCGAACCGCTCCAGCCAGTGCCCCAGCGTCAGCGCATAATGGAGGCGCAGGACCTCGATATCGGTCGCCCAGAGGCGCGCCGCCTCCACCACCGGGGCAAGTTCGGACAGCGAGGGGATATAGCCGCCGGGAAAGATGTAGCGGTCGATCCACTGGTTCTTTGCGGCGGGCGGGGATGCGGTGCCGATCGAATGGATCAGCGCCACGCCGTCGGGTTCCAGAAGATCCGAAACCTTGTCGAAATATGTGGGGAACTGCGGCAATCCCACATGCTCCAGCATCCCCACCGACACGATCCGGTCAAAGCGGCCCGTCACCTCGCGGTAGTCCTGCAGGCGCAGTTCGATCCGGTTCTCCAGCCCCGCCGCCGCCACGCGCGCCAACCCAAGCTCCAGCTGGCGTTCCGACAGCGTGACCCCGGTGACGTGGACGCCGTAATCGCGCGCCAGCGTCAGCGCCATCCCGCCCCAACCGCACCCGATGTCAAGCACGCGCTGCCCCGGCTCCAGCCTCAGCTTCGCCGCAATATGCGCCTTCTTCGCCGCCTGCGCCGCCTCGAGGCTCATCCCCGGATCGGTGAAATAAGCGCAGCTATATTGCATGTCCTCATCGAGAAACAGCCGGTAGAGATCGTTAGAAAGGTCATAGTGATGCGCCACATTAGCCCGCGCGCTGCGCTTCGTGTTGTGAAACGTAAGGCCCGCGAGGCGCGCCCGGACGGCGTTCGTGCCTCTCACCCACGACGGCAGCCGCTCCCACGGTCGATTTCGGATCATCAGTCGGATCAAGCCGGCGACGTCGTCGCCCTCCACAGTCAGGCGTCCGTCGGTATAGGCCTCCCCCAGCGCCAGTTCGGGCTGGCGGGTCAGGGCCCGCACCGTCGCCTCGTCCGCGATGCGGACTGCAACTTCCAGTCCGCCCCCCGGTCCGAACCGCCGCGTCGTTCCGTCGGGAAGGGTTACATGCAACTCACCGGTCGAAATGAGTCCCGTCAGCATTGTTTCAAAGATGCGTTGCCACATTTCGATGCCCGTCCTTTGTGCGGTTTCAAATGGATTGTGGTTTGTATCCAGCCCACTGCACGACCGTTTGCCGATCAACGCAAGCCCCGAAGTTCCGGTTCCGGGGCCGCAGCCCTTGACAGGGACCGCGTGTCGCGCTTGATCGACGCGACGCCGGAGCGCGTGCCGTGATGCGCCGTCCCGCCCGACCATCCGAAGGATTGACCGATGCACGCCTACCGCAGCCATACCTGCGCCGACCTTACCGCCGCCGAAACGGGGCAGGAGGTCCGTCTTTCCGGCTGGGTCCACCGCGTGCGCGACCACGGCGGTGTGCTCTTCATCGACCTGCGCGACCATTACGGCATCACGCAGGTTCTGGCCGACAGCGACAGCCCGGCCTTCGCGGCGTTGGAAAAGGTCCGCTCCGAATGGGTGATCCGCGTCGACGGCCGCGTGAAGGCGCGCGACGCCTCGCTGGTGAACCCGAAGCTGCCCACTGGGGAGATCGAGGTCTACGCCACCGCCGTCGAGGTGCTGGGTGCGGCCGACGAGCTTCCCCTCCCGGTCTTCGGCGAGGCCGACTACCCTGAGGAGACGCGCCTCACCTACCGTTTCCTCGACCTGCGCCGCGAAAAGCTCCACGCCAACATGATGCTGCGGAGCCACGTCGTCCGCTCGATCCGCCAGCGCATGTGGGACCGGGGCTTTACCGAGTTCCAGACCCCGATCATCACCGCCTCCTCCCCCGAAGGCGCGCGCGACTTCCTCGTGCCCTCGCGGCTTCATCCCGGCAAGTTCTACGCGCTCCCGCAGGCCCCCCAGCAGTTCAAGCAGCTCATTATGGTGTCGGGCTTCGACCGCTATTTCCAGATCGCCCCCTGTTTCCGGGACGAGGACCCCCGCGCCGACCGCTCCCCCACCGACTTCTATCAGCTCGACGTGGAGATGAGCTTCGTGGAGCAGGCGGATGTCTTCGCCGCCGTGCAGCCGGTCATCCAGGGAATTTTCGAGGAGTTCGGCAAGGGCCGCGAGGTGGCCTCCGACTGGCCGCTGATTTCATGGCGTGATGCGATGAAGAAATACGGTTCCGACAAACCCGACCTGCGCAACCCGATCGAGATGCAGGACGTGTCCGACCATTTCCGCGGCTCCGGTTTCGCGATCTTCGCGAACCTTCTGGAGCAGGAGGGGACCGAGATCCGCGCCATCCCCGCGCCGACGGGGGGAAGCCGGAAGTTCTGCGACCGGATGAACGCGTTTGCGCAACAGCAGGGGCTGCCGGGAATGGGGTATATCTTCTGGAGGCAGGTTCAGCGAGACGTTTGGGATGACCACGTTTTGCAAGAGTTAGAGAACTCCCTAGTAAGGGAGTCAATTTCTGTCGAAAAGCTATTGGAATTGAAGCGTCATTTCAGCGAAGGTGATGATTATCAGAAACATCTCGACTCGTTCGCCCAAGCGCTTGGAACTGGCGATGGGATCGACAGGATTTTTGCAAGAGAAATCGTGAGGCGATACTTTGCGTCTAGCTTTATTGAAGCCGCCGGCCCCCTCGCTAAGAACATCGGCCTCGAGCGGACCGAGGCGATCCGCCGCCAGTTGAACCTCGGCGTCGGCGACGCCGCCTTCTTCCTCGGCGGCAAGCCCGACGACTTCGAGGCGGTCGCGGGGCGGGCGCGGAATGAGATCGGGCGGGAGCTGAAGCTGACCGAGGA
>JBBSVE010000200.1:0-4877 GCA_038233815.1 Rhodobacterales bacterium
AAAAGAACATCGCACACCCCACCGATGCCCGGCTTACCGAAACAGCGCGGCGCAAGTTGGTCAGGCTGGCACGCGAGGCCGGGATCGGCCTGCGGCAGAACTACAACCGCCTCGGCCCCCGGCTGTCCGGGCAGGTCGGGCGCTATGCTCATGCCCGGCAATTCAAGCGGATGCGCAAGGCCCTGCGTCGGCTCGAAGGCTATACCGGGCGCGTGCTGCGCGACATCGAACGGCAGATGGACAAGGTGGCCGAGGGACCGTTGAAATCACGGCTGCAAGAGATGACGGCGCTGGTGAACCGGTTGCTGGCGCAGAAGCCAAAGGACCGCAAGAAGCTTTACAGCCTGCATGAACCGGCCGTGGACTGCATCTCCAAAGGCAAGGCGCACAAGCGCTATGAGTTCGGCACCAAGGTCAGCATCGCTACGACCACCGAAGGCGGCTTCGTCATCGGCATGCGCGCGCTGCCGGGCAACCCTTATGACGGCCACACCCTGCACGAGGCGCTCGAGCAGGTGGAAATCCTGACCGATCAGCGCCCGCAGATGGCCTTCGTCGACCGGGGCTAACGCGGCCACGGCGTCGAGACCGTGAAGGCCTTCATCAGCGGTGCCCGGCGTGGCATCACCAGGACCATCGCGAAACTCCTACGCCGACGAAGCGCCATCGAGCCGATGATCGGCCACATGAAGACCGACGGCCGCCTGACCCGATGCCCGCTCAAGGGAACGACCGGCGACGCACTCTTCGCCGTCCTGTGCGGCTGCGGACACAACATCCGCATGATCCTGCGCCATCTGAGGGTCTTTCTGTGCCAACTCATCCGGCTCATCACAATGCTCAGAGGGATCACCCACGGCGCCGGGCGTCATCCGGAACTGCAAAGCGCGGCCTGAAATCATTGATCAGGATGAACTAGCTAAGGGGCGATGGAAGCAAGATCCCGACGAAACCGGCTGTCGCAAAGCTGCCTCCCGGCCAATCACACGTCGATCACGCCCTTTTTCATGTGTTTCGGCATGCAAAATTGACCCCGTTGGCGGGGTGATAGGCATTCAAGTTTGACCCCCCCTCAGGTTTCATCGGACCATCCGCTTTTGGGCAGCGGATGGAGCGGGAGTTGAAGAGAGTGGATACGATCGCGCGCGTTCGCCGGGCCTTTCATGCACAGGGCTGGTCGATGAAGAAGATCCCCCGGGAGCTGCATGTGTCGCGCAACACGGTGCGCAAGATCCTGCGGTCGGGCGAGACTGACTTCCGCTATGAGCGCGAACACCAGCCGCTGCCGAAGATCGGGCCGTGGGTTGAGCATGTTGATCGGGTCCTTCTTGCCAATGCAGGCAAGGCCGCCCGGGAACGGCTGACGCTGATCCGGATTTACGAAGAGGTTCGGGCGCTTGGGTATGACGGCAGCCACGATGCTGTCCGTCGCTATGCCAAGGCCTGGTCGAAGGCCCGCGGATCAGTGACGGCGGAGGCCTACGTGCCGCTCTATTATGCGCCAGGGGAGCCTATCAGTTCGACGGGAGCCATGAGGTCGTGCGGATCGGCGGCGTGGCAATGACCGTGAAGGTCGCGCATATCAGGCTTGTAATAGCCGCATGTTCTACGTGCGGGCCTATCCGCGCGAGAGCCAGGAGATGGTGTTCGATGCCCATGATCGGGCCTTCGCGTTCTTTCGGGGCACCTGCACGCGGGGCCTCTACGACAGCGGGAATTGTCCGCCATTGGTCCGAGGACAATGGACGCGAAGACTGCGGTCGAAGCCGTCTTTATTGGCAAGGAACGACTATACAACCGCCGCTTCCGGCAGATGTGCAGCCATTACCGCGTCCAGCCGCCGTCCATTGGGCTCGGACCAATGGCGCCTCAATGAACGGCCCTGCACGCCGGCATCGGGCTGGGAGAAGGGCCAGGTCGAGAGCCAGGTCGGCTTGGTGCGAGAGCGGTTCTTCACACCGCGTCTGCGGGTCAAGAGTCTGGACGACCTGAACGTCTGGCTGCTCGACAAATGTGTCGCTTATGCCAAGGCGCACCGCCATCCCGAACAGGCCGATCAGAGGATCTGGCCGATGTTCGAGGCCGAGCGCTCCCACCTCGTCCCCTATGCCGGGCCGTTCGAAGGCTTCCACAGCGTGCCGGCTTCGGTATCCAAGACCTGCACGGTGCGGTTCGACAGTGACGCAGATCAGGGAATCGATCCGGTGGATCGATTCCCTGAGGAACAGATACTCGGTGATCTCGACAGCGGTTGGCCGGCCCGTCAAAATCCATGCCAACGCCGAACGGGTCGTCATCCGCCAGGATGGCGTCATTGTCGCAGAGCATCCCCGGTGCTTTGGCCGGCTTGAGACGATCTCCGATCCTTGGCACTATGTCCCTGTTCTGGCGCGCAAACCCGGCGCCTTGCGCAGCGAGCCATTGAAGGCGCCATTGGTTCGAGCCCAATGGCGAGCGCACCGTTCCGCGACTGGGTTCTGCCCACCGCGATGGCCGTGATCCGGCGTAAGCTGAAGGCTGTCAGTGATGGCGACAGGCAGATGGTCTCGATCCTGAGCTGCGTCTCCACCGATGGGATCGCGGCGGTCGAAGCCGCCTGCAGGGAGGCGCTGGAACAGGGTGTCTTCTCCGCCTCGGTCGTCATCAACATTCTGGCCCGAAGCCGCGATCCGTCTCCATCCCCCTTGCTTCTGACCCCAACCGCGTTGCGCCTGACCCATGAACCGGTGGCCGCCTCTCGGCGCATGCACGCATTCGCCTGCCGGCCAACGGATTGCGCACGCTACGACAGCCTCAGGAGGACCAACCCATATGGAACACACCCAAATCCTCGACCTGATGGGAACGCTGAAGCTTTACGGGATGCGCAGCGCCTATGACGAGGTCTGCGGCCCCCCGGGGCCTTCCCGGGGGGCCGCCCCCTCCCGGCGACACGGCGGCCGTCATGGCCTCCGGCATCAAGCGGCAGCACGAGCCACCCTGCATCGTCGGTGGCCTTCTGCAGTCAGAGATTGCCGAGACGCAGGCCCGGTCGATCCGCTATCCGCTCACCATCGCCAAACTGCCGCTGGCGAAGGATCTGGACGACGTCGACTTCACCGGCACCCCGATCAATGCGGGGTTGGTTCGCGACCTTGCAACCGGCGTCTTGTGGCCGATCAAAGCAACGTCGTTCTGGTCGGCGGCACCGGAACCGGCAAATCGCACCTTGCCATCGCCATCGCCCGGGCGCGCGCCATTGTCCTCGGACCAATGGCGGACAATGGCGCGCTCCGCAACGGCACCCGCGGGCGCTTCGAGAACGTCGTCGATCTGGTCAACCGGCTGGAGACCGAGACCCGCAGCGGCAAACAGGGCCGCCTGGCCGATGACCTGAACCGCCTCGACGTCATCATCCTCCCCTCTCATGGTTTGCACAGCAAACCACTGCCGGGCAACGGACGAGCTTGGCGATCTGCCCTTCGCCCGGGCCGGCGGCCAACGCCTGTTCCACCTCATCAGCAAGCTCTACGAGCGCCCCTCGATCATCGTCACCACCAACCTGGCCTTCGGCGAATGGCCCACGGTGTTTGGCGACGCCAAGATGACGACCGCGCTCCTGGACCGCCTGACCCATCACCGCGAAATCGTCGAAACCGGCAACGAGTCCTGGCGCTTCAAAAACCGCGCCTGACCCCGAACGAGGCCCGACCCGCCTGCACTCCATGATCAGTTCCGTCGGCTCGGGCCCCATCTCAGCTGCACCAAGGGGGGTCAAAATTGGGCGCCGATAAGGGGCCAAGATTGCGTGCCGATTGACACTTTTTCAGGATGAAACATCCATAGGGGCCAGCGTCCGATGTGCGGACGACGGCGAATCCTTGTTTCGCGGCGGCGTAAAAGGCGAAGCGCTCCAGCGGTTTTACCGCAATCGCGCGCCCCTCGATCCGGCTGCACAGTGATTGCATCTGGTCGAACAGTGGCAGCACCGTCTCCGGCGAAGCAACCACCTCCATCCGTAGACCGGGGCGGGAACGAAGCTGTCCAAGGGCATCAGGCTCAGGATCGCCTCGGCGGCGGATAAAAGCGTGCAGCCTGCCATATTCATCAGACGACCATAGGTTGTGTCGCGGGCGATGGTCGCGGCGGGATGGTTCACATCGCAGATCAAAAGATCGTGCCCGTGACCGATCGGCATGAGCACATGCACGATTTCGGCGCTGAGCCGTCGGTCGATGCCTTTCAGCATCCGCACCAGCCAGGCAAAAACGCAAATCCCCGCTTCGCCGTCACTTGATCGCCCCGGCCGCCATGCCCTTGATAATGAATCGCTCCAGCCCGATGCCGATCACGATCAGCGGCAGGATCGCGGCAAAGGACAGCGCCGCCATCGACCACCAGTTGATCCCCTGACTGCCGGTCTGGCTCGCGACCATTACCGGAAGCGTATTGGCGTAAGTGGAGGTCAGGAGGGCCGCAAAGAAATATTCGTTCCAGGTCAGCACGAGGCTTAGGATCAGCGCGGCCATCATGCCCGGCAGCGCAATAGGCAGAATGATGGTCAGGAACGCACCCCAGATCGACTGGCCATCCACCATCGCGGCCTCTTCCAGTTCGGCCGGGATGCCCGCGAACTGATCGCGCATGATCCAGATTACGATGGGCAGAACGCTGAGCGTGTAGAGCAGGATCAGCCCGATCTGCGTGTCCAGAAGCGCCAGCTCCTTGTAGAGCACGAGAAAGGGCAGGGCCAGAACGACCGGCGGCAGGATCAGCTGACTGAGGAAGAAGAACGAGATGTCTGCATTCTTCAGCCACAGGAACCGGTAGGAGAACCGCGACAGGCCGTAAGCGGCGAGGCTTCCCAACGCGACCGCAAGAAGTGAGGCCGCGACCGA
>JBBSVE010000201.1:0-4864 GCA_038233815.1 Rhodobacterales bacterium
CCTTTGTGACGGATGGGCTGAAGCCGGTGATCAACCATGTGGTGTCGTTCGGCATGGGGCATTTCTACATCAGCCAGTCCGACAAAGGCGGGTTGGTGTTCGGTGGCGACATCGACTTCTATGCCTCCTATGCCGCACGGGGGAACCTGCCGATGGCCGAGCATGTGATGGAGGCCGGCATGACGCTGATGCCGATGATCGGGCGCGCGAAGGTGCTGCGGTCATGGGGCGGGATCATGGACATGACGCCCGACGGCTCCCCCATCATCGACCGGACCGACATCCAAGGTCTCTTCATCGATGCGGGCTGGAACTACGGCGGCTTCAAGGCGGTGCCCGCGTCGGGCTGGTGCATGGCGCATCTTATGGCGCGGGGCGAGAGCCACGCGGTGGCGCGCCGCTTCCGGCTCGACCGGTTCCGGACCGGGCATCTGATCGACGAAGAGGGCACCGGAAGCCAGCACAACCTGCACTGAAGGCGACAGTCATGCGCATCACCTGCCCTTTCTGCGGACCGCGCGACCGTCGCGAGTTCATTTACATGGGGGCCGAGGACTACCTCACGCGACCGTCCGAGGGCGATTGGGCCTCAATCGACGATCACCTGCATCTCCGGGACAATCCTGCTGGGGCGCTGCGCGAGCTCTGGTATCATGAGGCGGGGTGTGCGGCGTGGCTGCGGGTCACGCGGGATACGGTGAGCCACGTGATCTCGGACGTGGTCGCGGTGGCCGATGCCGGAGCCTCCGGCGGGGATATTTCGGGACAGAAAAAGCCGGGAGGTGGCGCGTGAGGATCGATGGCAAGGGGCGCATCGACCGTGCGGCGCCGGTCCGGTTCCGGTTCGACGGGGTCGAGTATGGCGGCTTTCGTGGTGACACGCTGGCCTCGGCGCTGATCGCGAACGGGGTGGCGCTGGTGGCGCGCAGCTTCAAGTATCACCGGCCGCGGGGTGTGGTGACGGCGGGGTCCGAAGAGCCGAACGCGCTGGTGGAGGTGATCGAGGGCCTGCAACGGACGCCCAATGTTCGGGCGACCGTGCAGGAGATCCATGAGGGGTTGGTGGCGCGGAGCCAGAACCGCTGGCCATCGCTGCGTTGGGATCTTCTGTCGGTCAACGATCTTGCGGCACCGGTCCTGTCGGCGGGGTTTTACTACAAGACCTTCATGTGGCCGCGCGCATTCTGGGAGCGGCTCTACGAGCCTGCGATCCGGCGCGCGGCGGGGTTGGGGAGCCTGTCGCAGCGGGGTGACGATGCGATCTACGAGACGGCATTCGCGTTCTGCGATGTCCTCGTGATCGGGGCGGGGCCTGCGGGGCTGATGGCGGCGCTGGTCGCGGGGCGGGCGGGCGCGCGGGTGATCCTCGCCGACGAGCAGGCGGAGATGGGCGGCGCGCTTCTGGCCGACGTGGGTGAGATCGATGGCGCGCCGGTGTCCGCGTGGGTGGCGTCTGCGCTGGCGGAACTGGGTGCGATGCCCAACGTGCGGATGATGGTGCGCACCACCGTGACCGGGGTCTACGACGGTGGCACCTATTCCGCGCTGGAGCGGGTCGGGCTGCACCGTCCAGGCGACGCGGACCTGCCGCGGGAGTGTTTCTGGCGGATCGTAGCGGGGCAGGCGGTGCTCGCCGCCGGCGCGCTGGAGCGGGGGATAGCGTTCCCCGACAACGACCGGCCCGGGATCATGTCGGCGCATGCGCTCCGCGTCTATCTTCACCGCTACGGCGTGGTTCCGGGTGAGCGAATCGCGATCTTCGCCAACAACGACGGCGCGCGGCAGGTGGCGCGCGACTTGATGGCCGAGGGTGTGACGCTCGTCGCGATCATCGACACGCGCCCCGATGCCCCAACGGCCGAAAATTGTCCGGTTTATCCCGGCGCCTCGGTAACGGGGACGCGGGGACGCCGGGCTTTACGCGAGATCACTCTGCGGCATGCCCGGGGCGAGGAGCGGATCGCGGTCGATTGTCTGGGCGTGTCGGGCGGCTGGAACCCAACGCTGCATCTCACCGGACATCTGAACGGGCGTCCGCTCTGGGACGAGGGGCTGGCCGCGTTCCTGCCCGCGAAGGACGCCGTTCCGGGCATGCATCCGGCGGGGGCGGCGACAGGCCTGTTCTCCACCGCAGGCTGTCTCGCCGACGGGGCGCGCGTGGCGGGGCTGGCGCTGGGCGCTTTGGGCCGCGACGGGCCGGAGACGGAGGTTCCGGTGGCGGAGGACGCGGACTACCGCATCGCGCCGGTCTGGGAGGTGGCGGGCAAGGGGCGCAAGTGGCTCGACCTGGCGAACGATGTGACGACCAAGGACGTGCGGCTCGCGGCACAGGAGAATTTCGTCTCCGTCGAGCATATGAAGCGCTACACGACGCAAGGCATGGCGCCGGATCAGGGCAAATCGTCCAACGTCGCTGCACTGGCGGTGCTGGCGGATGCGACCGGGCGCGGGATCGCCGCCACCGGGACGACGACGTTCCGGCCGCCGTTTTCGCCCACCTCGATTGCCGCGATGGGCGCGGGGGGGCGCGGCACCGGCTTTGCGCCGCAACGGTTCACGACCTCGCACGCGGCCAGCGTGGCGCGCGGCGCGCCGATGGTGGAGGCGGGGCTCTGGTATCGCCCGTCCTACTTCCCGCGCCCGGGAGAGGCGACGTGGCGCGAGGCCTGCGACCGCGAGGTGCGGATGGTGCGCGGGTCGGTCGGGGTGTGCGACGTCTCCACGCTGGGCAAGATCGACATTCAAGGTGCGGATGCGGCGCGGTTCCTCGACCTCGTCTATGCCAACACCTTCTCCTCTCTGCCGGTGGGGCGGGTGCGTTACGGGATCATGTTGCGGGGCGACGGTCATGTCATGGACGACGGCACGACGGCGCGGCTGGGGGCGGCGCACTACCTCATGACCACGACCACCGCCGCGGCGGGGGAGGTCATGCGGCATCTCGATTTCGTGCGGCAGGCCTATTGCGCCGACTGGGACGTGCGGGCGATTTCGGTGACGGAGGCTTGGGCGCAGGTCGCGGTGGCGGGGCCGATGGCGAAGACGCTCCTTGATTCGCTGCTGGACGCGCAAGTAGATCTGGCCTTCATGGCCTGTGGCTCTGTTCGGCTTTCGGGGGTGGCGGCGCGGCTCTTCCGGATCTCCTTTTCGGGGGAGCAGGGCTATGAGATTGCCGTGCCCGCGCGCTATGGCGAGTCTCTCTTTCGCGATCTCGTGGCGCGGGCGGAGACGCTGGGCGGCGGGGCCTACGGGATGGAGGCGCTCAATGTCCTGCGGATCGAGAAAGGGTTCCTCACCCATGCCGAAATCCATGGCCGCATCACCGCCTTCGACATCGGCATGGCGGGCATGGTCAGCGGCAAGAAGGACTGCATCGGCAAGCCGGCGAGCCAGCGGCCGGGGCTTTCGGGTCCGGAGCGGGAGCAGCTCGTGGGTCTGCGGCCCGTGGGCGACGCGGTGATCACCGCGGGGGCGCATCTTTTCAGCCGGGGCGAGGCATCGGTCCGCGTGAACGATCAGGGCTATGTCACCTCGGTCTGCTACTCGCCGACGCTCGGCGGGTATCTGGGGCTCGCATTCCTGCGCGACGGGCGGGCGCGGATGGGGGAGGAGGTGCGCCTCGTCGACCATCTGCGCGGGCTCGACGTGGCGTGCCGGGTCTGCGATCCGGTGTTCTTCGACAAGGAAGGGATCCGGGTGCGTGGCTGATCTCATCGCCAGAACGGCGCTTGCGGGGCAGGGGCCGGTCACGTGGGGCGGGCTAACGCTTCGGGAGGTGACGTGGGACCGGATCACCTCGGTCGCGCCGTTCCGGGGCGCGGATGTGGGCGCGCTGCTCGACTGGCCCGCGCCGAACCGGGTGGTGGCACGGGACGGCGGTCGGATCGTCTGGACCGGGCCGGGACAGGCCTTTCTCTTCGGCCCGGTGCCGGAGGGGCTGGCGGACCACGCCGCCCTGACGGACCAGAGCGACGGCTGGGCGGGGCTGGCGCTGGAGGGCAAGGGTGCGGCGGAGGTTCTGGCGCGCCTCGTCCCGCTCGATCTGGATACGATGGGGCCGGGGGAGGCGTCGCGAACGCTTCTGGGCCATATGAACGCTCTGATAATCCGGGTGGGCACGGGGTTCGAGGCGCTGGTCTTCCGCTCCATGGCCCGGACCGCGTGGCATGACATCGAGGCGGCGATGCGCGGCGTGGCCGCCCGCCAGCGCCGCTGACCCGCGCGTCAGGGTCCGGGGCGACTCGACAGGGCGCGCGCGAGCGCCAATATGGGGCGCATGAGTCTCCCGCCGCACTTTCTCGACGACCTGCGCACACGCGTCTCGCTCGCGCAGGTGGTGGGGCGAAAGGTCGTGTGGGACGCGCGGAAATCCAATCAGGGCAAGGGCGACATGTGGGCGCCGTGCCCGTTCCATCAGGAAAAGTCCGCCTCGTTCCACGTCGATGACCGGAAGGGCTTCTACTACTGCTTCGGATGCCACGCGAAGGGCGACGCGCTGACCTTCGTGCGCGAGACGGAGAACCTCGGCTTCATGGAGGCGGTCGAACTGCTGGCGCGCGAGGCGGGCCTCACGATGCCCGCGCGCGACCCCGTGGCCGCGAAGAAGGCCGACCGGCGGGAGGAGCTTGCGGGCGTGCTGGAGGAGGCCGTCCGCTGGTTCCGACTGCAGCTCAAGACCGGCGCGGGCAGTGCCGCGCGCGACTATCTCGACCGCCGCCGCCTGCCCGCCCTCGCGCAGGAGCGGTGGGAGATCGGCTGGGCGCCCGATGCGCGGCAGGGGCTCTTGTCGGCGCTGAAGGGAAAGGGGTTCGCGCCGGACCTGATCGTGGCCTCCGGCGTCTGCGCGAAGGCTGACGACGGATCG
>JBBSVE010000202.1:0-4814 GCA_038233815.1 Rhodobacterales bacterium
AAATTGTGGATAACAGCGTAGACGAAGCCCTGGCTGGTTACTGTTCCAAAATCGAAGTCCATATTGACAAAGATTGTGTCGTGACCGTATCGGACGACGCCCGTGGTATCCCGACCGATATGCACGCCGGGAAAAAGCGTCCGGCCCTCGAAATCGTTATGACCGTCCTGCACGCCGGGGGTAAGTTTGGCGGCGGCGGCTACAAAGTTTCCGGCGGTCTGCACGGCGTAGGCGCTTCGGTCGTGAACGCCCTTTCAACCTGGCTCAAGGTCCAGGTCCGGCGCGATGGCAAGCCCGAAGGCCGCCGTCTTGCCCGATCCGGTCTGGGCGGAGACGAGGATGTCGCGCCCCTCCGCCTCGGGGGCCAGCACCGCCTCCTGCACCGGGGTGAGGGTGGTGTAACCCTTGGCGTCCAGCGCCGCCCGGAGCGGGGCTGCAATCGTTGCAATATCCATGATCATACCTGAATGGGGGGCTCGTGTCGCGGCCCGATGAGCGGCGCTGCAATCCCCGGCGGCACGGCCTCCTCGCCCTGCCGCACCCGGATGGTCTGGGCCAGAGGGTTCCCTACGCCGAACTTCGGGCGTCGTAAACCTGCGATCCGCATGGCTTGACGCGGGGTCCGGTCGTCCCACACTCTGCGCGACCCAGAACGAAAGGAGCGATCCATGATCCTCACCGGCAACACGATCCTCATCACCGGCGGCAATTCAGGCATCGGCCGCGCCATGGCCGAGGCGCTGCACGCCCGCTCCAACCAGGTCATCATCACCGGGCGCAACGAAGCCACGCTGCGCGAAACGACGGACGCCAACCCCGGCATGACCGCCTATGTCGTCGACATGACGGACGCAGCCCTGATCGCCACCTTCGCCGCACAGGTGACACGGGAGCATCCCTCGCTCAACGCGGTCTTCCTGAATGCGGGCATCATGAAAGACATCGACGTGGCCCGCGACGGGCTCGACCAGCCTTCGGAGGAAGAAACGGTGGTGACGAACCTGCTTGGGCCGATGCGGCTGACGGCGGCCCTGCTGCCGCATCTGCGCCGGGCGCAGGGGGCCACCATCGTCACCGTGTCGTCGGGTCTGGCCTTCGTTCCCGTCGCGCGCGCCCCGGCCTATTGCGCCACCAAGGCCGCGATCCATTCCTGGTCGCAAAGCCTGCGCCACGCGCTGAAGCCCGAGGGCATTCAGGTGATCGAATGGGTGCCGCCGCAGGTCGCGACCGAATTGCAGCCCGGCCAAAGCCACTATGCCAGCGCAATGCCGCTCGACGACTTCATCGCCGAATCGGTGGCGCTTCTCGACGCGCACCCGGACGCGGACGAGATCCTCGTCGATCGTGTGCGGATGCTCCGGGACGCGGAGGCCGAGGGCCGCTTCGACGCCACATTCGCCAAGGTGAACGGCTGAGGTCCGCGCCCCTTTCCCCGCCGGTGGCCGCGCGTTACCCTCGCCCCGACGTTCCCCGAACCCACGGAGCCCCCATGACCCAGCGCCTGCACCTCGTCTTTGGCGGAGAGCTCGTCACCCCGACCGGCACCGTTTTCCGGGACCCGTCCGCGATCCACGTGGTGGGCATGTTTCCCGATTACGAGGCGGCGCACAGGGCCTGGAAGGCGGAGGCGCAACGCACCGTGGACGATGCCCACATGCGCTACTTCATTGCCCATATCCATCGGCTCCGCGATGAAGGCCAGCCGGCGTCCGCGACCGAAGAACTGGGTCACTGAGCCTGATCGTCATGCCGCGCTCCCTTGGTCTCACGCTCTACGGCCTTGTCCATCGCGGCGTGCGGTCCGACGCTTGCGCGCGGCCGGGGCGGCCGGAGGGGCGGCTGATCTGGCTCGACGCGGCGGAGCCTCACAACCTGCCCGCCCTCAAGCGGCTGGCCTCCCGGCTTCAGGCGCTTGAGGGCGGGCCGCGGGTCCTGCTGACCTCGCCCGATCCGGTGGAGGAGCCCCAACTGTTGTGCCAGCCCCGGCCCGCCGACACCGCAGCGGATGCGCGCCTGTTTCTCGACCACTGGGCGCCTGACGCGGCCGTCCTGACCGACGGGGAGCTTCGCCCGGCCCTTCTGCACGAAGCGCGGGCGCGCGACGTGCCGCTCCTCCTCCTGGACGCCACAACCCCCCGGATCATGCGCGGTCGCGACGGCTGGTGGCCCGGCATGACCAAGACCCTCGTCGCGGGCTTTCGCGCCATCCACGCAGTCGACGACCTCTCGGCCGCGGCCTTCCGCCGGGCGGGGGCGGCACCCGGCACCGTGCGCGTGACCGGGCGGATGGAGCATCCGTCCGCCGCCCTGCCCTGCACCGAGGCCGAGCGCGCAGCACTGGCCCTGCTTCTTTCGACCCGTCCGGTCTGGTTCGCCGCCGGTCTGCCGGAGGCCGAGGAAAGCGCCGTGATCGAGGCGCATCGCGCGGCCCTGAGGCTCGCGCATCGGCTGTTGCTCATCATATCCACCCAGGACCCCGGCCGGGTCGGCCCCCTCTCCGCCCGGATGGAGGCGGAGGAGAACTGGTTCGTCGCCAGCCGCGCCGCAGAGGAGGAGCCGGAGCCGGACATGCAGGTCTATCTCACCGACGGCTGCACGGAATTCGGGCTCTGGTATCGGCTGGCGCCGGTCACCTACCTCGGCGGATCGCTGTCGACCCTCGGGTGCCTGCGCGACCCGATGGAGGCGGCAGCACTTGGCTCCGCGATCCTGCACGGACCGCGCGTCGGGCGTCACGCAGCGGGGTTCGCGCGGCTCGGTCAGGCGCATGCGTCGGTCGGGATCCGCTCCGGCGCGACGCTCGGGGCGGCACTGGGGGAGATGCTGGCCCCCGACCGCACCGCGCGGCTGGCACAGGCCGCGTGGACCGTCGCCTCGGACGGGACGGAGGCCACGGACCGCGCGATGGCCGTTATCGCGGAGGTGCTGGGCGCGCATCAGGCGCGCTCCCGCCCCTGATGCGCGCACCGGACTTCTGGAACACGCCACCGGACCGCCCCGACTGGCGGGCGCGCCTGCTCGCCCCTCTGGGTGCGGCCTATGGGGCGGCGACGGCACGGCGACTGCGGCGACCCGGTCTGCGGCTTGCATGCCCGGTGATCTGCGTCGGCAACCTCGATGCCGGGGGGACCGGAAAAACGCCTGCGGTCATGGCGCTGGTCGCACGGCTGGCAGCGCGGGGCACGGCGGCGCACATCGTCTCCCGCGGCCACGGCGGGCGGCTGGAGGGACCGGTGCGCGTCGATCCGGCGCGGCATGGGGCTGCGGACGTGGGCGACGAGCCATTGCTGCTGGCGGCCTTCGCGCCGACATGGATCGCGCGCGACCGGGCGGTTGGGGCATTGGCGGCGGAGGCTGCCGGCGCGGGCGCGATCCTGCTCGACGACGGGTTCCAGAACCCGGCACTGGTCAAGGATCTGTCGCTGGTCGTGGTCGATGCCGCCCGCGGTTTCGGCAACGGGCGCTGCCTGCCCGCCGGACCCTTGCGCGAACCTGTGTCCGCGGGCCTCGCGCGCGCCGATATGCTGCTGTCGATCGGCGCTGTCCCCGCGCAGTCCGCCTTTGCCGCGCGCTGGGGTCCTGCGGTCGCGATCCCGCATCTGACCGGCGCGCTGGAGGTTCTGGCGATGGGGATGGACTGGAAAGGCGCGCGGGTCTTCGCGTTCGCCGGCATCGGCTACCCGGAGAAGTTCTTCGCCACGCTCCGCGATCTTGGCGCGGACCTTGCGGGCACGCAGCCGCTGGACGACCACCAGCCCCTGTCCGACGTGCTGATGCGCCGGCTGGAGATGGAGGCGCAGGCGCGGGGCGCGCAGCTGGTGACGACAGAAAAAGACGCGGTGCGCCTTCCCGACGCGTTCCGCGCCTCGGTGCTGACGCTGCCCGTGCGGCTGCACCTGTCTGACTGGGGGCCGCTTGATGCAAGGCTGACGAGGCTCGGGCTTTAAAGCCTCCTGCTTTCAACCTGAGGCATATCCAGCCTCGCAAAATGAGTTCCGGCATTCCTCTGGTGTGAACAGGTCGCAGATTTCTGCAAGCGCATCGAACATCTGGTCGAATGTTCTGGCTCCGATCCTTCGGCGGTGGGCTTTGAGTTTGGAGAATGCCATCTTAACAGGATTGAGGTCGGGTGAATTTGGCGGCAAACAGAGGAACCAGCATCCGGCATCCTGCAGAGCCATTGCGGCTGCCTTGTTGCAAAAGGTGGCAAGGTTGTCGCAAATGACGACAGTGCCCGGCTGCAGGTCTGGGGCGAGAACATTGCGAACGTATGTTTCAAACGCCGCGCCATCCATCGCACCCTTGATGACCCATGGGGCAATGGGGGTGTCTTGCGTCAGGCCTGCGGTAAACGTCTGAATGCCCCATGCGCCAAACGGTGCGTCCATTTCCAGAGGTTTTCCGCACAGGCTGCGTCGACGCAAGCGGGTCAGATTGGTCTTCACTGAAGTCTCATCAATGAAGGTGCGCCGTTCGGGATAGGCTTGCACCAGTGGAACACGGGTGCCTGAGCCAGTCCCGGCGACGGTGCTTCACACGGGCGCGGAGCCGTTCGGTGACCACCAATGACATTTTGTACGTGTAACCGAGCTTGCTCAGGAACCGCCCAATAGATGCTGGATGTGCGACAACGCCCGTCGCGGCTTTCAGCGCCCCGGCCAGTTCCAGCACCATGATGTCACCATCCTGCGCGAACAATTCTTCCAGAAACCCGCGGTGAGGTGCGAGCTTGCCAAGATCTCGTGGCCGCCCCTGGACATCCGGCGTGACATCACCGCGCTCACGGATCCGACCAGGCCAGCAAACGCCAGTGG